>CAZONI010000079.1:0-16183 GCA_964581175.1 uncultured Desulfobacteraceae bacterium
GCGCAATCCCATGTACCAGGGACGCTTTTTCCTCCTTTTCGGCTGCCTGCTCCTTTTGGGAACCATCTGGATTCTCCTGGCTTTTACCGTTTTTTACTATTTTTACATGACGAACAGGGTAAAACGGGAGGAGCAGCACTTGAGAGGGATTTTCGGAGAAGATTACGAGGCGTACTGCCGGGATGTGAACAGATTTATTCCCACCTTCAAGGGCAGGTATCTGAAAAACATATGGTTCTTCAAATGGGATCTCTTTCGCGAAAACCACGGCCACTGGAATTTTCTTGCGGTGCTTGCCAGCTACGGGGTCTTCTATCTATTCACATTCATTATCCTCCATGCCCATTGACTTGCTGCTATCCTTCCTATTGCGTCGGTAGCCTGATGCAAAAGGTACTCCCGCTTCCAGGCTCGCTCTTCACCGCTATGGTCCCCCCTTGCGCTTCAACGTAAGCCTTGGCGAGGGAGAGGCCGATTCCCCTTCCCGGTGTGGATCGACTGGTATCAAGCCGGTAAAACCTTTCAAATATGCGGGGAATTTTTTCCTGAGGTATGCCGGGGCCGCTGTCTGCAATGCATATTTCAGCAAAACCTGCCTCCGTGCGGGTCCAGATGGCGACAGTATCCCCTGAGGAGGTGTACTTGAGCGCATTATCGACAATATTGCTCAAGGCCTGACTCAACCTTTTCTTGTCTGCGAAAAGGACGAGTTCGTCGTCGCGCGGATAGGCGACGTTCAGGCGGATTCCCCTTTCTTCGGCAACCCCGCTGTAAAGGCTTAGAATGCCAACCAGCAGATCTCGAACCGGAACTTCCTTTTTCTCCAGGGACAGAATTCCTGTCCTCGCCTGCGAGATATCCATGATCGCGTCAAGAAGGAAGAGAAAGCGATCGCATTCGTCCATGATCTGAACCAGGGTTCCCTGAATCTCTTCATGATTTGTCGTGCCGAGGCCCGTCTCCGCCATTGCCCTGATGCGAGTGAGCGGCGTTTTAAAGTCATGGGCCGTGTTGTCCATCATGTCATGCAGTTCCCTCAGAAAACGCTCAAGCCGCTCCACCATGAGATTGAAGGTTTTTGCCAAATGGTCCAGTTCATCGTCCGTCCCTCTGAGCGGCACCCTGCGGCTGAGATCTGCGCTGCCCGCAATCGAACGGGCAACTCTATCAATCCCTCGGATCTGGGCCGAACTTCTTCGTGCCATGAACCAGCCGCTGGGAATGGCCACCAGGACGGTCAGCAACAGCCCTACTCCAAAGGCCTCGCGAAGCCTGGCCAGGAGTCTAGAGTCCCACTCGACCGGGACCGCCTCCTGTACAACGTATTTCCCAACAAGAAAAGCCATGGCCCGTGCTTTGAGCTCAGGCCTTTCGGGTATCCTGAGGGACCAGACAATGGGGCCATTCGAGTCCAAATCGGATTCTTTCGGTAATGGCAGGTTTCCCCAGAGAGCCGAATCAGAGGACAGCACTACATGACCGTCCGGATCGAGCACCCTGATGAGTTTATTGGCAGGCCCGTCTCCTTCCATCTCATTGGAAATGTAGCCTTGCAGTGCTTTAATTTTTCCTTTTCTATAGGCACTCATAATCTCAACAGAATCATCCAGAAGGTCCTTTTTGGTATACTGGGATAATGCCTGTTCGAGCATATAGTAGATAGCTGCAAAGATGACTGCGAATGCCAGGGTAAACACCACCGAGTATACGAAGGCCAGTTTGAAGGCGAAACTCTTTCGTAATCTACGCATCTTCTTTCAGCACATAGCCCACCCCTCTTATGGTGCGGATGAGCCTCCTTTCGCCGGTATCGCCCAACTTTTCCCTTAGTCTGCAAATGTGTACATCGACCACATTGGATTCAGGATCGAACTGATATCCCCATACCTGCTCCAATATCTGGGTCCGTGTGAGCACGCGCCCCTTGTTTCTGACAAGGTATTCAAGCAGAGCGAACTCCTTGGGAAGAAGTTCTATGCTTTCCCTTCCTTTCATCACTTGTCTTGAAAGGAGATCGAGGGAGAGTTCTGAAATTTCGATCCGGGTAGCTTCAGGATATGCCCCTGCTCGACGCACGAGGGCCCTGATCCTGGCTATGAGTTCGGTGAAGGAAAACGGTTTTGTGAGGTAGTCGTCACTCCCTATCTCCAGCCCATGGACGCGATCCTCAACGGACCGTTTGGCGCTCAAAACCAGGATAGGAAGCCCGGGGCGGCTTTTCCGGACTTCCTGGATGAGAGTAAATCCATCCATCAAAGGGAGCATGATATCTACGACCACAACGTCCACGTCAAGCTCAAGCGCCATGCTGAGCCCCGTCTCTCCATCCATGGCGGTCTCTACGGAAAATCCGGCTTGGTTAAGGCCTTTTTCGATAAATTTCACGAGCTGGGAATCATCTTCTATGAGCAGAATTTTCATGAGCGAGTTTCCCTTCGCATTCCTCCTCATGGTCTTTATGCCAGCACAATATGAACAAGAAATGAACTCAAGATTAAATAATATTCATGCAAGCGTTCACCCTTCATTCCCTTTCTCACCAACATATTGGTCTGCCGCGTATTTTTCAAGTCATATTCCCTGCTAAGATTAATTTCTTTTAATGCACGAATCATCTGTCCTTAATCTGCCTCTGTTAGCATCTCATTTCAAGAGTCGTTTGGCTATTTCATATCCCGGAAGGAGATTTCTATGAACATCATGGTGGTGCTACACAGCCATATATGTGGCGGAGCAGAAGTGCATGCCCTGGCCCTCATGCGCGGCCTTGCGCACAGAGGCCACAAGGTTGTTTTCGCCGGACCCGCCGATTCCTGGTTGGCTGAAAAAGTGCAAGAAAACAGCATAGAATTGATTCATGTGCCGATGCATGGGATGGTCGACCTGATTTCCCTTTTTCTGCTGGTAAGATCAGCGCGCAGGTGGAAGCCTGATCTATTGCACGGTCACCTGGTGAGAGGCACTCATTACGCAACCATGACGGGAAGGATTGCCGCCCTTCCTGCTGTTGCAACAGCCCACTCGACGATCAGTTATAAGCGGTTCCACAGGGCAGATTGCGTTATCGCGGTTTCACAAGCGGTAAAGGACTCCCTAGTTGCAAGACTGATCAATCCTTCCAGAATTACAAGGATATATCACGGCATACCTGACAATTTCACTCTCAGGACATACAGGGAAGACATCCGCGAAAACCTCGGTGTTAAGGAGCATGAATGTGCGCTCTGCATGGCTGCACGCTTCATACCTGACAAGGGACACGATATCCTGCTCCAAGCCCTTTCCGGCCTCAGGGATCGCCGCTGCAAATTGTTTCTGGCTGGTGACGATACGGTTCCGTGGGCAAGAGAAATAAGATCAATAGCAAAGGACAGAAATTTAGAGGGAAGGGTGGCTTTCCTTGGCTTCAAGGAGGATGTCCCCAGATTCCTTGCGGGCATGGATATCCTCATCGCTCCATCACGGCGCGAAGCCCTCTCCATTTCAATCATCGAGGCACTGTCCACGGGTCTGCCGGTAATCGGCACTCGCGTCGGAGGGATTCCCGAGGTAGTCCGGCACCGGATAAATGGTCTGCTGGTTGAAAAAGATAACGCGAAGGAGCTGCTGGAGGCCATATCCTATCTCGTCTCGCACCCCGATGTTCGACACGCATATGGCCTGAAAAGCAGGGAAATCTTTCTCCAAGAATTCTCTCAAACGGAGATGGTAGATCGCCATTTGGATCTGTATCGGTCCCTCATCCGTCATCCCCATGCTTGCCATCCTGCTGTCTCCAGTGAACGAACAGATTTGAATAGCGCTGAGGACATCATTTGCGGGTACGGGAGATAGCGACGAGGGCATTAGAATGAAGGGATCGAGAAAAGACTGGACGGCCTGCTCACTGATCGTGATATATTCCATCTACCACGCGATCTACAACGCAAGACTGCCTTTGCATCCGGATGAATCATATTACTGGTTGTGGAGCAGGCATCTCGATCTGAGCTACTATGATCACCCTCCGCTTATCGCCTATTTCATAAGGCCTTTCACAATTTTCAAAACCAGTGAATGGACAGTCAGGCTCGCAGCGGTCTCCTGTATGGGCATTGCCGCCATGTACACCTATCTGCTGGCGAAAAAGATCTTTGACGAAAAAACCGCACTCTATGCCCTGCTAATGCTCCTTTCGCTCCCGGCTACAAACATGGGATTTACCATCGTCACTCCCGATGCCCCTCTCATGATGTTCTGGGCGATTTCGATGTACTACGGCTACCTGGCGCTGAGAGAGGATACGGTCGGCTACTATTTTCTCGCCGGCATATCCATGGGGCTTTTGATGCTCAGCAAATACACATCTGTTCTGTTCCTTGGATCATTGGTGTTTTTTCTACTCATCAAGAAGCCGAAAAAATTCCTGGACTTGAAGGCATGGGGGGCGATTGCCGTAGCTTTCCTGCTTTTTCTTCCCGTTATATGGTGGAACCATGAGCACGACTGGATAAGCTTTGCCTTTCAGTACCATCACGGCACCAGCGATACCTTTCACTTGCGGCTCGGCTACCTTTTCACGTTCCTGGGCGGTCAATTCCTTGTTTTTGGGCTCCTGTTCTTCCCGTTGCTGGTGTGGGGCGCCTGTCGATATCGGCTTTTTCACCGAGATTTCGGCCAGTTTTATCTCTCTTCTTTTTTCCTCTTTCCGATGGCGTTTTTCCTCTATAAATCCCTCTTCAAGAAAATGAGTCTGAACTGGGGAGGAATGGCTCTCATTTCAGGAATGATTATCTGTGCTCACCTCATCGTCCAATTGAATCTCAAGAAGGTTCTCGGTGTTGGGGTGGCCCTGTCTGTTCTGATGACTCTTCTCATCCAGTTCCCGCAGCTCTTTTTCCTTCCACCGAAATTCAACATGCTCAATCGCCTCTACGGGCCGAAAGAGGCTGTTGAACAGCTACAGCCATACATCAAACCTGGTGATGCCCTGTTTGCCGACCACCTGAGAAGGGCATCCATGCTTTCCTTTTATACCAGGGGGCATCCGAGGGTATTTATTCCCACCCGGACCAGGTTCAGCCAGTTCAATTTATGGGACAAAGGCGTCCGGTTCCGCGGGATGAAAGGAATTTATCTGTCAAAAACACCTCATGAAAAGGAGCTTATGAAAATCTTTGGAAACGCTCGGTTGGTCAAGAAAGAAATTATACAGCGTGAAGGATTCAAAAAAAGGACCTTTTACGTCTATCGTGTCGCACCTGCGGAATAGAAAGACTAAAGCGGTCCTCAAAGTGCTTTTGTCCGGTCTGATCCTGTTCTGGCTTTTCAGGTCTGTTCACCTTTCGAAAACTCTCTTCGCCGTATCAGACGTGAATGTTGCTCTCCTGGCGCTGGCCGTGCTCTGTCAGGCGGCCAGCAACCTGGTTGCAGGTCTGCGCTGGTGCCTCACGATGAAGATCCTGGACATCGAAGAGCCGCCGGTCTTTTTTGTGAAGAGCTTTTTCAAAGGGACCTTCTTCAACCAGGTCCTCCCGGGAAGCATCGGCGGGGATGGAATAAGGATGCTGGACCTGAGGTCCTGTTCGCACAGCATTTCTGACGCTGTCGAAGGCGTGATCATCGACAGGGGCATCGGTCTCCTTTGCCTGCTGGCTGTATGCTTTTTGGCAACCTTCCCTGCAAGCCATGTGTTGCCTGCAGCAGTTTTGACAGGGGTGAGATACATCTGCGTTTTCGGGTTTTGCGGTTTTGGGGCATTTACAGTCCTTTTTCGGGTCCCGGTCTTCAGGAAAATTCGATCCATTTCCTTTGTGACGCGCATTTCTGAAAAAATATGGCGGGTCTTCAGCGCAGGAAGCGAGACAGGCAGCATCATTGCTCTTTCAATGGTCGTGCATATTTTTGCTGTTTTTTCCATATACCTGATTTCTCTTTCCACGGGACAAGCTTTGGGCTTCCTCATTTTTCTTGCTGTTTTTCCTTTGGCGGTTCTTCTTACGATCGTTCCCGTATCATTCGCAGGGTGGGGGGTGAGGGAAGGAGCGTTGGTCGCCCTGTTCATGAGCGCAGGTGCAGACAAGGACCCTGTTCTCCTCATTTCCGTACTCTATGGGTTCGCGGGCATCATCGCCAGTCTGCCGGGATTGTTTTTCTGGCTTCAGAAACGAAAAGCCATAGGCGGTTTCAGGCAAGTGACTGCTCCAGTCGATCATCCTGAGATGTCAGGATCACGAACGCTCGGGACAAGGAGGCTTAAATATGAATAAGAACCACCACCTAGGAGATACCCCATCGCGTGTCGGACCTGCAGGCCGCCTGAGGCACCCTCTTTGTGGCCGCCCAGAAGGGGAGGTTCAGCAGGATCGGCCCGGGCAAGGGCCGCATCATGTGGTTTCAGTTGGGGCACTAAATCTTATTTGAAAGCAGGTTGTTAGGTATGAACATTGACACGATGCGAAAAGTGGACGTTCTTGCGGGAGTCCCTTTGTGCTTCTGCATCACACTTCTTCTAAAAACAATGCATTGGGTCAAGAGACCGGTCCGCAAGGCGCCGCGGAATGTCCTTCTGATTGAGCTCTCGGAAATGGGCAGTGCCATACTGGCCGACCCCGCCATGGAGAAACTCAAAAAGGAGCTAGGGGCCCACCTTCATTTCGTTATCTTCAAGAAGAACAAGCCGAGCCTTGATCTGCTGAAGACGGTGCCCGCTGAAAATATATTCTGCATCAGGGAAAACAGCTTTCTGACCCTCACGATTGATGCCGTGAAATTTCTCTTCTGGGCCAGGAGAAAAGACATTGACACCGTCATCGACCTGGAGCTGTTCTCCCGGTTCACCGGCCTCCTCACCGCGCTCTGCGGCGCAACGAACCGGGTGGGTTTTCACCCTTTTTATAACGAGGGCCTTTACAGAGGAGATTTCCTGACGCACAAAGTCGCATACAATCCCTACCTTCATATTGCGAAGGATTTTATGGCCCTTGCGTATGCCGTCACAGATTCCAACGGAGAATTTCCTTATTCCAAGAGATTCATAGATGATGTGGAGGTAGTCCTGAAAAAGGTAGAAATTTCCCCGGAAGCTATCGCCAGAGTCCGGCGGGTTGTGAGAGGATGCTTTTCGAACCTCGGCGATACTGCAAAGCTCATCCTGGTGAATCCCAATGCCAGCGATCTCCTGCCGCAAAGGAGGTGGCCGATTGGGTACTATGCGGAACTGATCAGAAAGATACTGAAAAAGTGGGAAAACGCTTTCATACTCATCGCCGGTTCCCCAGAGGAAAGGGAGGAAGCATCCGTCCTCGCCGCATCCATTGAAAGCGACAGGTGCAGAAGCCTCGCCGGGAAGATTCTATTCCTGGACCTCCCTGCTCTCTATTCCGTCAGCAGCTTCATGATCAGCAATGATTCCGGCCCCGCCCACTTTGCCGCGCTTACGGACATGCCCACCTACGTGTTCTTTGGTCCGGAGACGCCAAAGCTTTATGGCTCGCTGGGCAATACAACTCCAATCTATGCGAACCTGGCCTGTTCTCCCTGCGTGAGCGCAGCGAACCACCGGAAATCTCCGTGCAAAGACAACGTCTGCCTCAAGATCATAACCCCCGAAAAGGTCTTAGAAATCATACAGAAGGAGTTCGAGACGCCGTGACGTGAATGGTCCTGTCCTTCTTATCGATTTTCAACATAGGTCGGGACCGCCAGCCATGTGGTTTCCTGAAGAGCAGGTGTTTCGGTCTATTAAGTTCACTTCTTACCGACCACCAGCCCGTCTTTGAAATTGACCACGTGTCCATCAGCATAGAAGTAATGGACCGTCCAGCGGTTGTGTCGCCGGTGCTCTTCCTTTGCTTCTTGAGGTACACCCAACAACTGCAGCACTTCTTCCTGCGTCATTCCTCTTTCCACCTTTTGAAGGTTCTTCACATTGAAGACGATATCGCTGTAAGAAATTATTTTCTTCTCAGAGAGAGGTCCTTCATATGCTTGAGTCCCCCATATTCCTGCCCCAAGCAACAGAGCAGAAATTGAAACGATGGCCAGAAATGCAGTACGTTTTTTCACTAGTATCACCTCCGTTTCTTTTCCGTTTTAAAATATCGCAGCAAACTGGCTGCAGAATCATCCTTTGTCCAACCCCAGCAGCTTGAGAAAGACCGGCAGGACAATCAGGACCAACGGCAGCTGCACAACCAGCCCCGAAACAATAGCAATGGCCAGGGGCTTTTGCATGGCGGCCCCCTGGCCGATGCCCATGGCAAGCGGCAGCAAGGCGAGGATTGCCGCCAAGGTGGTCATAGCGATGGGCCGCATACGGTTCTTTCCCGCCTGAATCAGGGCCGTGTCTCCATCGAGACCACTGGGAAGGCTGCGGTATTCAGAGAAATAGAAAACGGCGACCTCTGTCACAATACCGACAATCATGGTCATTCCCATCATGGATGAAATGTTGATCTCAGTTCCTGTTAAAAAGAGTCCAATGAAGACACACGTGAGAGCCAGAAGCGTGCTCACCAGCATGCTGACAACAACACGGAAGCGTTCGTAGAGAAACAGAAGCAGCAGGAAGACCAGGATGACGGCCGAAACAAACACCGCAACGAGTCCGGTAAAGGCAATCTGCTGTTGCGCGTAGAGACCTCCAAGTGAGTAGTAAACCCCTTTTGGAAAAATGCCGGGCCTTGCGAGAAGAGATTTGACATCCCGTATCACGGATCCCATATCCCGACCGCTGATGCGTCCTGTTACAGCGATCATCCGTTTCAGATCATCGCGCATGATTTCCGGCTGGCCGGTGACGGCCTTGAGGGTGGCGATGCGTTTGAGCGGAAAAAGATGGCCGTCAGGGCCGTGGAGGCGAAGGTTGAAGATATCCATGGGCATTTCGCGCTCTAGGGTGGGGATCCATACCCGCACGCCCACCATCTTGGGGCCCTCCTGTATCCGTGTGGTGACTATGCCGGTCAAAAAGTCTTTCAGCCTGCTCGTCACTTCCTCAGGCGTTATTCCTTCAAGAGAGGCTTTGACGCGGCTGACCCGGATATCAATGGCGTCACCGGCCGGCACGATGCCGTTTTTCACATCCACGACTCCAGGTATCTTGCGGATTGCGGCGGCTACCTTAAGTCCCAGCTTCCTGAGCAAGGCGCCCTTATCGGAAAAGATCTTGACCTCGATGGGCTGGGGCACGGCAGTAAGGTCCCCGATCAAGTCCTCCATCAACTGTGCCATCTCGATCTGAAGACCCGGAACCGCATGCTCCACCCGCCTGCGCACATCGTTCATAACTTCTTCGATGGGCCTCCGGGGGAAGGGTTTCAGCCGCACGAAAAAGTCTCCCTGGTTCGGCTCAGTAAAAGTTCCTCCGAGTGAAAAACCCGTGCGGCGCGAGTATGTTCGGACTTCCGGCGTCTGCTGCAGAATTTTCTCAACCTGGCGCAGCAGGCGATCTGTCTCGGTAAGCGAAGTACCGGGCATCGAGTTATAGTCGAGAATAAACCCGCCCTCATCCATCTTTGGCATAAAGCCGGAACCGAGATGTTTATATGAAATCCAGCCGAGTCCCAGCAAGGGAACGATAATGATGACAACCAGCCAGGGACGGCGAAGAAATGGTTTCATGATTGCTTCGTACCAACCATGAAAAAACCCTGTCAAGGAACCCGCTTTTTCCTTTTCGGCATCTTTCTCCGACAGCAGGTGATCTGCAAGCAGCGGAACAGCGAGCCACGCCATAAAAAAGGAGATAATAAGGCTCGAGGCCACGGTCAGGGAAAGGGATTTAAAGAACGCGCCGGTAACCCCTGAGAGAAAAGCCATGGGAATGAATATGATAATCGTAGAGGCAGAAGAGCCCTCCAGAGGACGGCTGAACTCCCTTACTGCCGTCATGACTCGGTCATGATGACCACCGGTACCTGTACGCAATCTCCTGACTATATGTTCCTGCATGACGATCATGTCGTCCACGATGAGAGCAATTGCTGCCGCCATGCCTCCCAGGGTCATGATATTGAAACTCATATGGAGCACATAGAGGAGCAGGACGGTGGCGGCCATCACGCACGGCACGGTCACCGCGGCTATGAAGGTCATCTTGATATTCCGCAGAAAGACCCACAGAATGAAGACAGCAAACAAAACTCCGATGATAATGGCATCCCGTACACTGCCTGCTGAGGAAAGGATCAATTGGCTTTGGTCATACCAATTGGCGAGCTTAATGCCCTTCGGCAACTGTGGGAGAAATCCTGCAAGTTTTCTTTTTATATCTTTTGCTATCCGGACAGTATTCCCTCCAGGTTGCTGGTAGACCTGAAAAAGTACGGCATCATGGCCGTCGGCGGTCGCTCTGGTCCATTGCGGGACCGTGCCGCGACTCACGGTAGCTATATCATCCAGACGCACAACCCCATTCGCCCCCGAACGGAGAATGGTCTCCCGGATCTGATCCAACTTATGGAAGCGCGTGTCGGAAATGGTCAGGTACAGCTTATAGTGGTCCTCAATCTTGCCCACTGCAGTAATGACGTTTGCCGCTGAAATGGCCTTTGCCACATCGCTTAGGGAGAGGCCATAGGCGCTCAGGCGAGCCGGGTCCACAGTCACCCGGTATTCTTTTTTGGCACCTCCCTGCACTCCCACCTTTGCAACGCCCTTCACCGTAGAAAGCAAGGGCCGTAATTGATACATCGCTATATCATGCAATTCCACCAGTGAGTGCGTGTCGGAGGTCAGACTGTAGGCCAAGACCGGAAACACGGTGGGGTCCATGCGCCGAACTTCAAAGCTGGTTCCCCTCGGTAAACGGGACAAAGCCTGGTTGACAGCAGATTCGATCTGGAGGGTGGCCGCAACCATGTCCCGGCCCCAGTCAAAATCAATGGAGACTTCCGCACTGCCCCTGCTGGTGGTGGATCTCACGTGGCGAACTCCGGGAACAGCCCGAACCGCCTCCTCCACAGGCCAGGTCACCTGGATGGCCATCTGCTCCGCAGGACGGTCGCCCGCATCCAGCGTTACTACTACCCGGGGGAAATTTACGTGGGGGAAAAGCGCCACCGGAAGCTTCAGGCTGCTGGCGATTCCTCCCAGGGCAAGCACAACTATGAGAAACAGAATCGAACGGCGGTGTGATTGAATCCAGCCTGTTGCATTCATCTGGATGCCTCCGTCCGGACGGGCATCCCATCTTGCAGTTCATAATTGCCGAGCACAACTACCTGATCCCCAGGTTTCAGGTCCTTGGCAACAATTTCAATCCCCTGATGGTTTTCGAGTCCGGTTTTCACGATGTGCTTTCTGGCTCGGCCCCGGTAGATTGTGTAAAGAATGAAATGACCATCTTCGGGGAGTACTGTAGATCGCGGAACCACCATCGCGTCTTTCGAAACAACAATGATCCGCCCACGGATATACTCTCCCAGGAGGAGACCTTTGGATGATTTGACTGAAACAAAGATGTTGACGAGACGTGTGGTCGGGTTCACTGCCCGGGAAATCATTTCGATGTGTCCTTTCGCATTGTCCGGCGCCTTGGCGTTCACTTTGGAAATCAGGACAACCTGTCCGGGCGTGAGCCGCTTGACATCCTCCTGCTCCACACTCAAGTGCACCACGATGCGATCCTCCGGAACGATGTCCAGGAACGCCGTCCCGGCAGGCACTGCGGACCCTTGCTCAACGTGTACCCGGTAGATAATTCCCGAACCAGGTGCACGGATTATTTTTCTCTCTGCAATTCCCCTTTTTTTGAGATCTTCCAGCCGGATCTTGGCCTTCTGATACGTCTCCCGTGCGGCCAGGAGTTCTTCCACAGTGCCCACCTTGAGTTTCACCCGTTCCCGTATCTTTCTAAGGTTTTGCTTTTCTGCATCGCAAGTACTCTGCGCCTCCTGCATCTTGAGGCGCGTGTCCGCACTGGGTTCAATTTCCAAGAGATCGCGTCCTCTTGACACCTTTTGCCCTTCGCTGACCAGTACTTGGTAGACGCGGGTTGCGAACGGTACAGATACGCTTCTCACCGCTCCCGGTTCCGGCACTACGGTCCCGTAGGCCATCGTTACTTCATGAATAGCTTCTCTCTTTATGGGCGCCATTCTGACCGTTGTGACCGAGACAACCGGCGCGCTGTCGCGAACGATCGGACGTTGCCCTTTTTCATGCACCGAATAGTAATAGAAGGCTCCTCCGAGACAGAGCACAGCAATAGGAATGAAGAGCCATTTTGCCCGTTTCATGTGATTTTCTTTCCTTCCATAGAAATTTCATTATATTAATCAAGCCGAATCAATGGAGATACTCCCCGGCGGCGATTTCCAGAGCGATGCCCAGGTCAGTCAAATCCCTCTTTAATTTCAGGACACCAAGTCTTCTTGTTTCCAAGTCGTTGCGGAGATTATTGTAGGTCACGATATCAGCATTGCCTTCAGCCAGTGCCTGCCTATAGGACCTTGCAAGCTGAGATGAGATGTTCACCGACTCATTTGCCGCATCCAACTGTCTTTTTATGGATGCCATGTCCCCAAGGATTGCTGCCACGCTGGATCGGACCTGAAAAATCCGGGCTACGTATTCATCGAAGAGCCGTCTGCGATCGGCTCTCTCCACGGCGATCCTTCCTTGATTCCGGTCAAAGAAAGGCAGATCCACACTGACCGCAAAACCCGTCGTAATCACGTTTCCGGTATCCTGGGCATGGGTTAGCCCGATATTGATCCTGGGAAACTGAGAAAGAATCGCCGCTCTGACCAATGCCTCCTGGCTTGCATATCCCTTTTTCAGGGCAAGAAGGTCCAGACGCCGGTTGTCCAGTCCCTGTATAATCTCCTGGTAGCCGGGGAGATGCTGCCATAGAGGCAACCTGGTATTCGGCTGGAGTAGAACGACCTGGTCGGGGGACAAGCCCAGTGTCCTGTTCAGCCCGTGACGTTCGCGGAGTTGTTGTTGCTCAAAAGTGAGGGCAGTGTTATGCGCATTCTGAACGGCCATTTCCGCTGCGTTTAGCTCCAGGATCGTCTTTAATCCCAAGGAAAAGGCCTTTTTAACGGTTTGCAGGTTCTCTTTCAATTGCCTCTCCGTCGTTTTGGCAAGCATCAACTGCTTTTGTATGAACAGCAGGCGATAGACGTGCAGCCTGGCGGCCTGGGCGACCTGCCATTCCTGCCATGCAACCTGGAGATCCACGGAGACAGCGTGTCTTCGTGCAGCATCCAGTCTTGCCCCCCGCGATATGAGAGAAGAGATATCCCATCCCAGACCAAGGCCGAAAGCGTTGACAGTCCCGCTGGTGCTGCCTCCGGTAGGTACATCAAGGTTCAAAGAGATTTGGGGGTTGGGGAGGATGCCCGCCTGGAAGAGCTGGGCCTCGGCGAGCCCTTTTTGATCTCTGAGAGCGCGGAGTTCCGGATTCACGAGGACCGCCAGAACGCCTGCCTCATCCGGTGACAGGCCGTCCCGCTCATTAAACTGAACCGGTTTCAAAATAGGGTGTTTGATGTTCTTTGCCAGAATACGAACATCAGCCATAGCCGGCGGCCGCAGCTGCTTTGCCATGGCAGAAGGACCGAGAGGCATTCGATGGTACGTCGCACACCCTCCCAGCGTTGCCAGAGTCAGACCGAGCAGCAGAAATATATTTTTCATTCGTATATTCCTCTCAGCTTTTCGCGCAACGAATGGGCTCGAAGTGCCTTTTTACGTGGAAAAAAGGCCTCCCGAGTTTCCCGTCGATCCCATGAAGCGAAAAACGGGGAGGGCGAGAAACCCGGGCTGTATGATAGACGGATCGGCCTGGGAAATTTCCCTTCGCCTCTCTGTTTCCGGTTTCAACTTTAAATAGCCTCTATGAAGAAATGGTGAAGGAGAAGAACGAAAACGTTTTTCTTGGGGGAACTATTTTTTGGGGGGGGATTTTGGTGGCGCCGGGAAGGTGATACTGATCCGGGTCCAGGCACCGGGTTCGCTTTCCATTTGTACCGTGCCGCCATGGAGTTCTACAATCCGTTTGACGATGGTCAGACCGAGGCCCGAGCCTCCATATTGAAGCGACCGTGATTTTTCCACCCGGTAAAACTGATCAAATACTCTTTCAAGGTCCGCCCTTGGAATCCCTCTGCCCGTATTGAATAGAGAGAAACGTAAATCGTAACCAATTGCTTCGGCACTTATTTTGATTTCGCCACCCGCATAGTTATATTTAATGGCATTATCCATAAGATTGATGAATACCCGCTGAAGTTGGTCCTTGTCTCCCCAGACTCGAAGCTTTTCAGGGATATTCATGGTGACGCTGATGCTTCTTGCAGTAAAGACATCCTCATAATCTTCCAGCACCGATTTCAACAGTCCAGGCAGATTGACTTCCTCAAAATCTATCGTACTCTTGAGCTTCAGGGCGGACAGATCGAGCAGATTCTTTACAAGGCGGCTCATGCGGCGGAGGATATTCATTTGATGGGTCAGGCGTTCCATGAAGGAATCCGGCACATCTTTTCGGTGGAGAGCTTCTTCCATAAAGAGCGTCAAGAGCGTAATCGGGCTTTTGAGTTCGTGGGAGGCGTCTGCAACAAACTGCTTCTGTGCGTCAAATGAATATTGCAGGCGATCAAACATCCGGTTGAGGGAACTGGAAAGATCATAGAGTTCATCCCGGCTCTTTCCGAGCGGGATCCGCCTGTCCAGGGTCCTGTCACTGATATCCCTGGACAGGCGGTTGATCACCCCAATAGGCTTGAGAATCCTTCCCGCCAGCCCGTAGCTCAGGAAGATGAGCAGCAGGGTGGTCACCAGCAGTCCGAGAGCAATACTCTGTACGAGATCGACCACTTCATCCTGGAGTTCACCCACGGGCCGGGCAATCACGATCGTGTACCTCGAACCTTGCTTTTCGAGGTGTACGGTTCTTACTCGAAAAGTTGCCTCTTTGCCCTTTCCTCCCGAATCATCTCTCTTTTCAAGTAGCGTTTTCGTGACTGTATAGGCCCTGTTTTTGTCGTGCATGGGCAGGACGACATGATGCGTCAACTCTGACTGGTATATGACCTTCATATTGCCGTCATAGACCTTGATCCAGTACTGATTCACGTCAATGGGAAGGTCGCCGCCAAGATGCCCCAATGAAGGTATCTCTCCTGCAATTGCCAGACGGCCCAGGATTTGGGCAATGACCTCCAGTCCCGTATCTATGGACTTGTACGGCAGTTCCCGCATCTCCATGAAAATGATCAGAGAGAATACAAGGCTCACAAAAACACCGGTTCCGGTAATCCACAGCGCTATCTTGTTTCTGATCTTCATTCCTGTGCGTCCTCGATAATGAACCCGATGCCGCGGATGGTCCTGATCACGGTCCCCTTTTCCGCATCCTCGATTTTTCGGCGGAGATTTTTGATGTGAACATCAATGAAATTGGACATGGTAAAAGGATCGTAGTCATCACCCCAGACATGCTCGGCCAGGGTGAACCTGGAGACTGCACGATTCTTGTTATACAGGAGAAATTCCAGGATCGAAAATTCCTTAGGTGTCAATTCTACCGGAACACCGCGTTTAAAGACCTCACGGCTTTTCGTATCAAGAGAAACATGCCTGACACTCAATAGCGTGCTCTTGTGCTCACTGGTCCGTCTGAGCAGGGACCGGATCCTGGCCATCAGCTCTGCCGTGTCAAAGGGTTTTGGAAGATAATCATCAGCTCCGTAGTCGAGGCCCGTAATCTTATTCTCCACACTTCCCTTTGCCGTTAACATGAGCACCGGTGTTTTGATGTCACCATCGCGGATTCCTTTCAGGACTGCAAGGCCGTCTATTTTCGGAAGCATGATGTCCAGGATAACGAGGTCATACGCATTATCGAACACCTTATCCAGGGCGGCTTCGCCGTCGGCGGCCGTGTCTGTTTCGTATCGCTGCTGATTGAGAGTCTCACAGAGTTCCTCAAGCAGGTCCGGCTCATCATCCACTACAAGAATTTTCATTAGCTACTCTCCCCGTTCTCTATTTGCCTGGCAGAGATTTCCCTTAGTTGCCACCGTCCGGCCTATAATCTCGTTACTGCCTGATAATGCATATTGACCTGATAGTAAATTTCGATTATGAAGAAAACATGAAGAATCGGTGAGAAACCGGGCTTATTTATGTTACCAAAGGCAAGTCTTTCTTCAGAGAAACAGATACAATCGTTCCTTCTCCTACCTTGCTT
>CAZONI010000080.1:0-16049 GCA_964581175.1 uncultured Desulfobacteraceae bacterium
GTGGGAGCATCATGCCCCACGCGTTGGAAAGACCTTTGACCTGACAGAGTTGCCCTTGAGAAACGAGGACGGAAGCGTTTCAAAACTGACCATCTGTCGGGATATTACCAGCAGGAAGATTCGCGAGGACAGGATACGGGCTTCCGAAGAGGACTATCGCCGCCTCTTCGAGCATGTGGGTTGCGGGGCGTACGTCAGCAGCAAGGAGGGTAAATTCCTGAGTGCCAACCCGGCGCTCCTCCAGATGCTCGGGTATGAAAGCAGCGAAGAATTTCTCGCGACCGATCTTGCTTCTGGCATCTATTTGAGGCCTCAGGACCGGCGCCGTTTCCAGAACATGATCGAACGGGATGGCCAGGTAATCGATTACGAAGTGGATTTCAAACGCAAGGATGGGAGCCCCATTTCGGTCCAGCTCACCAGCCATGTCCGCTACGACAGGGATGGAGAGGTGCTCGGCTACGAGGGGATCATTGTGGATCAGACTCAGCGGAAGCACATGGAGGGAAGGCTTCGCGAGGCACATGACTTTCTGAACAGGATTATCAGGAGTTCTCCGAACGCCATCATCGCCACGGATCTCAAAGGGAATATCATCATGTGGAATCCCGGCGCGGAGGAGACTCTGGGATACAAGGCCGATGAGGTGATCGGCAAGATGAACATCGACCAGATCTATCCGGAAGGCGTGGCAAAAAAGGCGATGAAAATGATGCGCGGTCCCGAATACGGTGGTGTGGGAAAGCTAAAGGCCTTCCCCATTGTCTACCTCAGGCGGGACGGGGAAATCCTGGAGGGAAATCTCTCCGCATCTATCATATATGATCAGAATGGCAAGGAACTGGCATCGGTCGGTATTTTTGTGGATCTGAGAGAACGGCTTGACATGGAAGAAAAGCTTCGTCAGACACAGGAGCAGCTGCTGCAGTCTGAGAAACTGGCTGCCATGGGCCGCCTGACTTCTCAGATAGCCCACGAACTCAACAACCCCCTCTATGGCATCATGAACACGCTTGAATTGCTGAAGACCGAAATCTCGCCCGAGAGCAAGAGGCGAAAGATTCTGGAAATGGCACTTTCCGAAACGGTGAGGCTCTCGGACCTCCTCAGAAAGATGCTCTCCTTTTCCAAGCCGGACGAGGAGGAAAAACAGCCCACGGATATCAACGTTATTCTGGATGAGATCCTCCTGTTGCACGAGAAGCAACTGAGAGAGAACAGTATCCGCATCACCTCGCTCTTTGATGAAGGACTGCCGAAGGCCTTCGCTTCCAAGAACCAGTTGCGGCAGGTTTTTCTGAACATGGTTTCAAATGCCAGGGATGCGATGCCTGAAGGCGGCACCCTGACCGTTTCGACACACTTGGAAAGCGGGAAGATCCATATCGAAATTTCCGACACCGGGACGGGGATAGCGCAAGAGCATCTCGACAAAATTTTTGAAGCCTTCTTTACCACGAAAGCCAGCGTGAAGGGGGTCGGACTCGGCCTTTCCGTGTGCTACGGATTCATCAGGGATCACGGGGGAGACATCCAGGTTCGTAGCGAAGAAGGAGAAGGAACCACTTTTACGATTACCCTCCCAGCCTATCACCAACCCGAACATCAATAATCCCGCTACGCTTCTGTTCACCACAGAGCCACAGAGATCACAAAGAAAATACAGTTAATATAGATATTATAGAAAATATAGACAATCATGCCTCCGTGTAACCCTTACTGTTTCCCGGTGAAAATCCTCCACTTCCTTTCGGAGCGCCGGCCTTTCCGCAGGCATGTCACAGGCTGATTTGCTAAATAAGGAGCGCGTAAAATAGATGAGCATCACAAGGGCAAAACAGAAATATGAAGGGCATCCACTTTTTTGTTGACAAACGATAAAAACTAGAATAAATAGAAAATCAACTTATCCCGAGGGTTCAGGAGGCACGCATCGATGGAGGACATATTGACCGTATACAAGGCGAGCCAGTATTGCCGCGTATCCCCCAAGAGTATCATCAACTGGATAGAGGCGGGACACATAAAGGCGTACAAGACGGTGGGAGGACACCGGCGAATAAAACGGGAAGACCTCGAAAATTTTATGAGGAAGCAGGGAATCCCCATCCCTGAAGAAGAACAGGAAAGCGGCATCAAGAGGATCCTGGTGGTGGATGACGACCCCATTATCGTGGAAACCATTGTGCAGGCCCTGGAGGAGGAGGAATTCGATTATGAGGTTATTTCCGCCTCTGATGGCTTCGAAGCAGGATTGCAGGTGAACCATTTCAAGCCGCATCTCCTTATCCTGGACATCATGATGCCTGACATAAAGGGCTACGAGGTATGCAGGAAGATCAAGGAGACGGAAGAGACCAAGGATACCAAGATCATCGTGCTTTCGGCTTATTTAGACGAGGAAAAATTCAAAAAGATGAAGGACTACGGCGCGGATCTCTGTTTTTCAAAGCCCCTGCCTCTCCCCCAATTGAGGCAGGAAGTGTCAAGATTGCTGGGCCTTTCCTAACTGAGTAGGTTGATAGGCTGTAGGGAATTAGGCTGTAGGCTATTAGGCTGAAGGATATAGGACAAAGGATAAAGGTTAAAGGATAAAGACTGTAGGGATTTAGGCTGGAACAGAGGGGGACCCATGAAACTGAAAGAATCCCTGAAAAAGAAAAAGTTTGTCGTCACCTCCGAAGTGCAGGCGGCGATGGATGAAAGTCCTGAACAACTCGTCAAGAGCCTGGAACTGGTCAGGGGGCGCGTGGACGGGGTCACGGTGCCGGAGGTGGAAATAGAAGGGGTTGTGGGCGACACCATCAAAACCTGCGAGATACTCAACAGGAATCGTTTCGAGGCTATCTATCAGACCACGACGCGAGACAAGAATCGCATTCAGCTCCAGAAGGATCTCCTGGAGGCCCATCAGTCGGGAGTCGAAAATCTCCTCGTGTTCACGGAGGATTATCGTATCACCGGCGACAGCCTCCAGGAGATGATGTTCTTCCACGTGGACGCGGGCAAACTGGAGTCCGTCCTGCAGCACATGCGGGAAGGAAGAACAGTAGATGGGGGAGAACTCGGGAAAGAGGCAGATTTTGTCGTGGGGAGCGGCGTGGAATCGGCCTGGGGAAAGAATGTGCCTGATCTGGAAATGAAGGAGATGGAGGCCATGGCCAGAATGGGAGCCGGGTATTTCCTCTCTACGCCGGTGTTCGATGTGGACCGGTTCGAGAAATTCCTGAAACAGGTCAATACATTCGGCATTCCGGTGATTGCCGAGGTGATGATATTGCGGACCGCGGGAATGGCCAGCTTTCTGAACCGGCATATCAAATCAGGAATGGTCCCGGAATGGCTGATCAGGAAACTGACAAAAGCGGTAGACAAGCAGAAGGCCAGTATCGAGATTTTTGCGGACACCGTAAAAGGTCTCAAAGACCTGTGCCAGGGAGTGCATATCATAACCATCGGCGGAGAAGAGAAACTGCGCCACTACCTTGACGCGGCAAAACTAAAGTAAACGGAGACGAATTTGGCATTGAGTACAATGAGTGGAGATTGCATGTGGGGTCTATCACACTGACAATAAACGACAGGATCATCAATTGTACCCCTGGGACGAGCATCCTGCAGGCTGCCAGGCAGGAAGGAATCAAGATACCCACCCTCTGCGACCACCCGGCACTGGAACCGTTCGGCGCTTGCAGGCTCTGTCTTGTGGAGGAGAAAAGCGGCCGTCTGATGGCGGCATGCGTCACGCCTGCGGCACAGGGACTGGTTTTAAGGACCGACTCGAACCGGGTCCTCGAACATCGCAGAAATATTGTCCGTCTCCTGATGGCCGAACACCCTGAATCATGCCTGGTCTGCAACAAGGGGAACCGCTGTGAGCTGAGAGGCATTGCAGCGTCACTCGGGATCGGCGAGATAAACCTCTACCCCATGCCCCATCCGCGGACCCTGGAGCAGGCCAATCCCTTTATTGTCAGGGACCTCAGCAAGTGCGTCCTGTGCGGAAAGTGCATCCGTGCGGACCACGAACTGGTGGCGGTAGGGGCCATTGACTACAACCGCCGTGGTTTTCTCTCCCGCCCGGAAACGCTGTACGATCAGCCCCTTGAAGAATCGACCTGCACATTTTGCGGGACATGCGTGTCCCTGTGTCCGACCGGAGCGCTTTCTGTCAGAAATACGCATTACGTGGGCACATCGGAAAGGGAAGCCCCTTCGGTGTGCGGGTTTTGCGGAATCGGGTGTTCGCTCCTGCTGGGCGTTGCAGGAGATCGGGTCGTGGAGGTCAATCCCGGGGATAGGTCCGGCACGGTCAATGGCCCCACCCTCTGCGTCAGGGGGCATTTCGGTCACGATTTTCTGCAGGCCGGAGACCGTCTGACAGTGCCGCGCATAAGAGAAAACGGAGGCTTGTCGGAAGCATCGTGGGACGATGCCCTGTCAATGGTCTCGGAACGGCTCCGGGAGATAAAGGAAAGATACGGTCCACAGAGTATCGGTTTCCTGGGGTCCTCAAGGTGTTCCAACGAAG
Organism: uncultured Desulfobacteraceae bacterium; assembly: GCA_964581175.1. GTDB lineage: Bacteria > Desulfobacterota > DSM-4660 > Desulfatiglandales > Desulfatiglandaceae > B46-G9. The sequence continues at coordinate 4,532 of CAZONI010000080.1, forward strand.
AAAATTATCTTTTTCAGAAGATGGCCCGCGCCGGCGTTGGAACCAACAACGTGGATTGCTCGGCATTCCTTTCAGCACGCGCCGCCTTGAGAGGCATGACGGAGTTTCAAAACGGGAAGTGGGGACCAGGGCGTCTGAAGAATCTGGAAGAAGCGGACCTCGTCTTCGTGCTTGGTGCGGACCCCACACATTCTTCGCCCGTGCTGGGATACCATCTCAAGCGGGCGTCAAGAAAGGGGAGATCCCTGGTGGTGGCGGATCCCCGGCGGACCGAACTGGCCCGAGTCGCAGACTGCTGGCTCCCGGTGAAGCCCGGGACCGACGCGGCCCTCCTGTCAGGGATTACGGCCCTGCTTTCAAGAGGGGAGGGCCTTGATCGGATCTCAGGCGGTTCCATACCGGATGAGCTGCAGGATTTTCAAAGCCGGCTGAATTCCCTCGACCTCTCCGGGATCTTCCGGGTGACGGGAATAGAAGAAGATGTGCTCAGTGAAGCCGTGGAATTGCTGAGACAAAAGAGGTCGGTGTTTGTTGTAGGGCGCGGCATCCTTCAGCAAAGGGCGCACAGGGAGGCCATGGAAAGCCTGATCAACCTTGCCCTCTTCACAGGAAGCGCTGGATCCGATGAACCGTGGCTCTATGTGCCCACCTACGAAAACAACGAGGCCGGGGCGGGGGACATGGGTGTTTCACCGGACAGCCTGCCCGGGGAAAAGCCCTTGAACGTGCAGGAGGTTCGGGGATTCTGGGAAAGGGCGTGGGACGTCATGCTCTCTCCCGACCCGGGACTGAATGTGATCCGCATGATCCGGGAGGCGGAGAAAGGCAATCTCAAGGCCCTCTATGTGATGGGAGAAAATCCGCTCCGAAGCCTGCCCATGCAGGAATATGTCCGAAAAGCCTTGGAGAACCTGGAATTTCTGGTTGTCCAGGACATACTGGAGACCGGGACCAGCCGCCTTGCCCATGTGGTGTTGCCGGGAGCTGCTTTTTCAGAAAAGGCTGGTTCTTTTACGAACATGGAAGGGAGGATCCAGCGCTTTGAACCTGCGGTTCCGCCCCCGGGCAACGCCAGGCCTGATTGGGAAATCCTGGACCTCCTGTCCAAGAAGATGAGCAATGGAGCATTCTCCGGTTCCCTGGAGAAACTGCGGAGAGAAATGGCGAAACTGGTCGCAGGGTACGGAGATATTTCCTCACCGGATCCGGAAGGCTGGGTTCGAATGGAACGGCCGAAAGACGCGGACCGGCCGGAGAAGGAAGAAGACGGAATGCAGTTTTTTCCGATCCCGGGAATAAGAAGCCCGAAGCAGAATGAGGCGTTTCCTGTCACGGTGATCCTGCGGTCTTTTCGCGGCCATGTGGGGAGCGGCACCAGGACGAGTCGATCGGAGCGTATTCAAGAGAGCGGATGGGCAGGAGAGGTGGAAATATCCGCGGAGGACTGCACGGTGCTCGGCATTCGGGAAGGGGACAGGGTCCGGGTGGAGTCGCCCGACGGAGCCGTTGAGCGAATCGTGAAGATTGATGAAGGGCTTTCCCCTGGTATTGTGGCGGTACCAAGAGGTTTTGCAGGGAATGACGTTATGAATCTCTTGCCGTTGAAAGACGTTGCGGAGCCGAATTTTCCCGGCTTGATCACCTGTGCGGCAAAAATAACAGTAGTGTCTCAGGTTGATAGACTGAAGGGACATGACGATTAGCCTGACGAGGCAAGCCGGGAATGACAAATGCCAAAGCCCAACGGCGTTGAATGACAAATGCCAAAGCTCAAATGTCAAATGAAATCCCAATGCCTCAATGACAAAACATATTCCGCTCGCTCAAGAACCTAATCTGACACAGAGACGCGGGGATTACAGAGTTTTAAGGCAAAAAGTAGATCGCTTTTCTCTGTTTGCTCTGTGTCTCTAGTGAGGCCAAAGCCGAACGGGTGTGAGAAACAGCTTTTAGGGCATTTGACATTGATTTGACATTTTGATTTTGAAATTTGGCATTAAAAGGGCAGGCTAAAGAAATTTTCCTCTTTTTGGAGCTCAAGTCTCCTTATCGAACAAGAATGGAGGGGCTGACGTGGAGGGGCCAAAAGAGATAGATCGGGACCGGCTGGATGCGTTTATCCGGGAATACCGGGGAAAGAAATGGGGCCTGATTCCCTTACTCCAGGAGGTCCAGGAGGCCTTCGGGTATGTTCCTCCCGAGGCCATAGAACCCATAGCGGAGGCATTACACCTTTTCCCGTCCCAGGTCCAGGGCGTCATCACCTTTTACGCGGGATTCAGCCTTGAGCCGAAGGGGAAATATGTGGTGCGGGTCTGCCGTGGGACCGCGTGCCATGTCAGGGGCGGCAGGAGTATTCTCAGATTGATGAGAAAGGAACTGGGACTGGAAGAGGGACAGACAAGCGAGGACTACCAGTTCACCCTTGAAACCGTGGCCTGTCTGGGAGCGTGTTTCCTTGCGCCGACCATGATGGTAAATCAGACCTATTTCGGAAAACTCTCTCCAGCCAAAGTCACGAGCGTGCTGGATCAATACCGGAAAGAGTGATGGAGAAACTGCATTCCATAGGGCAGCTTGAATGGTTCCGCAACAAGATCAAGGCAGGCCGGGACCGGGGAAAGGCCGCAGTACACGTGTGTATGACGGGATGCCGTGCCTACGGTTCTGCGGACGTGCTGGCATCGCTCCAGGAGGAGATCAAAAGGCAGGACCTTACCAGGGAAGTGGAAGTGCGCTCCACAGGCTGCCACGGTTTTTGTGCCAAGGCTCCGGTCATCGCCATAGAGCCCATGGGGATTCAATACCAGGAGGTCTCTCCTGAAGATGCTTCCGAGATCGTGAACGCGACGCTGAAACTGAACCGGCTCGTGGACAGGCTTGCCTACCGGGACCCGGTCACCGGGAAACCCATTTATTACCGGAACCAGATTCCGTTTTATGAAAAGCAGGAACGGCGCGTTCTGGCGCGGTGCGGGAGAATAGATCCGACCAGGATCGAAGACTACGTGGCGGAAGGGGGCTATGAAGCCCTCGTGAAAGCCGTTTCCAGCATGACGCCGGATCAGGTGATCGAAGAGGTCAAGAAGGCCAAACTGCGCGGGCGCGGCGGCGCAGGATTTCCCACCGGCCTGAAGTGGGAATTTGCCAGGCGGGCATCCGGCCGTCCGAAGTACGTGATCTGCAACGCGGACGAAGGAGATCCCGGTGCATTCATGGACCGGGCAATGCTGGAAGGAGATCCCCACGCGGTGCTGGAAGGAATGCTCATCGGGGCCTACGCCATGGGCGCTGAGTACGGCTTCATATACGTCCGTGAGGAATACCCGATTGCCGTGAACCACCTGTACACAGCATTGGAACAGATGCGTTCCCTCGGCCTTCTCGGAGAGAACATCCTGGGAACCGGCTTTCATTTCGAACTGTCTTTGAAGATGGGAGCCGGAGCATTCGTGTGCGGAGAGGAGACCGCCCTCATGGCCTCGATCGAGGGGAAAAGAGGAATGCCCAGGGCCAGGCCCCCGTTTCCTGCCGAATCCGGATTGGACGGAAAGCCAACGAACATCAACAACGTGGAAACCTGGGCCAATGTGCCGTTGATCATCATGAAAGGGGCCCACTGGTACGGGCAGGTGGGAACGGAAAACAGCAGGGGAACCAAAATATTTTCCCTGGCAGGCAAGGTGAACAATACCGGCCTGGTTGAAGTCCCCATCGGGGTCCCCATAAAGGAAGTGGTTTTTGACATAGGAGGCGGTATCCCGAAGGGGCGCCAGTTCAAGGCCGTCCAGATGGGGGGTCCCTCAGGGGGGTGCGTCCCTGCGCAGTATCTCAACCTGCCCATTGATTACGATACGCTCCAGCGCATCGGGGCCATCATGGGCTCGGGCGGGATGGTCGTCATGGACGAGAACAACTGCATGGTGGAAATCGCCCGCTTCTTTCTGAGCTTCACCCAGTCCGAGTCCTGCGGGAAATGCGCCCCCTGCCGTCTCGGGACGACCCAGCTGCTGGAGATTTTGACGCGCGTAACGCGGGGAGAAGGACGGATAGAGGATATCGAGACCATCCGGAATCTGGGTCAGACCATTACCGAGGCGTCTCTCTGCGGCCTCGGGCAGACCTGCGCAAAACCTGCTCTTTCCACCCTGCGGTATTTCAGCAAAGAATATGAAGACCATATCCTTGAGCACCGGTGTGCCGGGGCCACGTGCGATGCCATGGTCATCTCGGCCTGCCAGCACGCCTGCCCGGCGGGCATCGATGTCCCCAATTACGTGGCGGCCATTGCCGATGGACAATACGAAAAGGCCGTGGAGATCATTCGCGAGCGAAATCCCTTCCCCGCAGTCTGCGGGCGGATCTGCATCCATCCGTGTGAATTCAAGTGTCGGAGAGGGGAACTGGATGATGCCGTAGCCATTCGTTCCCTCAAGCGGTTTGCTTCGGACTGGTATTTCCAGAATGTGGGAACGAAGAAAGAGCCGTATCCGGTGACTCGGAAGGACAAGATTGCGGTTGTAGGCGCCGGCCCCGCGGGGCTCACCTGCGCCTATTTCCTGGCCAGGATGGGATACGGGGTCACCGTGTTCGAGGGCCAGCCGGTTGCCGGGGGAATGCTGGGCATCACGGTCCCCGAGTTCCGCCTGCCTCGGCAAGTGATCCAGGAAGAGATCGATTACATCGAGAGCTGCGGGGTTGATATTCGTTACAACACGCCCATTGACGCCGGGCATACCGTGGATGATCTGATGGAAGAAGGATATCGGGCGGTCTTTATCGCTGCAGGGGCCCAGGCGAGTAAACGCATAGGAATCTCCGGAGAGGAAGAGGGTGTTGAAGGGCTCCATTACGGCCTTCCTTTCCTCACGGCCGTGAAAACGGGCAGGGAGATCAGGCTGAACGGCAGGGTCGTGGTGGTGGGTGGAGGCAACGTGGCCGTTGATGTTGCCAGAACCGCCCTGCGGGTGGGGGCGGATGACGTCCAGCTCTTCTGCCTGGAAGCAAGAGATGAGATGCCGGCCTGGGAAAAGGAGATAGAGGAAGCGCTCGAAGAGGGGATCGTTATCAATCCTTCGTGGGGGCCGCAGGAGATCATGCACGACAGGGGAAAGGTGACCGGCATCCGATTCGTCCGGTGTCTTTCGGTCTTCGATATGGAGGGTAATTTCAACCCCAGTTTCGATGAAGACGCTGTCCAGACAGTAGAAGCCGATCACGCCATCATTTCCATAGGTCAGGCTCCGGACATGTCTTTCCTTTCGGAAGACAGCCGTCTGGAGCGGGCCCTGTGGGGAGCGCTCATCGTTGACGAAAAAACCCTTTCCACCAATATCCCGGGGATCTTCGCAGGCGGGGATTTCACGACCGGTCCCACCTATGTCATCAGGGCCATCGCTTCCGGGAGAAGGGCGGCGATTTCCATTGACCGGTACCTGCGGGGCGAGAAGGGCGGTTTCACCATCCTGGATGAAAAGACCCGGTTGGCGGAGGAGCAAGTATTTTCTTTGGAGGAGGGCACGGGAGAGGAAAGACCGCGGGTAGCCGTCGAAATGGCGGACGCTGAAGAAAGGGCAAAGGATTTCCGGGAAGTGGAAAAGGGCTTCACCGAAGCCCAGGCGCGGTTTGAAGCCACCAGGTGTCTCAGATGTGATCTGGAGAAAGACAGGGGAGACTGATGATCAGATCCATTACACGAAAAAAGTCTGAAGAGGAAATTGACCGGCTCCTGGAGGGATTGGGAAGGATCTTCCTGATCGGCTGCGGGACGTGTGTCACCCTGACCCACACGGGCGGCGCGCCCGAAGTGGAAGCCATGAAGGAACAGCTGACGGCAAAAGGGAAGCTGATCACCGGGAGCACCATCCTGCCCGTGGCCTGCGACAACCTGACCGGAGAGGCCTTGAAGGAATTCGGCCGCCAGATGCATCAGGCGGATGCACTCCTGATTATGACCTGTGCCTTCGGTGTCCAGACGGTCGCCAGGCAGATGAAAGCCATGGTTGTTCCGGCCCTGGATACGCTTTTTATCGGCAAGGAGACGGGACCGGGACTGTTCGACGAGGTGTGCACCCAGTGCGGGACCTGTATTCTCGGTGAGACCGGAGGCATTTGTCCGGTGACCACCTGTCACAAAGGGCTTGTCAATGGGCCGTGCGGTGGGACCAATGACGGCAGATGCGAGATTGACAGCGACAAGGACTGTGCCTGGACCCTTATCTACAATCGTCTCAAGGAATTGGGGCGGCTGGATTCCATGCGGGTCCTCCAGAAACCAAGGAACCATCAGGGAGAACCGAGCCCGGGAAAATTCAGGCTTGGGTAATTGCTTTGGGTGGGTATGAATAATCTTGGGTGATGAAGGACGGCAGTATTTTTAGGGGATCTTGGTGAATGTCAAATGTCCAAATCCAAATGCCAAATGAAATCCCGATGTTCCAATGTTCTAAATGTGTCTGCCCGGCGCCGTTGGCGCAGGCGTTTCAAGTCCCCCTTTCGCAAAGGGGGATTTAGGGGGATTTAAGAGGACTTCGTTAAATCCCTCCCGGCCCCCCTTCGCAAAGGGGGGAGTGGGTGGTGCACATACTTCTCGACTTGGTCATTTGGATTTTGACCTTCATTTGGCATTGGGATTTTGGCATTTGACATTAAAGGTTTTATTCGGTGCATGCTCCGTGAATCGCTGTATGACGAGGTGAGGCATATGGTTTCTCGTTTCAAGGATGCCCTGCAATCAGGGAAGTTTGTGGTGACCTCTGAGGTGGCCCCCCCGAAGGGCACCAACCTGGAAAAGATGGGCCACCACGTGGAGCTTTTGAAGGACAAAGTGGATGCCATGAACGTAACGGACCACCAGAGTTCGGTCATGCGATTCCCTTCCCTCGGCGGGGCCCTTCTTGTCAAGGAAATGGGCGGGGAACCGATCCTCCAGATGACCTGCCGCGATCGGAACCGCATGGCACTCCAGGCGGACCTTCTCTTTGCATCGAGCCGCGGCATCCATAATGTCCTTTGTCTCACCGGCGATTCGGTGATCCTTGGAGATCACAAGGGGGCGAAAAGTGTTTTCGACCTGGACTCCAGCCAATTGCTCGCCGCCGTCAGGCTGCTTGAAAAGGGCAGGGACCTGGGTGGAAGCGATCTTGACGGGGCCGTCGCCTTTTGCGCAGGCGCCATCGTAACGCCTGAGGCCAACCCCCTGGAGCCCCAGCTCATCAAATTTGAGAAAAAGGTGGAAGCCGGGGCCGAATTTATCCAGACCCAGGCAGTATATGACCTCGATCATTTCAAGAAATTCATGGAGTATGCCAGGCAATTTCCGGTGAAGGTCCTCGCGGGAATCATCCTCCTGACGTCCGCCCCCATGGCCCGTTTTATGAATAAGAACGTAGCCGGGGTGAATGTTCCCAAGGAATTGATCGATGAGATGGCGGCGTCGCCGAAGGGGCGGGCCATTGATACGGGCATCGGGATCGCCGGCCGCATGATCAAGAGGATCCGGCAAGAGAAGATGTGCGACGGCGTCCATATTATGGCCATCGGACGAGAGGAACTGGTCCCCGCCATCATGGAAGCAGGCGGCCTTCTCTAGAGCTCCAGCTGAAATAGCCTCAAATGCAGAGTGAGGTTGAATCAAAGCGCCTGGACCCTGACAGGGAAATGCCAAATGACAAAATCCCAATGTCAAATGAAATCCCGATGTTCCAATGTTCTAAATGTGTCTGCCCGGTGCCGTTGGCGTAGGCGTTTCAAGTCCCCCTTTCGGAAAGGGGGACTTAGGGGGATTTAAGAGGGCTTCGTTAAATCCCCCCCGGCCCCTTCACAAGGGGGGGAGTGGGCGGTGCACATACTGGTCAATTTGGTCATTTGACATTTGGGCTTGGACATTTATTTGATATTTGGATTTTGGAATTTGACATTAGCAGCGTATCGGCTCCGCGGAAGCGGCTAGAAGGCTTTCTGTGCTGTGTCGAATCTGCGAGGTTGAAGAGCACTACTTCAGCGGAGCGGCAACGAGTTTCCACTTTTCACGGCGTCCATCGGCCCGCGTGACCTGTCTTTCCGTGACCATTGATTGGGCAAGACTTCTCATGAGTTCGGTGGTTGTATGGGGTCCTTTGATAGTGGTATGCGAGAAGATGGTCCCATGCACCTTCACGACAGGGTTGCCCCCATTTGATTGGGACCATTCGTAAACTTCGTTCATATCTTCCTTGATGGCCGTACACTCGGCTGCGAGTTCCTGCGCTCTCTTTCCGAGCTCGTCGGCTTTTTCCATGGTCCTCTCCTGTTGATCCATGCGTTTTGCAAGCCGCATTTCGGTCCAACGGATTTCTGCATCAAGTTCTGCTATTCTCGAGAGCAACTCGGAGGCCTCGATCTCGCTCCCTTCTTTTTTCAGTCTATCCGCATCTGCTTTGAGTTCCTTCTGCTCCAACATGCCCTTGTCCTGGATCTGAGCGAGATCTGCGATTTCGCCATGCATTTCACTGGAAATGGCCTGGAGTTTTTCGGCGATTCTTTCGAGCTTCCTGGATTTTTCTCTTTTGCTGTTTTTCAGGGCCTTGAGACTTTCTATTCTTGCCCGTGCGGCGTCATCTATCCCGACGCTGAGGGAGCAGGGTTTGGATTCATCCGAGCCTATCTGGTTTGCAACAATGCCGTTTTTTGCAGAGATCCTTGAATTGAAGATCTTTCCCGTCTCCATCAGGAGGGCCCCATTGACCAAAATGTCCGAGTCAATGACTTCCTTCTGCACCACCACGTCCCCGAGTACGTGAATCCGGGCATCGTGAATGTATCGGGCCTTGAGGTTTCCGTCTCCTCGTATCGTTGCGCCGATAATGCCGCCTGTGACGGCGATATCCCCGGTGACGGTAATGTCGGCCCGCAGGATTTCGCCTGCGGACAGGCGTCCTCCGCTGACGCGGAAGCCGTCCTGAATGCTCCCCCCAACGCTGACATCGCCGTCGAATTGGACATGACCGGTCTCCAGTCCCACGTCCTTGGATATCTGGAGTCTGGGCAAGACCGACAACTTGCCGTCGGCCGAAAGCATGGGTAATCCATCCTGGGCCGCGTGTGCCGTCAGACCGTCTTCCGACCTTATCGCCCCTTTGCCGCACCTGAGCTTGATGTCTTTCGGGTGGGAAGGGCGAATCTCTGTTCCCAACACATCCATCCCCGGTTTCCCGGGCGACGGAGGTACTTTGATGGCAAGCAGTGCGTCCTTCCTGGCCTGAGGGAGTTCTCCACGGTCACGGAAATCGAGGACCCCTCCCTGTTTCAGGGTCCCTATTTTCAGGGGGTCCGTATCAAAGAAATACTTGATAGCGGCATCTTTGCCCTCTACGGCTTTTTCCCCTCGGGCGATTTCCATGCCTTTTTCCTGTTCCGGGGCATCTTGAAGATACCGCTCTATCTCGTCGTCCGGAATGATCCCGTGCCGTATACCGTTTTCTTCGAGAAGCTGTTTTACCTGATCAACTGTGTAACCTGAAGACTCGCCCTTCGGAAAATCTATGACGGCAGACATGTGATCCTCTGAAATAGAGATTTTCACTGCGCCGGAGGAAGGCGTGGCTTCAGGCTCCTTATCTACTGCGGTGCTTTTTGTTGATTCATTGTTCTCAGGGGGCGCCGGGGATGCCTGGTCACGCGCCGACCGCGCAGGGAGAATAAAACTGGTCCCACACTTCTTGCACATCGCCTTCTTACCTTCGTATTCCGGCGGTATACGGTATTTGCTCCTGCACGTGGGGCACACTGCTATATGGCCGTTTTTTTCGTCCATTCACACTCATATTCGGTTTTCAAGGCAAAAAACTTAAATGTCTAGGCCCAACGACTTCGTGCTGTCTTTCATAATTACGATGACATGTTTCATCCCTCATTCATTCACCACGGAGCCACAGAGACCACAGAGGATCTTGATTTTTTTGTCCATCGGGAGACGACGATGGACAAAAACAACCTGCTTTCAAAAAATACAACACGCTTGCTGCCGCAGGCAGCATTGGGCTCTTTCGTTTGTCCTGAGTTTTCTCGGGACAAACGAAAAGAAGAATCGACTCAGTGTACTCTGTGACTCTGTGGTAAAAACAGTCCAATAATCATCACCCTTGCGATGAAACGATTACGCGACCGTACTTTTGAAAACACCTACGTAGCTACCCAACAAAAGAGGTAGTGCTGATGTGTTACCTTTTTATGACGGAAGGCACGTCGAAACAATCCTGGATAGCGCGGGTGGACGCCTCGATCTGCGGCGAAGGAACGACCCCCGACAGAGAAGCCACGGAGCAACTCAGGGCGAGAAGGTCAACTCCTGCCCGGTGGAGAGCGCCGAAGAGTTCATACGCCAGCCCATACCGGTCGCCGAAGTGGGGGCCGTTCATCGAAAAGAGCGCCAGGGAAGGAGAATCGATTAGAATGGCGTCAGGGAGCCATCTCCTGGCGGAAACGGAAAGCCGAGTCTGCAGACCCTCGTGGATGCAGAAGAGCACCCTTGCCTCACCCTCGATCCTCGAAGGGGAGGTGATCAGGAAATTGAGGTGGAATCCCATTTGTGCAAGATCTTCAAAGACAAGACCCATGGCCCCGTAGTATGATCGCTGAAAAAGGACTTGAAGGAGCGTCAGGTTGTCCTGCCATTCGAGGCAATAGACCCTGGGCCGCTTTTCCTGGTACGATGCAACGATTTCCTTGTGGAGTTCCTCCTTTCCTTTCTGTGCGAGCTTCCAATCCGCAGGGGTCCGGTACGCCCCAAACTGGAAAGGTTCGAAAAGAGCGCCTGCCGCCTTGTTCAGGATGGATTCCCGGAGGACCGCTGAAATAGCAGACTGGGAGTGGGCCAGCGCGTGAAAGGGTATGTTTTTTTCTCCGAACGCCTGGAGCAGGGCCGCGGCGATGTTGGGATCGTTCCGGTGAGGGAACAGGGAAAGGATGGCGTCTTTGTTTTCTCCTGAAGTTTTCTGGCCCGGAAAACCCTTGAGAATCCCTTCGGTTTCCCGGGCCCTGCCGGCCTCCACTGTCATCTGAAGGCCCACGGTCTTCTCCTGATTGTCACAGATCAGGAAAGGAATGTTTATCTTCTTTTCCGCCAGGGCATGCAGCACTTCCACGAGACGGAGATCATTTCCCTTGGGATAAATAAGGGAGATCTCCCTTATCTCCTTCAGGACCTTGAAGCCACCGAGTCTTTTGGACGCATCCGGCAAGGCTGATTCCCCGGCGCAGCAGAATGGTGGAGAGAAATCCGGGCAAAGCTCAGGATGGTCTCCCGGCCTTGACCATGATCCCCGGAACCCAAATCAACCATCTAAATTTCGCGTCATGTGTTTAACCGAGTTATTTGGCGAAATTCCTGGTCGCCAGCAAGGCGTCAGATGCAAGGCGCCGAGGAGCGACGACTGAGGCGTATGAACAATACGTCGCAAGGAGGAGCGACCGAAGGCAACGCCACAGATGATGTCTTGATGGCGGATCAGGGCGGAACCTTGAACCCGGCTGTTACAGC
>CAZONI010000081.1:0-15969 GCA_964581175.1 uncultured Desulfobacteraceae bacterium
GGAAAGTATATTAACAAAATATATCATTATCCGAAATCATATTTCGCATAATGAACTCAAGGGGGTGCGGCAAAATGGCCCATGGGTCTCCAGGGCAAAGAAGCAAACCCAAGAATATGGTCCAGTCCATTGAACGGGCTTTTCTGATTCTGGACGTTCTCGGCCAACACCCTCAAGGCCTGAGCCTCGGCGAACTTTCCGAGAAGATCGGTCTCTCAAAAGGGACCGCCCATCGCCTTGTTTCCACCATTTCCTACTTTGATTATGCACGCCAGGACCCATCCAGTAAAAAATATCATTTAGGCTTTAAGCTTGTTCAACTCGGCAACCTTCTTCTTAAACAATTGGACTTGAGGAAGGCAGCCGGGCCCTATCTGATCGGCCTGGCAGAGAGCGTTCGCGAGACCGTCCACCTGGTCGTAAGAGATTACGATGAGGCCCTGTATATAGACAAAGTCGATTTGCACTTCAAGCAGGCCGGACTCCAAATGGTTTCCAGCGTGGGAACGAGGATTCCGATGCATTCCAGCGCCGTGGGCAAAGTGATTCTGGCTCATCTTTCTGATGAGGAGATCGACAGGATCGCTGCCGCATCCGGCCTTCCAGGGAGAACAGCCAACACCATTACCGACTTGGCAGAGCTCAAAAAGCGCCTGCATGTCATCCGGGGTAAGGGCTATGCCGTTGATGATGAAGAAAATGAAAAAGGAATCAGATGCGTCGCCGCACCGATTTTAAACGAAAGCGGCGAGGTTGTGGCGGCGGTCAGTATTTCCGGTCCGACCGTCCGCTTGACGATGAGTCAGATCCAGAGCTCCCTGAGCGCGAAAGTACGTGAAACGTGCATGGAAATTTCACGGGAGCTTGGATTCAGCGCAAATTGATCTGCATCTGCCGCCGGCAGATTGAAACCCACTACCGCCCGAATCCCATTTGGAAATGGACACCACCAAACCAGCAAAATTGGGTCATCAGGATATGAAAGAAATAGTAAAACAGTTTGAAGAAATGCGTATTATTCCCGTTGTCGCCATCGAAGATGAACGGGACGCCATGCAGTTGGCAGATGCACTGGCAGCAGGAGGGCTTCCCTGCGCGGAGATTACCTTCAGGACCGCGGCAGCGGCCGGGACAATCCGGATTATGGCGAACCGGGGGGACATACTCGTGGGCGCCGGCACGGTTCTGAAAGTGGATCAGATCAAGGCCGCCGTCGACGCAGGGGCGCGTTTTATTGTGGCCCCCGGTTTCAATTCCAAGGTCGTGAGCTACTGTGTCGAAAACAACATTCCCGTCATGCCCGGAATTGTGACGCCATCGGAGATTGAGGCCGCGCTGGATTTTGGTTTAAACGTTTTTAAATTTTTTCCGGCGGAAGCCTTTGGGGGCCTGAATACGCTCAAAGCCATGAGCGGGCCGTACGGCGCCGTCAGATTCATTCCTACGGGCGGTATCAACCTCTCCAATTTATGGGAATATCTCAAATTCCCCAAAATCCTGGCCTGTGGGGGGACCTGGATAGCCAAGACGGCGTTGATATCCGAAGGCAGGTTCGATGAAATTTCGACCAACGCCAAGGAAGCGGTCGCGTTGGTGAAAACGCTCAAACCGTCGCCATAGTGATGAGAGGGCTGCTGATATGCTGGAGTTGCCGGACAGCTTTTATACCACCTTATGTTATTCTCTAATAAGAAGAAGAGAGAAATGGCGATACTGGATTTGAAACCCGGGAAGAGTTGTCGTTACGATCTGATATCGTTGGGCGAGGTTATGGTGCGCATGGATCCCGGGGACAGCAGGATTCATACGTCCCGCCTGTTCCGCGCCTGGGAAGGCGGCGGAGAATACAATGTTGCCAGAGGACTGCGCCGCTGCTTCGGGCAAAGAACGGCAGTCGTGACCGCTTTTGCCGACAATGCCATCGGACGGCTGGCGGAAGATCTGATTCTCCAAGGCGGTGTCGACACTTCTTTTATTCAATGGGTTCCCTATGATGGCATCGGCCGAAGCGTTCGGAACGGCCTTAACTTCACTGAGAGAGGCTTCGGCATCCGCGGGGCGCTGGGCTGCTCAGATCGAGGGCATACCGCCGTCTCACAGCTGAAGAAAGGAGATATTGACTGGGAAGAAATATTCGGACCGATCGGGACGTGCTGGTTTCATACCGGCGGCATTTTTGCGGCGCTTTCCGACACCACATCCGAGGTGGCCGAGGAAGCCATGATCTGCGCCAAAAAGCATGGGACGATTATCTCTTACGACCTGAATTACCGTCCGTCTCTGTGGCAGGCCGTGGGCGGCAAGAAACGCGCCCGGGAAGTCAATCGCAGGCTGGCCGGCTACGTGGATGTTATGATCGGCAATGAAGAAGATTTTACGGCCTGCCTTGGGTTCGAGGTGGAAGGGGTAGACGAAACTCTATCCGACCTGAAAGTTGAGGGGTTTAAAAAGATGATCGCTCTGGCGGTCGGCGAATTTCCCAACTTCAAGGTCATCGGTACAACCTTGCGAACGGTCAAGACTGCCGGGATCAACGACTGGGGTGCTGTCTGCTGGGCCGGTGGGGCGTTTTACGAGGCGCCCATGCGAGAGAATCTGGAGATCTTTGACCGGATCGGCGGCGGAGACAGTTTCGGCTCGGGGCTCATATACGGTTTTCTGACGAACGGCGATCCTCAGGCAGCCGTCAACTATGGAGCGGCCCATGGCGCGCTGGCGATGACCACCCCTGGCGACACTACCATGGCAACCTTAAAGGAAGTGGAAAAGATCGTGGCGGGCGGCAGTGCCCGGGTTGACCGCTGAAGCCGGCCGACCGTGGTCCCCTATCGAGATCTGCGGCGGAAAATAGGAGCCTTTGAGGATGCTGAGAGAGGAAGAGCGAGCATGAATGTTCCGAAAGGGAAGGGATATATCATCAAACACATGGATGAAGTCGATCCGGTACCATGTCCCTGCGGCTCATCGACCCGAATCATCCAAAAGCAAGACACTCCCATAGCAAATCTGCACGTCACCCATATCCAGGATTCGGAAAAGCACTATCATCGAGCGTGTACGGAATACTATTATATTCTGGAAGGGGCCGGGCACATGGAACTGGGTGACGACACTGTTGAAGTGAAACCCGGTACCACGGTGGTTATTGAGAAGGGCACCCCGCACCGGGGCTACGGTGATTTCAAGGCGATCATAATCGGGATCCCGGCCTGGGAGCACACCGACGAATTTTTTTGTGAGTGAACCTGATTCGATCCGTCATCATGCGGTTCGTTCAGGCTGACGACGGGTCGTTGAGAGGGATGCTGTCTATGGATACCAGCCGCAGCGAAATTCCGCCTATACCGGGTGCAATCGGGCTCACGCACCTGAAGGTTTATACCAGCGAGGGCCCGGACGGCTTGCGGGGCGGTTGCCCGCACATGCATTTTACCTGTACGGAGAGCTATGTGGTCCTGTCCGGCAAGGGGTCGGTGCAGACCCTGAGCATTAACGGGTTTGAGGAAGTCTCCCTGGAGGCGGGCAAGCTCATCTGGTTTACGCCGGGGGTCATCCACCGCCTGATAAACAGCGATGGGAATCTCGAACTGTTGGTGATGATGCAAAACGCAGGCTTGCCGGAGGCGGGTGATCATGTGCTCTGTTTTCCGCAAGGAGTGCTTGCCGACAGCAAAACCTACTTCAAAGAAGCGTCGCTTGCGTCGGCCGAGGGACTGGTTTTTGCCGCCGGTGAAGCGGCGGCTTTCAGCCGGCGCGACCTTGCGGTCGAAGGATTCAACCAGCTACGTGAAAGAATGGCAGCCCACGGAGCATCGGCCATGCTCGATTTTTACCAGGCCGCTGTCCAGATCGTTCGGCCGAACCTGAAACACTGGCGCAGCATCTGGGAAAAAAGTGTTTTGAAAGCTGTTCGCTCAACCGAGAGGCAGTTGGATTCGATTGCTCAAGGAGAGCCGGACCATCTTGCGGATGGCCGTGTATATACATTGCCGGCACCCGGTGGAGAACGAAAACTGGGCTTTTGCGGCTGGCTTTCCCCTTATAAGAACCAATAACCGTGTTCGTTGTTGTTGTCAGATCACATCTCTCTTGAAACCTGAATCAACGGGAAGGAGGTATCTTCAATTTCAACCAGTTCGATCTTTCATGAACCCGATTAACCGAACAGAATGGAGGGCCGTATGATGAGAAAAAGTATACCTATCCGTCTGAGTACCATTTTGCTTGCAATCATTCTTTGTGTCTTTTTTGCCGGAAATTCCGCCTTTGCCGAGGCCAAGTATAAAATCAAACTGGCAAGCCTGCTTTCTCCGGATCACCCTCATCCGCGGGCGTTCGAATTCTTTGCCAAGAAAGTGAAGGAATACACGAATGGGCAGGTTGAGATAAAAGTCTTCCCCAACGGACAGCTGGGCCGCACTGATGACGTGATCATGGGCATGCGGATGGGCACCATCCAGATGGGCAAATGCGCCCTGTCTTTTGTGACCAAGGTCATCCCCGAGGTGAAGATTTTCGATCTGCCCTACCTGTTTAAGAACCGGGCGCAGCTTAACCGGGTTGTGGATGGTCCCCTGGGGCAAAAGATTCTAAACGAAGTATTGCCCAAATACGGCCTGATCGGTCTTTTCTACCAGGACGACGGTGCACGGAGCATTTACTGCTCCGAACCCGTTCGCAAACCGGCTGATCTGAAAGGCAAAAAAATACGGGTAATGACCAGTGACGTCATGATCGCCGCGATCAATGCCATGGGCGGGGTCGCAACGCCGATGGCCTGGCCTGAAGTGTATACTGCTTTAGAGCAAAAAACGATCGACGGCGGTGAAAATTCCCCGGTGCTTTACTATACTTCCAAGCACTGGGAGGTGTCGAAAGTATATTCCATGACCGATCAGTTCTGGCTGGTATCTGTCCTTTTTGTGAGCAAGAAATACTGGGATACGCTGCCTTCAGATATCCAGACGCAGATTCGCCGGGCGGCCGACGTGGCCAAGTGGTACTGCCGATACATTTATCTTGAAGACGAGACAGTGGCCATGGATAAATTGAAGAAAGTCGGGGTGACCGTGGTCGACGATGTCGATATACCGGCGTTCAAGAAGGCGGTACAGCCGGTCTGGCAGTCTTATATCAAGAAATATCCCTACGCTGCGGATTGGATCAAGACGATTGAAAATACGCCGGCGAATTGATCTTGCAGGTTGAGGACGACTTGTCCCGCCACAGGCGGCGAATTGTGAAATCCGGGACCCGCCCCAGGGTAGGGTGTCCAAGCGAAGTGCGAACAAAACCGGCCATCTATGGATGGAAACCGGATGGCGCCGGCGAGGGGTGAAAAAACCTCTCGCCGGCGTCGGCCTTATTTTCCGGGAGGGCCGTTGATGAAGTGGAAGATAGAAAAACGAATGGCAAGATCAGTTGATATCGTTCTCGTGATATTAATAGCGATCATGCTCATTTCGGTATGCCTCCAGGTTTTCTTCCGTTACGTCCTGGAGGAGCCGCTGTCCTGGTCCGAGGAGTTGGCCAGGTACGCGTTTGTGTGGCTGTCTTTTCTCGGTGCGGCCATGGCCCTTGGAAAGAGGCTCCATTTTGGCGTCGATTATTTTGTCAATAAATTTCCTCCCCGATTTTCAGCCGGCCTGGAGGTCGGAACCAATCTTTTGGTCCTGATTTTTGTGCTGGTTGTCATCGTCAAAGGTTATGAAACGGCGCTTTCCGCCGGCGCCATGAGCAGCGCCGGCCTGAATCTGCGCATGGATGCCGTGTTTGCCGCCATACCAGTGTCCGGGATCATTATGGCTTACTATGTAATTCGCCAGACCCTGGATGCGTTTTTCAAGATGATCGGACGGCCCGGTCGAACTGAAGAATGAGTGTCGGTTTGCCGCAAATAGTGGAAGACCAGGAAATGACACGATTATCCCGGTAGAGCTCTCATGACCCTCTTTTTATTTGCCAGCATGATCATACTGTTCGCAATCAATGTTCCGATTGCGTTTGCGGTGGGAATCGTTTCGATGGCTTCCATCTATCTCTTTACGGATGTCCCCCTGAACATCATTGTTCAAACCATGATGCGCGGGACGGACTCCTTTCCGTTTATGGCCATCCCGTTTTTTGTACTGGCCGGTCAGCTCATGGAAGAAGGAGATATTTCCCGCCGGATCATCGATTTTGCATCCGCACTCGTGGGTTTTATTCGGGGTGCGCTGGCGATGATTACGGTCGTTGCCGCGATGTTTTTTGCCGGCATTTCAGGTTCGGCCGCTGCCGATGCCGCAGCGGTGGGATCGGTCATGATTCCGGCCATGGTCAAGAAAAGATATCCGCGGCCGTTCAGTGTCGCCATTCAAAGCGCTGCCGGATCAATCGGCGTGATCATTCCTCCCAGCATCCCCATGGTGGTCTACGGTATCACGGCCAATGTCTCCATTGCGAAGCTTTTTCTCGGAGGCTATATCCCCGGGCTGTTGATGGGGGTGGGGCTTATGGCAGTCAGCTATATCTATGCCCGCATCAACAACTATCCGCGCGAGGATTCTTTTTCGCTCACGAAGATCTGGGTGTCGTTTCGCAAGTCTTTTCTGGCCCTGATGACAGCCGTTATCATTATCGGCGGTATCCTTTCGGGGGTCTTCACGGCAACCGAATCGGCTGCCGTCGCCGTGGCCTATGCACTCGTGCTGGTGCTTTTTGTTTACCATTCCATTAAAATTACCGATATCCCCCGTATCTTTGTCCAGGCCTGCTATACGTCGGCGCTGGTCATGATCACTATCGCCACAGCCTCCAGCCTCTCCTGGGTGCTTGCCAGCGAACAGATCCCACTTAAACTGGCGACCGCCATCGTTGAGAGCCTGAAAAGTCCCTTCTTGATCATTCTGGCCTTGAACGGAATGCTTCTGGTGGTCGGTGCCTTTCTGGATTGCTCCCCGGCGATCATCATTTTCGTTCCCATTCTGACCCCCATCGCCGCAAAGCTGGGAATCGATCCGATCCATTTCGGGTGCATGGTGGTCATCAACCTGGCGATCGGCCTTTCGACGCCGCCGGTGGGGGTCTGCACCTTCGTGGCCTGCAGCGTCGGGAAGACGACGATCAGCAACATATCAAAACCGCTTTTGACGTTACTGGCCGTTATGGTCGCGTTTCTGCTGCTCGTCGCTTTCGTGCCGGCGTTAACCCTCTGGGTCCCGAGCTTTTTTATGGGTTAAAGGCCTTGATGATGAAGAAAGACACCCTCACAATTCAGCCCAATTCCGGCGAACGATTTTCGATCGATTGTTATCAGGTTCACACCTTGGTCATCGGGAGCGGGGCCGCCGGATTAAACTCGGCGGTCCAGCTCAACAGCAACGGGGTCGAGGACGTGCTGATCGTAACAGAAGGTCTCCAAATGGGGACCTCCATCAATGCCGGAAGCGACAAGCAGACCTACTATAAACTCGGGATGTGCGGGTCCGAACCGGATTCGATCGAATTTGTCGCCGAGGCCTTGTACCATGGAGGCGGCATGCACGGCGACCTGGCGCTCGTCGAAGCCAGCCTGTCCCCCAGGGCGTTTATGAACCTCGTGAACCTCGGCGTTGCTTTCCCGAGGGATGCATTCGGGCAGTTTCCCGGCTATAAGACCGATCATGATCCCCGTCAACGGGCCACCTCGGCCGGCCCCTATACGTCGCGGGAAATGTGCCGTTCCCTGATTCGGGAAGTCAGGCGGCGCCGGATACCGGTCCGTGAAAACCGCCTTGCGGTTTCACTGCTCACCATCGAGACGGAATCGGAAACCCGGGCCGCCGGGGCGATCATCCTGAACGGCGAGACCCACGGAGAAGACCCTGAAAACGTGTCATCCATTTTCGAGGTCTACATTGCCGAGAATGTCGTGTTCGCAACCGGCGGTCCCGGCGGACTCTATAAGACGAGTGTCTACCCCGAAGTGCATACCGGGGGAATCGGTCTGGCGTTTCTGGCCGGCGCGTCGGCCCGGAATCTACCCGAATTCCAGTATGGCCTGGCTTCGACTGGATATCGCTGGAACGTTTCAGGGTCTTACATGCAGGTCATTCCCCGTTTTATCAGCAAGGGACCGGGCGCCGGCGAGCCGGAAACAGAGTTCTTGAAACCCTATTTTTCCACTCCCGGCGAAATGAACAGCGCTGTATTCCTGAAGGGGTACCAGTGGCCTTTTGACAGCAAGAAAATAGTCGGCGGTTCTTCACTCGTCGATATCCTGGTTTATCTTGAAACCGTTGTCAAAAAGCGGCACGTTTTTTTGGATTATCGGTCCGATCCGGAAGGATTCAGCGTTCAGAACCTCAGTAGTGAGGCCCGCGACTATTTAACCCGATCCAGGGCCGTCCAATCCAGTCCGTTTGAGCGGCTGCAGGCGATGAATCCGGAGGCCGCTGCGCTATACCGGCAGAATAATATCGATCTTTCGACCGAGCCGCTGGAAATCGCTGTATGCGCGCAGCACAATAACGGGGGCCTGGCGGCAAATTTGTGGTGGGAGTCTGTCAATATCAAACATTTATTTCCGGTCGGAGAAGTCAACGGATCCCACGGGGTATCCCGTCCGGGCGGCACGGCGCTCAATTCCGGGCAGGTCGGCGGTCTTCGCGCGGCCGAATATATTGCCAATTGCTATTGTGGGACAACGCTTGACATGGCATCCGTCAGGAAGGAAGCGGCCGCATCTGCTGCAACGCTTCTATTCTGGATGGGAAAATGCAAAAATGCGCCTTCGTCCTGGTCGGCTGAAATAGCTGCGTTTCAGTCCAGAATGACCGATTCCGGCGCGCACATCCGCTCTCTGGACAAGTTGGACAGAGCCGTCAAGGATGCCCGGGCGCAATGGCATCGCCTGGAGTCCCGGGGATGCACCTTTAACGGGCTGGATGGCCTGAAAAAGGCTTTCACGGTCCGGCAGCTTTGCTATGCCCATGTTGTGTACCTTGACGCTATGCGGTTTGCGGTTGAAAGCGGTACCGGCAGCAGGGGATCCGCCATGGTGCTGGACCCGGAAGGCAACCCGGCGCATCCCCGCCTGGGGTCGGAATGGAATTTCGTACCTGAGAATTCGGGCTTTCGAACGAAAGTGCTCGAAACCAACACTGTAAAGGGCGGAGAAAGCAGGCATACCTGGGTACCTCGCCGTCCTTTGCCCAAAACGGATTCGTGGTTCGAGACGGCCTGGGCGGCGTTTAAAAAGGGTGAGATTTATCGATGACAATCCGCCCCCGTCGTTTTTCACCGGTCGGGCGAACCGGGCCAACCCGGACGCTGAAAGGAAAGTGAGCATGTCGTGAAAGAAACAAGACGAGTCAGTGAAAACGTGGCGTTTTTGCAACGGCCGGAAAATGCGCGCGCAAGATCCCTGGTCAGAGCCGTCGGGTATACTTCCGAGGATCTGAAGAGACCAAGAATCGGTGTGGCCAACAGTTGGGGCGAAACCAGCCCCGGACACATTCACCTCAAGTCCGTTGCCGAGGCCGTCAAGGCCGGCATCTGGCAGGCCGGCGGAACCCCTTTTGAATTCGGAAGCTTTGCCATGTGTCCCATGGCCGTGGGTCGTCACGGGATCCGCTATGACACTCCCACCCGGGATATTATCGCTGCCGAACTAGAAGCCTCCACGCAGATTCATATGTTCGACGCACTCGTTATGATTTCGTCCTGCGACAAAAACGTCCCCGGACACCTGCTGGCGGCTGCCCGGCTGGGTATCCCCACGATTATTGTCCCTGGCGGCCCGATGGACTCGGGCCGTTATCAGGGGGAGGATCTGGACACCACCAATGTCGATGCCGAATGCTGGGCATACGGTGTCGGAAATCCAAGGGTCTCGCCGGAAGAACTCCAGGCCCTCGAGGACCATGCCTGTCCAGGAGCCGGTTCCTGTGCGCTCCTCGGGACCGCAAACACCATGCAGTGCCTGTGCGAGGCCCTGGGCATGGCTCTCCCGGACGGCGGCACGGCGCTGGCGGTTTCCGCCAAGCGCTTGTGGATCGCCAAGGAATCAGGGAGGCGGATCGTCGATCTGTACGAGAAAAATGTGAAGGCGACCGATATAATCAATGTCCAGGGTCTCATGAACGCAATCCGCGTCCTTCATGCGATCGGCGGTTCCACGAATGCGGTGGTCCATCTTCTGGCGATCGCCTACGAATTGGGACTCGAAGACCGCATAAACCTGGATCTGATAGAATCTCTGGGGCGGGAAACGCCATGTCTGGCTGCCGTGCGGCCAGGCGGCCCCTATACGATGCGCGATTTTGAAGAGGCCGGCGGTGTCCAGGCCGTGATGAAACAGATCGCTTCCCTGCTGGATGGGGAGGCGCTGACGGTCACCGGAAAAACAGTCGGAGAAAACCTTGAGCAAATCAGCGCTTCTCCGTCGGCGGTCATTCGGGATTTTAAAGATCCGGTCGCCAAAGAGGGCCTTGTGGTCTTACGGGGAAACCTGGCCGATTCGGCCGTGGTCAGACCCACCGTCATTGCGCCTGAAATGATGCAGCACAAAGGCCCGGCCAAGGTCTTTGACAGCCAGGAAGCGGCTCTCACGGGCCTGCAGGAGGGGCGGATCGCACCGGGCGATGTCGTCATAGTCCGGTACGAGGGTCCCAGAGGTGGCCCCGGCCTGACGGAGGTTTTTAAAGTCATCGGGTACATGAAGGCGCTCGGGCTGGAGACCAAATGCGCGCTGGTGACGGATGGAAAAATTTCCGGTTTTGCCCGGGGACCTTTTATCTGCCAGGTTTTTCCGGAGGCCGCGGAAGGGGGACCGCTGGCCGTCGTTAAAGACGGCGATCTGATCGAAATCGACATTCCCGGGCGGACACTGAATATCAATATCGGAAAAGCAGAACTGGATAATCGCATGAATGCCTGGGTTCGTCCAAAAGGGCGAGTGACGGAGGGCATCCTGACGCTCTACGCGCGCTTAGCCAACCCGGCGCCCAAGGGAGCAGGTCTCGACCTGAGAATGAAATGAAGGAGAAACCCATGATAACAGACGATTCAGTGGCTCAGCTTCTCGATCAATTACGAAAAAGAGCTCGCATGCAAACCGCCCGGGATTGGCAGCGCACCATTCGATGGGAGGTCGGCGATCAAACAGTTTTCTGGCGGGTTTCAGAGGGCGCCATTGAATCCTGCGATTCTGCCGAAGCGGACATGGTACTCAGGTGCAGCGCGCAAACGCTTGAAAACATCGCCCTGGGCAAGCTGCCTTTTTTTATTGCCATCTGGGCCACCGGCGACTTGAGTTATGAAGGTCCTTTTACGGATGCATATAAGCTCGGGTACCTGTTTTTAACAGACCGGCGCGGTCGCCGGATCGTCTTCCTCGCCCATTGTTTCCTGAATACCAATACCCGTTTTCCAGGAGGGTCAGCGTTTGAGGGGGCGACCATCCCGCTGATTCAGACGCTGCTGGAAAGCGGCGTCGGCATCATCCAGATGCCCTGTCCGGAATTTCTCTGCCTGGGCCTGGAGAAAGGGCTTTACGGCGAAATGTCTGAGGCCGATATGCGGGCCTGTTTTCGTCAAACCGCCCTGACCGTTATGGACCAGACGGAAGCCTACCTCGCAGACGGTTACGAGATCCTGGGAATTATCGGTATGAATCCGAGCCCTTCCTGTGGGGTTGAAGTCACCAAGGGGAAGGGAACTATGCTGGGAATTGATCGCGACACCTCTGAGAAAGAGGGCTCCGGCGTTTTTATCGAAGAACTCCAAAAACTGGCCGGCGAGCGCCGGATGAATGATCTTCCCTTTTTCGGGGTTCGACGGATGCTGCCCGGCGAGGGAGGGCTTGAAGAACGTCTGGAGGACGTAAAGCGGCGCCTGAGAAGATAGAAGGAGAGAGGTTTTAACAATTGCAAAAAGAATTTGATGTGAAATTTTTCAACAAAAAATCACGGACGATCGGCTTTTGCCGCCGGGGGAGCAGCGAGCGTGAAAACGCCGTGATTTCTCAGATACCCGATGATCTCAGCGGGAGTCCGATGAGTGTCTGCGGCGTAAAAGGGTTTCTGATCGATGAAATTCGTGAGTTTGAGGATGAAAAAGGGAAAAAACACAAGGTTCCTTGCGCCTCCGTAGCGGCACTCGATATCATCGATTCACCGGTACACGTCCATGGGGAAACCATAGAAACCTATCTGATATTGGCTGGTTTCGGGAAAATGGTGCTGGATCAGCGGGTCTGCGACGTTAAACCGGGGCACATAATTCTCGTTGTACCCGGTGCTCAGCACGGCCTGGTATCCGATGATGTGAAATCTCCCCTAAAGGTATTGATGACATTTCACCCTGGGCTGGCGCCCATAGAAATGCCGGCATTCCGCGATGAAAAGATCGTTTACGCCAATGCCAGCCGCCGGATAGTCGAAATTGCACGGGAAACGCGATATGACCGAGAGGTATGACGTGATCGTCATCGGCGGCAGCAGCGTCCCGGCCGCCGGGCTCAGCGCGGCTGAAACCAGCAGGCTGCTCAGGGAGGAAGCCATTTCTTCCGTTCCGAGGCTCCGGGCTGGGCTTTTCTGTGACGTATCTCCGGGGAGTTTTGCCCCCTCCGCATTCCACCCTTCGGGATGGCTGCGGCTTCCCCCAGAGATACGTCACGAAAAGACGGTGCCCTCTCACCAGTCACTTCAGAAGAGGCTTCCTCCCTGAGCGTGCTTCGGGAGACGTCTCGATGCCTTACTGGGCGAACAATTGGCTCAAAATTAATTCCTTGGAAGTCCCTATGAAAAAGACATTTCCCATGGCAGTGGTGGCGGCGCCCGGCAAGGTGGAATTCCGCGAACAGGTGCTGGGTCAACTTCACGATCATGACGTTTTGATTCGGATGAAGGCGGCAGCGATCTGCGGCAGTGATTTGCACATTTTCAAGGGCAGGCATCCCTCGGCGCCGCTCCCCGCCGCTGTCGGCCACGAACTTGCCGGCAGGGTGGAACGCGTCGGCGGGCAGGTGTCCCGGTTCAGGGAAGGCGATCGGGTGGTGGTGGAGCCGGTTATTGCTTGCGGCAAGTGTGAATTCTGTCTTTCGGGCCGCTATAATCTCTGCAGTAATATCAGTTTTCAATATCGCAGGGGACAGGGCGGATTTGCACCGTATTTTATCTGCGATGAGAGCCGGCTATACCCTCTGCCCGCAAATGCTACCTATGAAGAAGGGGCGCTGGTGGAGCCGCTTTCGGTTGCTGTTCACGCCGTCAACAAAGCCGGCATTCGTTTCGGTAACACGGTGACGATATTCGGCGACGGGGCTATCGGGCTGTTTGTCTTGATGCTCGTCGATAATTTGGGTCCCGGGGACACCTTCCTGGCGGGTGCCCGGGCGGACCGATTGGCACTTGCGACGGCGCTCGGCGCAATACACGTGTTTGACAACCTGCAGGAAGATGCTGTTGCCGGTATACTGGCCCAAACATCCGGGCTGGGAACCGATTTTTCTTTTGAAGCGGTCGGCCTCCAGAAAACACTGCAGCAGTCTTTGGATGTGCTCAAAAAAGGCGGCACTGCGGTCCTGCTCGGGATCTTTGAAGAACCGAAAATCACGCTGGCACCCAATTTGTTTATCCAGAAGGAGATTTCGCTGGTAGGGTCTCAGGGGTATTGCCGGGATTTCCAAGCTGCCTTGAAATTGATGGAAAAAAAGCGGGTTCAGCCGGGAAGACTCATTTCGCATGTGTTGCCTTTGGATTCCCTCCAGGAAGGATTTGAGCTGTTGATGGATGAAAAGACCGACGCTATCAAGGTTGTCATTAAGATGGATTAGCAACAAATTTTGCGGAGGAAAATGTGTGTGGATGAGAATGCTGAAAAATCGAGGGAAGAAGTTGCGCTGATTACCGGGTCCCGGCGGGGGATAGGACTGGGTATCGCCAGGCAGCTCGCCCGGGAAGGCTTCCGGATTGTTCTGAATTCAACTTCGCCCGTCGATGCCGCCGTGCAGGCCCTTGACGACGTGAACGCCCTGAGAGAAGACTGCCTGTATATCCAGGGGGACATTTCCAATCGCAAGGACCGCGAGAAGCTTGTTTCACAGATACGGGAAAGGTGCGGCAGGCTCGATATCCTGGTAAATAACGCCGGGGTCGCCCCGACGGTTCGCGAGGATATACTGGTTGCTTCCGAAGAGAGTTTTGACCGGCTCATCAACATCAACTTGAAAGGGCCTTATTTTTTGACCCAAAACATTGCGAACTGGATGATCGACCAGAAGCGGACGGATCCAAAGATCCATCCGAAAATAATCAATGTTTCTTCTATGAGCGCCTATACCGCATCACCTTCAAGAGGCGAGTACTGCGTTTCCAAGGCCGGTGTATCCATGATGACCGCGCTTTATGCCGCCAGGCTGGCTGAATACGGTATCGGCGTTTACGAGGTGAGGCCGGGCATCATCGAAACCGACATGACCGCCGGGGTGAAAGAACACTACGACGAACTTATTGCCCAAGGCCTGACGCCGATCAGACGGTGGGGGGTCCCCGATGATATCGGCCGCGCGGTTGCGGCCATTGCGCGGGATTCCTTTCTATTTTCCACCGGAGAGGTGTTCAATGTGGACGGCGGGTTTCACCTCCGCATACTATAGCTTTTTCTTTGGTTTTTCGGTTTAGACATCAACAAACAGGAGGTTTTGCATGGACCTGAGTGTACTTTCAAACCCTATGAAAATCGGCAACCGGACCGCTCCCAATCGACTCGTGACGCAGCCGATGGAGTGCAACGACGCAGATAAAAACGGCAATCCGTCCGATTTGACCCGCAAGCGATATCGGCAACTGGCCGAAGGCCGCGCCGGCATGATCATGGTCGAGTCCCTTACCATTTCACCGCGCAGCCGGGCGCGCAGGAACCAGCTGGTCATAGAAGAGAAGAATAGAGGATCCCTTGCCGAACTGGTCGAGGAAATCAAGAAAATCAATCCGGATTCGCTGGTGATTTTTCAAATCAACCATTCAGGGATCATCAGCGGCAGCTTTTCGGATGTGGTCTCGTATTACCCTGCCTATACGCCGACAACCGATTCCACCGTTCGTATCCTTACGGACGACGATATCGCAGAGATTCAGGGGCAGTTGGTCAGGGCCGCGCTTATTGCCCATGAGGCAGGCGCGGACGGAATCGATTTCAAGAATTGCCATGGATATTTAGGGGGCCAGCTGCTTCGCCCGGCCAACACCAAGAATGGCCGCTTCGGGGGAAGCTTCGAAAACAGGACCCGCTTTTTCAGAGAAACGGCCGGTATGATGAAATCCGCCATAAAAGACGACAACTTCATATTCGGCACCAGGATATCAATGTATGAAGGGATTCGAGGTGGTTTTGGAACCGCCGGCCCGGATGAGGTGGCAGAAGATCTTCGGGAGCCGCTGGCATTATGCCGCTTGATCGAAGATGCCGGATTTGATTTTATCAATGTGTCCAGCGGCATACCGGTCATGACCGGCGAAATTACCCGGCCCACTCATAATTATCCCATGGGCGTGTACCGGCAGTTCGGCTGGGCCGAAGCGGTTCGAGACGCTGTCAAGGTGCCCCTGATCGGTTCGGCATACAGCTATTTGAGAAACGGTGAAAATAGACTGTCCGGAGATGTGCCGGAGAAAAAGAGCCTGCTGTACTGGGCTGCGAAAAATATTCAGGACGGCCACGTGGATATGGTGGGAGTCGGCCGGCAGTCCTTGGCCGATCCGCTGTTTCCCAGGAAGGCCCTGGCCGGAGAAATTGATCGGATTGATTTCTGTACAGTCTGCAATGGCTGCAGCACACTTCTGGGTTCGCAGGCAAGGGTCGGATGTGCCTATTACAATAAATTTTATAAAGAAGAGCTTCGCGCGGCGCGGAAGAAGAAATAGGAGATTATTCCGCTCGAGGCTTTTCCGCTACGACCGGGTTTGAGAGCACTCCGATACCGGGAATCTCCACTTCCATCCGGTC
>CAZONI010000082.1:0-15494 GCA_964581175.1 uncultured Desulfobacteraceae bacterium
GGGACCGCCTCACCCACCACAATCTCCAGTCCAACCCCCATGCCGCCTACCTGTTCGTGGAGGAGGGCCCGGGATACAAGGGGAAGCGCCTTCATCTCACGAAGCTGAAGGAAGAGAAAAACAGCGAACTTATCCAAACCCTCGCCCGGAGGCAATACCAAAACGAGAAAAAAGGCGCGAGGTTCCTGGTTTCCTTCAAAGTGGACAAGGAGTTGCCGCTTATCGGGGCAGGGGAGGACACGTCGGTCTGATGGCCGGAGCCGCCGGAGAGAAGGCCTTGACGCCGAAGGGTTCGGTCCCGAGCCTTCGCATAAGGCCGTGCAATGAAGCCCCGGTGAACGCCGGCGGACGCTTTGTCCTCTACTGGATGACGGCCTTCAGGCGTCCAAGCTGGAACTTTGCACTTGACCGGGCCGTGGAGTGGGCCGTGGGGCTCCGGAAACCGCTCATGGTGCTGGAACCGCTGCGGTGCGACTACCCCTGGGCAAGCGACAGGCTCCATGCCTTCGTGCTGGAGGGGATGGCAGCGAATGCCCGCGAATTGGCAAAGAAGCCGGTCCTTTACTACCCGTACGCAGAGAAAAACCAGGGCGAAGGCAGGGGCCTCCTTGAGGCCCTTTCTTCGGACGCGTGTGTGGTTATCGCGGATGATTTTCCCTGTTTTTTCCTCCCTTCCATGATCCGGGCTGCCGGTGGGAAGATCAAGGTGCGGATGGAAAAGGTGGATGCCAACGGCCTCATTCCCCTCAGCCTTTCGGAAAAGGTCTTTTTGTCTGCGTATCACTTCAGGCGCTTCGCGCAAAAATACCTCCCCCCGCTCCTGAACCAGCAGCCAAGGTCACGGCCCTTTGCCGGGCAAAGACTTCATAAACTGTCTGCCCTGCCGCGGCACATCGCTGAGAGATGGCCACCCCTGTCCAGGGACCAACTCGACCGTACCAGGGTCTTCATGGAGGGACTTCCCATAGACCACCGGGTGAAGCCCTCGGATTATCGGGGCGGGATCATGGCGGCGCGGTCAGCCCTCAAATCGTTCCTGGAAGGAAAGATCCTTTCTTACAAGGCAGACCGCAATCACCCGGACAGGGAGACCGAAAGCGGGCTCTCCCCCTATCTCCACTTCGGCCACATCTCCTCACATGAGATTGTCAGCAGAGTTCTGGAACAGCAGGGCTGGACTCCTTTGCGCCTTAAAGAGGAGACCAAAGGGCGGCGAGAGGGTTGGTGGGGGCTTAATGAAAATGCGGAGGCATTTCTGGATCAGATCATCACCTGGCGGGAACTCGGGTACCAGTTTTGCCAGAAACAATCCGACTATCATAAGTACGAGTCGCTACCCACATGGGCCTTAAAGACACTCCAGGAACATGAAGAGGACCCGAGGCCTTGCCTTTACATGCTGAAGGAGTTCGAGGCAGCCCGCACCCATGATCCGGTCTGGAACGCGGCCCAGAGACAGCTCATGGCAGAAGGGAGGATCCACAACTACCTGCGCATGCTCTGGGGTAAAAAGATCCTGCACTGGACACCTTCTCCCAAAGAGGCATTGCGGATCATGGAGGATCTCAATAACCGTTACGCGCTGGACGGAAGGGACCCCAACTCCTATACAGGCATCTTCTGGGTGCTGGGTCGGCACGACAGGGCCTGGGGACCGGAGCGGGCCGTGTTCGGGAAGGTTCGCTACATGACTTCAGAAAGTGCCGTTCGAAAATTGCAGATGAAGGAATATCTCGAAAAATGGGCTTTCATTTACTCTTCACCATTATGATCCTATTATCCTCATGCGGAGGAAATATGGCGGACACACCTCAGGCAGTGGCCTCTGTGGACCTCAACAGGTACATGGGCAAGTGGTATGAGATAGCAAAGATTCCCAACCGTTTTCAGAAAAAATGCGCCGGAGACACCACAGCGGAATACGAACTGAGGGCGGACGGCACCGTCCTGGTGGTGAATTCGTGTTTGGACCAGAAGGGAAAACGCATGGTCGCCGAAGGTATCGCAAAGGTGACTGATCCCGTGACCCATGCAAAGCTGAAGGTGAGCTTTGTCAGGTTCTTGGGGATGAATCTCTTCTGGGGTGATTACTGGATCGTAGGTCTCGACAGGGAATATCAATATGCCGTCGTAGGGGTCCCGGGCAGAAAATATGGCTGGATACTCAGTCGGAAGCCGGAACTTTCAAACGAAGAATGGATTGCTGTTAAAGATATCTCGAGGAGCCAAGGTTATAACCTGGGGGACTTTGAGAGAACCCGACATTTGCCCCGGCAATGAATGATTCCCGTGGGGATGCGTCAGGCAAAGCACCTGATAGCTCGATTCCTGATGGGGAAACCCCGTGTCAACACGCAAGAACCTGAAGAACCCGTTTTTCCTTGCAATCTATACATAAAGTGATAAAGAATATATTCACCTTTACCAGAATGCTCTGCAGTTTGCTGCAGGGATGACCAGCCTGCGCCGGAGGCTTCGGCGCAACTCCGACCAGACACCCCGCAGCCTGCTGCAACTCAAATCCGCCGTCAGAGTTCATCTCCGTTTATGAAGGTGAGTGGTTGGGGCAAAATCCTGATCACCCGCAAGGCAATAGAAAAAGCACCTTTTGATTTGGATCTGCCATATTATGAAAACGACGCAATATTTTGAATATACAAGGCAACGACCTGATCGTGCTCAAATTGAAGAGGAATGGATCAATTTTGTGATACAATATCCGGAAAAGAGTGAAATTCAGACCGATGGCCGGATCAGAAAATGGGCAAAAATACAAGAAGTTGATAAATATCTTCGGGTGATCTTGTTAGAAGATGGCGAGACCGTTCACAATGCCTTTTTTGATCGGTCTTTTAAGGAGGAATAAGGTATGAAAGTAAAGTATTTTTCTGATACAGACACCGCTCATGTTGAATTTTCGGATAAGGATATCTATGAAACAAAAGAGATAAGTGAAAATATCTATATAGACATTGATGACAAAGGCAACATCGTGAATATGACAATTGAACATGCAAAAGCTAATGCCGGACTGTGGGAATTCTCATACCAAGAGATGTCTAGATAAATCGCATAAAGAATGCTGACCATCAGCTTGGAGAAGGATGCGCATATCGCAATGCTGCATTTGCGCCTCTCAACCTGGCCGTTCGTCAACTTCGCGTCTTTGACAATCGTCGCGCTCGCTTCCTCAAGCACCTTGAGCGTTTCAAATGCCCAATATGATCATGCAAGGAGATGTGGACTTGGAGGAATGGTCATCTGACAATCGCTTGCCTGCAAAATGCCAGGAGTGTATAAAGTCATCCAAACCACTCATTCATGGCAGGTGCAGCTTCTGTCAGGATTTGAGTTTTCAAGAAGAAGTGCTTTGTCATCTAAACCGGTCAACACAAAATCCTACTCTTTTTGAATGCCATGCTTTTCAGCCGTTGCTGAAACTGGTCGCATCATCCGGGCAGGAAATCCGGCCGGAGCCCAAAGCCCGGCCTGCGGAGATTACCCTGGAAAAACTGCTTGATTCCGATAAGGTAAAGTATCAACGGGCGTTGGCTCTGCAAAAACTGGCCCGTAATCCCGACGATGTGATGATCCGGATCAAGTACCATTTTGCATGGAACGTGGTCGGCAGAAGGCCGGTCTTTGCGGAGCCGGCAACTACTATTGACCTCATCAGTGATACAATCACGACCTGCAGCGATGCAGTGGGTGGTTTTGCCTGCCTTCTGTGGCTGGCCCCGGACCATATACATGTATACGTGGAGTCGGATGGGGAAGTATCTCCGGAGAATATGGCTCAAAAACTCAAACGGATATTGGAAATACCGATTCTTGAACAGTTCCCTGACATTATTGCGTCTCCAGAGATGGAAAAGAGGCTATGGGACGAAGCCTACTTTGTAGAAACCATAGGCTGAAACAGAACAACCGCCTACACTCTAACGAGCAGAGTAGGTCGGCTGTATAAAATGGGCGACCCCTTTTCCCCTAAGTTATCAGGGCAAACAGCAATGTTAATCAATGGGTCCCGCGGCGCTTCGCACCACGGGAATGCCGAGTTGCCCGGTTCCCGGTCGCCCGTTATCACGGAGAACCTGCCGGTCAACTCGGCATTCGCTTTTAAAAACTGGACCCCTATGATATAAAGAATAAAACATTAGAGGATATATGATGAAAGAATTCAGCGTAATAATTGAAAAAGATGAGGATGGCTTTTTTGTCGCCTCTGTACCGGCACTCCGTGGTTGTCATACACAGGCCAAATCTCTTGATACATTAATGAAGAGAATAAAAGAGGCTATTGAGCTTTGCCTTGAGGTGGAAAAGCCAATATCCAATGAATTTATTGGTGTTCAAAAGGTGGCGATTAACAGATGACCACGTTTCCATCAATAACCGGTAGTCGGCTTATTCGCGCCCTGCGTAAATTCGGATTCGAAGCAATACGTACAAAAGGCGGTCATCATTTCCTGCAACACCAAGACGGTCGATGCACAGTTGTTCCTCTGCATCGTGGTGAGACAATTGGCCGCGGGCTTCTTGCCCAGATTTTACGAGATTGTGAAAGCACAAAGGATGAATTACAAAAGAAACTATAAGCGAACCAGAGCGCTGCAGCGAACCGCCGTCCCGCTTTGCAGTCGGACGGTTCGGGAGAATTTGCTCGCGATTGTTGCGGCCGACCGGGCGTTTCCGGCGGTGGCCGCTGAGCTTGGACGTTATGTTGCTATAGGAAATAGATTATGACCTTATTGATAATAATATTTGGTGCTCTGACTCTATTGGCCGGAATTGTAATTGTAATAAATCCGGAAGTTATATTCGGTTTTCTGCGAAATAATTTGGACAAGCTGGCATTGCATATTCTGGCTGTTGTAGTAAGACTGGTTCTTGGTGCTTTACTGATATACCAATCCAACATATCTAAATTTCCGCTTGTAATTGAAGTTATTGGTTGGCTTTCTATTGTTGCCGCTATATTTCTAGCTGTAATGGGGCGCCGCAATTTCAATCGATTAATGTCGTGGGCTTTGTCTTTACCAAAGCCTCTTCGTCATGTCGGCGGTGTCATAGCAGTGGCATTTGGCGCATTTCTTATTTATGCTTTCGTTTAGTAGAATAGTGAAGCAACATAACCAGTCGCTCCACCGGAATTATACTACGCTGCGCTTCGTAAAACCCGGTGAACTCGATCGTTCCGCGGGTCAATGCCGCGATTAGATCAATCATGAAAGGAGACAAACATGAAACTGCCAGAATATATAACTGCTGATGAAGTAAAAAGAGTCTGCAATGAAATCGGCTTGCGAGACTGGTCCAGAATCACCGATCCTACTGTTTCGGAGGAAGAGGCATCCACGATTCTCGACATTGTGAATATCAAAGGGATGAATATTCCCCTTGATGCATTCCGAAAAGGTTTAGAAGTTGAGCTTGAACATGGAACAAGGTTTGAGGATGCAAATGTAACGAACAACCACCCAATCTTGACAGGCAAGATCGTTCTCGCACATCTCAAAGAGACTATGGACTATTATGAAAGAATCGATGTCGCCGAAATGGAAGGTGATTTATTGAAGGCTATTCTGTCTCGAAATATCGAGAAAATAGAATCAAAATACAAGAAACTCAACGAAGCCCAGAAGTTGCTGAATCAATCGGTTGCCGATCAATTGAAGACACACATCTAAGCCGGGTCTCTCACGGATCTTCGTAGCGAGACGGTGAAGATGACTGTGGATATAAAGATCAGACATGATTTCGAAGCTTGAGTTCCGATGGATGGGGGGAGAGGTAGACCTGGCCTTGAAGATAGGGCTGCTTATATTTCCTGACGTAGTGTTTGAGGAGGGTTATGGGAACGATGAGGGGCAGCAGTTCATCGTGATAGGCATTTATCACTTCAAGAAGTTCCTGCTTTTCGTCCGCCGCGAGCTGTTGCTTGAAATAGCCCATCATGTGCTGGAGGACGTTGGTGTGCTTCTTGACGGTGGCCAGCAAACGCAACGCCTCCATGAGCAGGGATTCATAGCGGGTATAGACCTCGTCTAACCTTAACCCTTTGGCCTGGGCCACCAGCCTTCCCATTTCCCGGTAATTTCTCGTGCCGTGGGACAGGATGAGTAACTTGTGAGCGGTGTGAAAGGCCAAGAGGCTTCCTATGCTTTTTCGCCCGGCTTGGGTACGCCGCCACCGTTCGAGGGTAAAGATGCGTTCAATAAAATTTTCCCTCAAACGGGGATCGTGAAGTCTTCCCTCCTCTTCCACGGGGATGAGCGGGAAGTGCTCCATGAATGCACGGGCAAAGAGCCCCACTCCTTTTTTGACCGGCATGCCGCTCTCAGGGGATATCTTCACTCGTTCCATACCGCTGCTGGGCGACTTGCTCTTGAAAATGAATCCGCAGAGGTTTTCCCCTTCCAGTTCTCTTACCCTTTGCCGGGCCCAGGTGACGAGAATGTCCGTCATATCTGTCTTTGTTTTGACCGTGATGAGACGAGGAGAACCGGGGTCACCCACAAGCCGCATGGGTTCACGGGGCACGCCCAGACCTGCCTCGGTTTCCGGACAAACAGGGACAAATTCCACGTATCGGGCCAGCGTGTCCGTCACATACCGGTCATGGGCATGCCCGCCGTCATACCTTACCGGCTCGCCCATGAGACAGGTGCTGACGCCGATTCGTATCTTTTCCATGAAACGGTCTCCTTAGTCCGGGTAGGTTCCACTGATCCGGGGTCTAGCAAGGTGAGTATCATATGAATCGCGACGCCCAGGGAAGAAGAGGCTTCTTCCTTGATCCTCCCTCTAGAGTTCACTCCGTGCCTCTCGCTCTGCGGGGAAAGACTCACTGATTTCTTAAAGCGATCATACAAAAAGACACCCTTCGGGACAATCGAAAAGCGCCAGGAGCATTCGTTGAAGGGCTTCCTGCCTGCCGGTCGGTTCAGGGTGTTACTATGCCTTTTGCGTAGGAATCTCGTGAGAAGGAACAACCGTGCACAATCACTTTGCGGGTATGCGCCCGGCCGCGGTTCCCATCAGAAATAGGAGTGGATATTCTTGATCCTGGCGGCCATGTCGGTGAGTTGGGCGGTCATGGCTTCCAGGAAGGTTTTGGTGTCCGGGATCTTTTCCAGGTCGACCCTGACCAATACCCCGGCCACCTTGATGTCCACGGGGACCCCGGCAACGTCCAGGGGTTCAAGGTGCAAGAGCTTCATGCTCCGGCGCAAGGCGAGTTTCCCGGCCGACTCTTCCGTCATGGGAAGCAGCGCCATTACCCGGCTTCTTCCGATCTGGCCGAGGACGTCCGTTTCCCGGAAGATCGCCGCGAGCTTCTGCATGACTGCATCTATGAGAGATTGGCGGTTCACGAGTTCCAGCCCTTTCTCTGCCCGTGTCCTGGCCTTGACCGGGGAAAAGCCCAAGGCCGCGAATGGTGTGTTATAACGTCTGGAGCGTGCCATTTCCTTTTCCAGGAACAGAAGCAGTTCCTCCGACTTCAGGATACCCGAAGGCAGGCCCTTTCCGGATTCAAGCTCCTTGATCCGCTGTTTCTGGGCCAGGATCTCCTCGTGAATCTGCCGAAAATCGTTCTCGTCGATTTCGCCGGCTTCCACCTTTGAGCGGACGGCTTTGAGGATTTCTCCCAACTCCTCTTTTTCACTCACGCTGCGTTCCAGGGTCTGAAGCACGCTGAGGCGCCTGGCCGGGGATTTGTCAGATTGGGCCCCCTGGCTCTTGAGCCACTCCAGGCGCAGGTTGTCCATCATATTATCCAAGCGCTTGTTCAGTCTTTCTTCCAATCGCGCCAGGACATCGTCTTTGACGTCCATGCGAGCCAGCTTCTGGACAATATTGGACTTGACGTCCGTCATGACCTTTTGAAGATGTGTCTCTCCATCACCTTCCTTGCCTTGGGCCAATTCCTCGCCCATCTGGACCCCGAGCCGCTCCACGTAATCCACCAGCAGATCGGAGAGGACATTTTCATCCCCCGTGCCCTTCCGGATCTCGGCCGCCAGGTAGATAATTTCGGCGGCCTGGGAGGGATTTCGTTTTACCTCTTCGAAGATTTCTTCACCGTCCAGTCCGATCTGTTCCGAGCTCTCGTGGATGATTTTGGCAAGGCCGTCGCTCTGGAGTTCCCGACCAAGCTCCTGGACAAGCTTCAGGTATTCAGGCAGGGACATACCCTCCTCCAGAAGTGCCTCCTTGATTTTTGGAAGGAGCCTGCGGAGCTCAGCGGGTTCGGGGACCAGTCGCCGGAGGATCTGTGCCAGCCGGGAGGTTGTTATGCGGCCTGCCTGGTATTCTTCCCTGATAAGGGAAAGAAGGACCCGGTCGGCGATCTCGTTGCTCTTCTCCAGGATCTCTTCTTTGTTTTCGTAGCTGATTCCAAGGGCCTTCTGGGCCTCTATCCCGGCAATGAGCTGATTCTTCATTTCAAAGACGGCGGAGGCCAGGTCGGAGAGTTTTACGTCGCCTTGACCGGCAAGGTTTTTTTCCACCTCCTGCTCAATGACTTCGAGTTGCCTGTAGAGTATGGCACCATGGCCCACGGGAGCATCCGCCACGACTTGGCCCCCTCCTCCACCGGATCCCGGCTGGAGGGTTGCGTGGACTTGCGCAGAACCCTTCTGCTCCGCGACATTCTCCGCAGCGATCGAGTTCCCGGGCAGGGCCCCGATCGCAACAGCTCCGGAGTGATGATCCGGAGCTCCTTTTCTCGAGGGTTCCTGGTTGTTTATCCCTGGAGAAGCGGCGTGCGCTGTCCCGCCACCGGGAGCGCCGTCCCCTCCGGAAATTCCCCTGAGCACTTTGTGCTCCTCCGCCTGAGCGGGCCCCGCTTTCCCTTTCAGGTCCGCCTCGATCATCTTCCGGGTGAGGCCCGCCGGGTTCTTCACGAGGTTCTCGATATTGAGCGTCTTGATGAACTCCTCAGTCAGCACGCTTTCCAGAAGGGCCTCGATGAACATCCTCTTGGACTTGAAGTGGTCTTCCTCCATCATCGACGGCGTAACCTTTTTGAGGGCCTCCTTGGAGACCACTTCGTCATCCTCCGTGACCTTTTTGTAGAAGACATGATTGATCTTCATGTAATCGACACCCTTTTCTGCCAGGGCAGCCTTCATGGCGTCCGCATTGGGGTATCTGCTCAGAGAGGAGGCGATCTCCAGGAAAATGCGGATGTCATTTTTGTCCACCCCCTTTTCAAAGGAGATAGACTGGATGTCCGCCTTCTTGAAGTGAGAGACGATACGACCCACGTTCACGCGCGGGTCGAGAGGTTCCTCGTCGATGAAAAACTGTCCCTGGGTGAAGATGAAAACGAGGGGCGAAATGTGCTCCAGCAGAGGCTCCAGTGTCTGGTAGACCACATCGATGGACTGGCCAATATAAGGATGGGACGTGTCGTACATGGTAGCGCGGTTGAAGAGCAGGGCAATATTCCGCCCGAACTGCATTAATTGGTTCTTAATGGGCCGTGGCGCTGACATGGTTTCTCCTCGCGGCCGCGTGTTCGAGCCTGTACGTACGATATTCTTCGAGATCCGCCTTGAATTCGCGG
The DNA here is from genome assembly GCA_964581175.1 of uncultured Desulfobacteraceae bacterium. Classification (GTDB taxonomy): domain Bacteria; phylum Desulfobacterota; class DSM-4660; order Desulfatiglandales; family Desulfatiglandaceae; genus B46-G9. The sequence continues at coordinate 9,575 of CAZONI010000082.1, forward strand.
GCGGAAGCGTACCGGTCTTCCATATGAAAGGCGGTTGCCTTTCCTACGATTCGGTCAAGTTTTTTGGTAACGGCCGGGTTCAGCTCGGAGGGCGTACGTGTAAATAAGCGATCTCCCAGGGAAAGTTTGGCTTTCAGGAGATCTCCGATGTTTTCCACCTTGGGAAAGGGCAGCCGGCTGACCAGCATCTCAAACAGCATTGTGCCGGTGGCATAGATATCGGTCCTGGAGTCCACAGGGGTGTTTCGAATCTGTTCCGGTGCCATGTAGTTCGGCGTTCCCAGGAGCATGGAGTTGTTCTCGTCAGGTCCCCGGGACACCTTGGCCAGGCCGAAATCAGTGATGATGGGTCGCTTGGTGTGGGGCTCAATGAGGATGTTGGCCGGCTTAATATCCCGGTGGATGATTTCCTGCCGGTGTGCGTAATCGAGAGCGTCGAGGACTTCCATAACAATACGCAGCGTGGCGTCCACGGGGAGAAAGCGCTTGGAAGGAAGTGGGTTTTTAGCTGCCCTCTTAATGTACTGGGAAAGGGACTTTCCGTTGACGAACTGCATGGTGAAGAAAAGAAATTCGCCCGTGTTTCCAACCTCGTAGATCGGGATGATGTTCGGGTGGGACAAGATGGCCGCGGCCTCAGCCTCTTGGCGAAAAAACTCCGCGCTCATTTCATTGATCAGGGACTTCGGGAGTATCTTGACCGCGATCCGGCGTTTCAGGGTCTTCTGGTAGGCTAAAAAGATCACCGCCATGCCTCCCCTTGCCACTTCCTTAAGGAGAACAGAAGTGCCCACCTCCCGGCCCCACAGGTGTTCCAGTTTTATGGTTGCAATACTCGCCATTTTCCCGTCGCGCCTCCTAGGGCGCCTTTCTCAAGGATTATACTCGGTATATCGGCAGGATTAGGAAAGAAATTTAGAACTTCCTCCAGCAAATCGATCGGTGCCTCGCGACTGATAGATTGAATTGTCAGGAACGTGCTTTATTCCTACACCGGGTTAAATACCCCGTCGCTTGCGACGTTGCGGTCATTCCCGCGAGTGGGGGGATCTAGATTCCGGATCAGCCCTGCGGGCTTTCGCCGGAATGACTAAAAACTATCTTTTGACTGCTTTTTGTCAACCAAGATATCGGTATTCATTCTAACACTTCGATTTTTATGATTTTTACTGATAGAACAGAATGCTCTGTCATGAAAAGGCTTCCTGTTTGCCGGGTGTGCGAGGTTATGGTACGATAGCGTTGGTGCTGAAAAATTCGGTAAGAAGGATCAACCATGGACAACGACATTCGCGAAAAGGCAAGGGAATTGATAAGGAAGCAGGGAACGTGCGTGCTGGCCACGTCCGCAAGAAATCACCCGCACTGCTCTCTTATGGCCTACGCCTGTAATGAGACGTGCAGCGAACTGTACATGCTCACGGGCAGGGGGACCCGAAAATACAAGAACCTGATGGAGAACCCGGCAGTGAGCATATTGATCGACACGAGGGGGTCAACACTTGAAAGCGACCATAAGGGGACGACTGCGGTGACCCTTTCAGGGAAGTTTGAACCGGTTATCTCGCGATCAGAAGAGACGGGAATGAGAGAGGGCATCAAAACAAGGCATCCGGGTCTTGGGGATCTCCTGGATGATCCCGATACCGAGGTGGTCCGAATCAAGATTGAATCCTTCCTGTTGCTCATGGGGCCGAAAGATGCCCATTATGAAGAGAACGTCACATGGTGACGGGAACAAAACCCTTCGCACATGACTGGAATTGAGGAAAGCCATGCGATGCATTGGAAACAATAGAGGACCCATTACCCGGCGGGCTTTTCTCCGGGTCGCCGGCTTGACTGGGATGGCGCTCTTGGCTACAGACGGCGTCAGCACACTGGTTACGGGCGCACATGCGGCCGGAGATATTCCTCCCATCGACGAGGCTGCGCCCACGAACACACAAACGGGGACCTTTGCCCTGGGGTGATTCTGGGGAGCTGAATCCCGGTTCGGGATTGTGGAGGGCGTGGTGAGAACCCGTGTCGGCTATACCGGCGGCACCGTGAAGGATCCGACCTACCATCACCTGGGAGATCACACCGAGAGCGTGCAAATGGATTTTGACCCAGCGGTAGTGAGCTATGAAGGACTGCTGGAGATTTTCTGGAAGAGTCACCATCCGTCACATCGTTCCTGGTCACGGCAATACCGGTCGGCTGTATTCTACCACAACCGAGAGCAGATGGAGCAGGCTCTGACCGTGAAAAAGGGCCTGGAAAATCGGCTCGGCCATCGGCTTTTTACCGATATTCTTCAGGCCGGAATTTTCTATCTGGCCCAGGATTATCACCAGAAATACCTGCTCCGCCGCAACCCCGGTTTGATGAGCGAAATTTCGCGAATGTATCCGCAGGCCAAGGGTTTCATCGATTCGACGGCCGCCACCCGGGTAAACGGCTACCTCGGCGGCCACGGCAGCGTTGAACAATTAAAGCGGGAAATTGAGGGACTCGGGCTCACGGCGCGCGGGCAAAAGTTGCTGCTGTCCATGATGAAAAAATAGCTGCAGCGGATTTGAGCAGCACAGATTGGCCCGGTAGGTGATGCTGGAGACTTTGCATTTTGACGATGGCACGAGAAATAGAACATTATACGGTTTGGTTGGAGGCTGATTGGAAACGGGAATTCAACACGATCCCCAATAACAGGGGAATAACATAGATATGGAGGAGGCAGCACAATGAAGGCGAGAAAAATAAGAGGCAACATTTACTGGATGGGTTCCGTGGATTGGGACAGGCGTCTCTTTGACAGTCTTGTCCCGCTCCCGGACGGGACAAGCTACAATGCATATCTCATAAAGGGGAGCGAGAAGACCGCTTTGCTGGACTCTGTTGATCCGCCCATGGCCCATGAACTGCTCTCCCAGCTTGAAGGGGTCTCCAAACTCGATTATGTCATCTCCCACCATGCGGAGCAGGACCACTCCGGGACAATCCCGCGGGTTCTTAAGAAATATCCTGAGGCGAAATTAATATCCAGCCCCAAGGCAAAAGGGATGCTGATGGATCTTCTGGAGGTACCTGAAGGATCTTTCATAACCGTCGAAGACGGTGAAGCCCTCTCCCTTGGTGACAAGACCCTGAAGTTTATCTATACCCCGTGGGTCCATTGGCCTGAGACCATGGTGACCTACCTGGAAGAGGATAAGATCCTTTTCAGTTGTGATTTTTTCGGCTCCCATATCGCGACAACCGATCTATTGGTTACTGATGAAGGGCGTGTGCTAGAAGCGGCGAAACGCTATTTTGCCGAGATCATGATGCCTTTCCGAGCTGTCATCCAGAAGGACCTCGAAAAACTGGCATCGTACGATATAGAGATGATAGCGCCCAGTCACGGGCAGATATATCCCCGGGCATCCCTCATTATTGATGCCTACAAGGACTGGGTTCTCGGCCCGCTCCGAAACAAAGTAGTGCTCCCGTATGTATCCATGCATGAAAGCACAAGGCAGATGGTCGATCGTCTCGTATCTGCCCTTGCAGAGAGAGGTGTCGGGGTGGAACAGTTCAACCTGGCAGTTACCGATATAGGGAAACTTGCCATGGCCCTGATTGACGCAGCTACAATCGTGGTTGGAACTCCCACAATCCTGGCCGGGCCTCATCCTTACGCCGCTTATGCCGCGTTCCTGGCGAACGCTTTGCGTCCCAAGGCGAAATTCCTTTCTATTATTGGTTCCTACGGATGGGGAGGAAAGACCGTGGAAATACTTGCGGGGATGATCCCCAATCTCAAGGTGGAAGTGATAGCCCCGGTCCTTTGCAAGGGAGTCCCTTCAGATCCTGATTTCAAGGCACTGGATGACTTGGCTGCCGCCATTGCGGAAAAACACAAGGAGCATAATATTACTTGATGCCTTTGTCCGATCATTAGAATTTCCGGTTAAGAGCTTCAGTATTCAGTATTCAGCCTTCAGCTTCCAGCAAGAACCATGAACTGTGAGGCTGAAGGCATACATCATCAAGACTGGCTCTTGGGGAGACGGAAGAAAAAAATACTTCCTTTCGCTTAATTGCTCATTTGGAAACTCCCGCTCCACGGTAGTCACCAGAGCTGATTTGGTTTGCTTGCCGCTGCCGCTCCCGGCGAGTCAGCGTGGTGCTTTGTAGCTATGGTGAGAAGCCCGGAGGATCATGATTAAGATTGGCATAGAAGACCTTTGGGTGTGTCCGGAATTTCTTTTTCAAGGGCTGTGCTCCCTCCTGCTGTATCAGGGCGGAAATGGTGCTTTGAGGATTGTCCAGTTCCCCGAAAATCAGGGCCTCGGTGGGGCATGTCTTTACACAGTACGGCGTTTGCCCTTCTTGAACCCTGTCAATGCACAAATCGCACCCGGCAGCAACTTTCCCGTTTTGCCCCATGTACCTCACGCAATAGGGACATGCCAGTGTGCAGAGCTCACATCCGACACATTTTTTCCGGTCAACGGAAACGATGCCATGTTCATCGATGAACCCGGCATCATACCGGCATACAGATACGCAAGGCGGATAGTCACATTGCATGCACATGGCCGGGAATATCCACCTTGAAACGTTTGGATACTCTCCCGTTGTGAGGTCCATGATTCTTATTCGGCCCTGTTCTCCGGCAGGAATACCGTGCCAGTTCTTGCACCCGACCACACAACTTTTGCAGCCCGTGCATTTGCTTACATCAACCAGGAGGCCATATGTCATTTCATATCCCTTCCTTAATGGGGGCCGTCCTTTTAGGAGGATTGGCCTTTTCTATCCTCACCAGGGTATTTTTCGTGATGTCACCGGTGAGCGGATCCATGTGATCCCGGTCATACAGAACGTTGGGATTGGTGCCCCCTTCGAGCGGGGAAGTCTCAGGAATATCCAGGGATCCACATCCCTGCCACCACCCATGTTGTGCCATGACCGTATCGGACCGGATGGAGCGGATCAGGAGGGCGACCGCCTTCATTTTTCCGTGAGGCGATACAATACCGATCCAATCTCCATTCCCTACGCAGTATTTCTCCGCTGTAGCAGGGTGGATCTTGACCACGGCGTGTTTCTTGAGTTCGCGGAGGCAGGGGATGTCCCGCATCCAGGAATGATGATTGATGTAGTCCGAATGTTCGTCCGTGAACATGAGGGGGTATGCTTCGGCAAGTTCAGGGGCATTGAGAGGGTCCTCCGGCTCCCCACGGTAGGCCGGGAAGGGTTCGAATCCTTCCTCCTTGAGGATCCTGTTGGCGAGCTGGATTTTTCCATTTGGCAGGTCCTTGAACAGCTCATCAAACCTCTCGCGACGGTCCATCCACTTCGTTCGAGGGAGATAGATTCCCTTGAGTGCATGTCCCTCCAGTTGGTCCAGGGTGATGCCGATGGGCGCGACAAAATCATTGATCATGGTATCATATCGTCCTCCCCAGAAATCCTTTTCCATGCCCATCCTGCAGGCCAGGTCAAGGGTAATCTCCAGTTCGTCCCGTGCCTCCCAGAGGGGATCAATGACCTTCCGGCTCATGGCGAGGTGATTTTCCCAGAGGGCGGGCCCCTCTGGAGAGCCTTGGGCTGCGACGGATGGCGGTGTCAAGAACGGAAGAGCCGCCGCTGAAAAAAGTACCATTCTTTTTCTGTCCATCATGCTGTTCCTCTCTCTGTTTCAGTCCAATTCCGATGAATTCCATTTTCGATGAAACTCTCAAAAGCCGCTCCATTGGAGGCTTACCGACGCTCTATAATAAACAATAAACACATTGCAGCATTTTTCGAAAGTCATCATCTTTGTCTTTGAAGGGACTGTCTCGTTTCGAAGGCGTTCTCTTTCCGCTCCAGGCTTTTAATCCGGTTCGGTTCTTTCCAGAACGATTCCAGAAGCTTCGGCCTCCCGGGCGGCTGTTTCAGCTTTGGC
>CAZONI010000083.1:0-15258 GCA_964581175.1 uncultured Desulfobacteraceae bacterium
ACTCATATCGAGATCGCCGCAGGGTGAAAGGCACGAATGAATATGCAAATCCGTCTTGAATCTCTTCATCAGCCAGGGTCGTCATCTCCCCATTCAACTATTGAATTCCAGCCTCATACAACTTGCCTGCCAGCTGATACGCGGCAAGAGAAGAGGCAAGCAAAGGGATGCCCTCCCCTCTTGCCTTTTCCACGGTCTCGGGGTCGGGCTGGTGTCCATTGGCTAGAAGGATGGCTGCCAGTTCTTTCAGCAGCGCGACTGCTACGATATTCTGGTGTCTCTGGATAGTGATCCACACGGTCCCTTTTTCCGCATTTGCCATGACATCGCTAAGAAGATCGCCGCAATACCCGGCCGTCACTTCCTGATCGAGCGCACCTTCTCCAGCCAGCACGTCGAGGGAAAACCTGTTCACGAGGTCTTTTAGTTTCACCTTTTCTCCTTGGATTTGACCTGCTTGGTTCCTTTGCTCCGGGAAAAAAGGCAATCGTCAAGAGAAGCCCGGCCTTCGACTACGTCCTGCGCAAAGGTCGCACAATCGGGCGATCCGCAATGACCGCATTCCTTTTTGGGCAACCGGGCGAGAATCTTTTCCACCCGCTTTTGTCTTTCAATTCTCTCCGAAAGAGCCTTCTTCGTAAGTGCCGGCTGTTCCGCATACCTGGTTTTTTCCGCAAAAAACCATCCGTTCTCATAAAGTTTCCTGACATATTCGTATTTGACTCGCCTTTCCACTCCGTACATTCGAACCAGCTGTTGCAGGTACCGTTTCGCCTGGTACTTATCAGCTACTGTAAAAAGGCCACCAAGACATCCCTCTGCGCATGCCCTGAACTCTATGTAGTCAATATTTGAGAATCTCCCCATATCTATTTTCTCGAGATAGTTGATGGTATCCTGGAGGCCAGAGACGGCCAGACAATTCATCTGTATCCCCGAGATCTCGCCTCCTGACAGGCCCCATCCAAGACCGATGCCACCCGAATGATGCAATACCTTGTCCTCATCAACCTCTTTAATACTCTTTTTCAGTCCACAATAAATATCAGAAATCCCTATGGCCGCATCGATGTAGGAATGAGTATGGAACAACGGATCCGTGATACAAATCATTTTCGCGGGGCACGGAGAAATATGAAGCGTCTTTATATCCGATTCATCACACCCGTGTTTCAAGGAAAGCCGCAATTTCGCTTCCCTCGCTACTATCTCCCTCGGGGCGGACAGAGGCAGGATATGATGAAGAAGCTCAGGAAAACGTGCTGCGATCAGCCTCACCACAACAGGACAGACGGGTGAGATCAGGGGCCAGGGCGTATGCTCTTTTTTCCTGTTCTCCTGTATGTAAAGTTCAATGGCCACACTGAACATCTCGTTGGTGTATGATTGATCATGCACATAGGAAAAACCCATTCCTTTCAGGCCAAGCAGAATATCATTTGGCGCCACATCTTCACCAAACTGGGAATACAGGACCGTCGCGGCACTCACAACAGAATACTTCGCCTTATCCAGATCTTCTGGGCACGTGGTAACGGCACGAATCGCTCCGCGCGGGCAGACTCTGATGCATTCGCCGCAATCCACACAGGTTCCGACGACCTGCGCCACACGCCCTTCGTGCACCCGGAGCGCCTTGGTCGGGCATGCTTTCATGCACAGAACGCAACCATTACAACGCGCTTCATCGATTTCCACGTACTGGATCGGGATCGTGGATGATGGTGACTGATTTTTCACCGCGGTTCCCCTGTAAAATAGAACACTATCTTCAATCGGGTTCCATGACTGCCGCCCGATCGTATATCCAGAGAATCGGCATTCTTCTTGATATTCGGGAGTCCCATACCCGCGCCAAAACCCATTTCCCGGTATTCCGCAGAGGCCGTTGAAAATCCTTCCTGTAAGGCAGCTCCGATATCCTCAATGCCCGGCCCGTCGTCATTGACCTGTAGCTCAATCTCGTCTGGATTTATCGTCAGAACAACCTCCCCTTTTCCCCCATACATGACAATGTTCATCTCAGCTTCATAAGCGCACACTGAAGCGCGGCGAATAATATCTTCTTCAAAACCGATAGCTCGCAACATTCTTTGCACCTGGAGCGAGGCTTCGCCGGCTCGCACGAAATCCCTCGGTTCTACCTCAAAGCGCTTTTGTAATTGCGGCATATCAGCCCGCTCCTGCGATCGAAAGGCGCGCGACCTATTCCTTTTCCTCGCTCGAGATCCTGGATCCCCGCTTTTCAACGCCCCGTAACCCTTCCCGAAAGAGCCTTCCACATGCGGAAAACATTGTATACGGTGTAGATAAGAGGGGGAGATCATTTTCGACCGCATGGGTTATCATTTCAGCGGTGGGCCTTTTTCCCCGGACAAGCACCACTGCCGCTACGCCTGAGATAACTGACGTTCGGATAACCTGTATGTTGTTGAGGCCAGTCAGGAGGAGAGAACCGGACGTCGGCCCCCGGAGCATATCACTCATCAAATCGCTCGCAGCCCCCGTCAAAACAAGAGAATCAAGTTTCTCCTTCCCAACCAGTATTTCGGCCTTCAGTATTTCCTTTATATCCGATAGCTTCATGAGTGGGCTATTCGTATTTTGCAAGAATTTCACCGAGCTTGTTCGGACGGACACCTCCGTGGGTATCTGCATCAACCACAACCGCAGGAGCAAGACCGCAAGCACCGAGGCATCTGACGGTTTCAAGGGAAAAGCGTCTGTCATCCGTCGTCTGTCCCGGCACGAGGTCGAGATCATCGGTCAAACGTTTCAGTAAATTCTTGCTTCCCCGCACGTAACAGGCAGTCCCAAGGCAGACCTTGATAAGATGCCTTCCCTTGGGTACCATTGAAAAAAATGAATAGAACGTTACGACCCCGAAAATGGTGCTCCCGGGAATATTCAGTCCTTTCCCGATGTATTCCTGCAGTTCAAAAGGAAGATATCCGACAGCCCTCTGGCATTCTTCAAGGACCGGGATAAGGCATCCCGGTTTTCCTCTGAACTGTTCAATGATCTCATCCACCTGTGACATCACCTCGGGGGTGAGATCAGGGTTTATCTCTTCCAGCTTTTCCAACTGCTGCATTATTTGCTCTCCTTATTCTGGCGATACGCTGTTATCCATTCCCGGCCCTCTTCTTCCCCTCCTTGGCCACGCCTGCACTCGATTACTCCACAAACCGTGCTCAGCTCTTTGCTATCTGCACGGCACATACTTTATATTCAGGAATTTTGGCAATGGGGTCCAGGGCCGCGTTCGTCAGTTTGTTTGCGGCGGCATTGGCATAATGGAACGGGATAAAAATCGTCCCTTTTTCGACTCGCTCGGATATTCGTGCAACCGCCTCTATTTCTCCCCGTCTGGACGCGACCCGGATCCTCTCCCCCTGCCCTATGTTCTTGGAGGAGGCATCGGCGGCTGAAATCTCCACAAAACATTCAGGAGCCAGTATATTCAAGCCGTCCGACTTCATGGTCATCGTTCCCGTGTGGTACTGATAGAGGACACGGCCGGTGGTCAAGTACAAGGGGTATTCTTCATCGGGCAATTCTGCCGGAGGGACATAATCGATGGCGTGGAACACCCCGAGGCCGCAGGTGAACTGGTCCATGTGCAGGCACGGGGTTCCGGGATGATCCGTTCCCGTGCACGGCCAGTGGATCCCGTCTATCGCCAGGCGATCATACCTGATTCCGCAATAGGATGGTGTCACTTCGGTAATCTCGTCCATGACCGCTTCGGGACTATCATAGGCCATCGGATACCCGAGACGTGTAGACACATCACACAGGATCCTCCAGTCCTCCCTGGCATCTCCGGGAGGATCCAGGGCCTTTCGAACCCGCTGGACCTTTCTTTCCGTGTTGGTAAAGGTCCCGTCTTTTTCAGCGAAGGCGGAGGAGGGTAAGACCACATCCGCCATCCGTCCCGTCTCATTCAGGAAAATATCCTGCACGACGAGAAAATCCAGGTTTTCCATGCACTCCTTTACATGATTCAAGTCCGGATCCGACACCAGTGGGTTTTCACCAATGATGTAGAGGGCCCTTATTTTCCCCTCCTGGGCAGCATTCATCATCTCCGTTACCGCCAGGCCGGGAGTCTGGGGCAGGCTTTTTACGCCCCAGGCCTCCTGCATGCGCGCCTGATGAGCAAGATCCGCCACTTTTTGGTATCCCGTGTACACGTTGGGCAATCCGCCCATATCGCAGGCACCCTGGACGTTGTTCTGGCCCCGCAGGGGATTCACTCCGCCCCCGGGAACGCCTACATTGCCGCAGAGCATGGAGAGGTTTGCCAGGGATTTCACGTTGTCGGTACCCGTGGTGTGCTGCGTAATACCCATGGCATAGAGGATCGAGGCTGCCGGAGCGCTCGCATAAAGGCGGGCCGCTGCGATCAATTGCTCCTGCGGGATGCCGGTTATTTCTTCCACATGGGCAGGCGTGTATTTCTCCACCGTTTTCTTGAGATCGTCCAGACCCACCGTCCGGGACTGGACATATTTCTCATCGTAGAGATTTTCCTTTATGATAACGTGCATCATCCCATTGATCCATGCCACATCGGTCCCCAGCCTTTGCCGCAACCAGATATGTGCAAACTTGGTGATCACGATCTTCCTGGGATCCACCACAATCAGCTTGGCGCCCTTCTGGGTCACCGCACGTTTCACATAGGTAGACAGAACGGGGTGATTTTCCGTGGTGTTGGAACCGGTAATAAGGATGACACTGGATTTCTCTATGTCTCCGATGGGATTCGTCATTGCTCCGCTTCCGAATGCTGCGGCCAGACCGGCCACGGTGGAAGAGTGTCAGAGACGGGCGCAGTGATCGACGTTGTTCGTGCCAATGGCTGCCCGGGTCATCTTCTGGGCGAGGTAGTTCTCCTCATTGGTGAGGCGCGCACTGGTGAAGACCCCGATGGCATCAGGACCCGAAGCTTCCTTGATTTCCGTCAATTTTCGAGTGACCAGGTCCAGTGCCTCATCCCACGAGGCCTCCCTGAATGTATCCTTGTCCCGGATCAGGGGTGTTTTCAGCCGGTCGGGGTGTCCGAGAAAGTCGTAGCCGAAACAGCCTTTCACACAGAGCTTGCCATAATTGGGGCCCACATCCGGGACCCCAGTCACCCGCTCGACCTTGTTCCCGGCGACGTGGAGATAGAGCTGACAACCGACGCCGCAGTAGGAACAGGTTGTCCGCACCTTTTTCACTTCAATGGGGGAAAAGGACTCCGGGACCTGGTTCCTGGGATAAAGGGCCCCCACCGGGCATGCCTGCAGGCACTGACCGCAAAAAACGCAATCGGAGTCCTTGAGCGCAAGGTCGCCTTTTGCTACGATTTTCGATTCCGACCCGCGATATCCATAGCTGATGGCATTATTCACCTGAAGTTCATTGCATGCCTGGACGCACCTTCCACAGAGAATGCAGCGGGAAAAATCCCGGACAAAGAAAGGGTTGACCGTCTCAATTGGATAGCGCGTTTTCGCCGGAGAAAAGCGATTCCCCTTGACCTGGTATCGGATGGCAAGTTCCTGGAGGCGGCAATCGCCGTATGCGGGACACAATTCCCGGTGTTCTTCCGGTTCCATGGCCTGCAGTTGAAAATCGCTCCATGAGTCCATATCGAGGTCCTGTGCAAGGCAGTTATGGTCTCCCGAGGAAAGCAGCAGCTCGATATTCATCCGGCGCGCCTGTACCACCCTGGGGGATTCGGTTCTCACAACCATATTGGGTGCCGCCGGCGTCGCACAGGAAACGACCAGGTTTCTGGCGCCTTCCACCTCCACCACACACATCCTGCAGGCTCCGGTGGGCGATGCACCCTTGAGATAACAGATAGTAGGGATATCAATACCGTTCCGTTTTGCAACGTCCAGAATGGTCTCTCCACCGCTGAAGACAAGCTCTCTACCATCAATGACTATTAACTTTTCTTCTTCCATGATGACTCCCGAACAGTAGAACCCGCCTAAGACGGCCATGCCGCCAAGGCAGATATTTGGTTACGGTTTTCCTTTCCTTGAAGGTTCCGTGGTTGCGACAGCCTGAGAAACCCTCCGCCATGAAGGCGAACTGCTTCCCGGCAACACAAAGTCCCTAAAACGTGAGGGAGTATAGCAGAAAAAATCACTTCTTTTCAAAGCTTTTTTCGAAAAGGAATGTGAAATGCAGTTTAAGACGCAGCTGAATGACCCGGGTCAACCGTGATTCGGCACAGGAAAAGATGAGTCCGCATCTGCCGGCAGTAAGGCTCCTGGGCAAGAGAGGCGGGCTGGTGGGCGGGAGGCCATTTTTCTTCGGAAATTTCATTTGGTAAATTGATGTATTGCATTATTCAACTTTCATCAAAGGCGTTCTGATTTGTGCGCTTTCTTTTGCCGGGATCTGGTCCATCGCATATTCGGCCAGTGCTGTGATAGTCAGGCTTGGGTTGATTCCGGGATTGGCGGGCATAATCGAACCATCGACCACATACAGCCCCGGGTAGCCATGAACCTCACAGTTAAGGCCGATAACGCCATCCTCTGCGCTTTCGCCGAATGGAACACCACCCATAAAGTGCGCGGTCTCCGGAATGTTCAGCAGGCTCTCATTCAACATCCCCTGCGGAATGCCGTTATTTTTTTTTGCAAGCATTCGCGTCACCCGATGTGCGACTTCAACTACCGCATGAATTGGATTCTTTTCATCGCGCTCACAGATGAGGTCCTTGCGAAACAATGTAAAGAAATTGCGTCCCAATTTCACCCGCATTAAATTATCTTCGCTCTGCATAGTGAGCAGAATCGTCGTGCGTCTCGCCACACCAGGGAGCACCTTGCGACCCAGAAAATCGATGGGATGAATCAGAAGCTGCCATAGGGTCTTGAGGACACGTACTGGGGTGCTGCTGCCCGCATCGATCAGAGGAGCAGACAAACACCTCAAGGTTGCATCCGAGCCGTCGGGAAATCGAACGGCCTCTATTTGAGTAGTGTCGTCTGCCCGAAAGATCGAACCGATTGCTACCCCCTTGGAGTAATCTGTTTTTGAATCACGTGCCGTGACGCCTGTTAAGGACTCGCTGTTCGTGCGTACGTTGTGGCCGAGCTTCTTCGATAGATGGGACAACGACCCGGTTGTATCCTTGCAGCGCAATAAAAGCCGGTTCGTGTTGACTGCTCCAGCGGATACGACTACATTTCGGGCCCTCACTCGCCTGGGGGACTTTATCAGCCATCCCGTCGTCCGAAAATAGCGCACTTCATAGCGGGCGCCGCCGTTCTGATTGCCCGGCAGCGGCCGGATATCACTCACTGTGGATTCGGGTTCCACCTTAACGCCCCATTTCTCGGCAAAATACAGATAATTCTTGACAAGCGTATTCTTGGCGTTTTCGCGGCAGCCGACCATACAGGCCCCACAGTGAATGCATCCACGTCGAGGAGGTCCCTCGCCATCAAAATAAGGATCCGGAACCAGCTCGCCGGAATTTTCCTCATTGAAAAAGACGGCAACTTCAGTCGGACGGAAAGTGTGGCCTTTCTGAAGATCATCGGCTACAGACTTGAGCGCGTTATCGGCAGGCCAGAACCGTGGGTTGGGTGTTACGCCCAGCATGCGCTTTGCCGTATCATAATGCGGGCGAAGGGCTGTCTTCCAATCAGCCAGGTGTCTCCAGGTGGGCTCGGCGAAGAGTCTATCTCCGGGCTCCATGAGCACATTGGCATACACCAGGCTTCCTCCGCCGACCCCGCTGCCGTGCAGGATCATCACTCCATTAAGCAGTGTATTCTGCCAAATCCCAAAGCAGCGGAGCATCGGCATCCATTGGTGCTTCCGAATATTCCAATCTGTTTTGCCAAAGTCCTCATCCCTGAAGCGTTTTCCGCGCTCCAATACCAGTACCCTGTAGCCCTTTTCCGTCAACCGCATTGCCGAGACACTGCCACCGAATCCAGAGCCGATAACGACAAAATCATATATCGTTTGGTCATTCATTCCGAAGCTCCTCTGTAGATGACGGCATGATCTTAATCATTCCTTCCTGTCCAGTTTATCGACAAGCTTGGAGTAATATTTCTGGTTTTCCTCAAGGAGAGGAGACTTCTTTCCCATCATGTTCAATTGCATGATCTTGAAATTGATCTTTTTAATCTGACGGTATTTTTCTTTCTCGTCCGGAATGCTGTCCAGCATATCCTCCATCTGCCGGATTTCTTTTCTGAGCTGGATCTCGGGGGGAAGGCAATCCGCATTCTTCAGAATTTTGTAGGCAAGCCTCAGATCTTCGGGTACGTTGGAATCGTCCTCCAGTTTTACCGGATGCCCGCTCCCCGGAAGATCGTCAAACGCTCCCTTCTCCTGAGCTTCCTTTATTTTTCTCTCTACGATCTTTTCAAATGCGGTCATACAACTTTTATACCCCTTTTTCGAACTCCGTTCAACTACATTACGATTTTGAGAACAGTCATATGCCCTTGACAACAAACCGACACTTCGTTTATGTGGACTGTAGTGATACCAAAGACAAGAACGAAGAGACTGTTCCCAGAGGATGCGTATGATCACCGAATTGGAGAGAAGAATAATAAACCTCATTCAGGGGGATCTCCCCGTGGCTTCAAGGCCCTTTGCCGTGTTGGCCAATCAGCTTGGAATCGCTGAGTCGACTCTCCTGGAGGAAATCAGAAAGCTGAAAGAGCATGGCATCATCAGACGTTTTGGGGCGACGCTCCGCCACCAGGAAGCAGGTTTCAGTTCCAATGCTATGGTGGTCTGGAGAGTACCCGAAGAGCGCCTGGAGGAGGTGGGAAAGCTCATCGCCAGCTTCAAAGAGGTGACCCATTGTTACCAACGGAAACCGCAAAGGGACTGGCCGTATAATCTCTATTCCATGGTGCACGGGAACAATCGCAGAGATTGTCATGAAATCGCCCGACGGCTCTCACGGGAAGTGGGGATTTCGGAGTATACGTTGCTCTTCAGCCAGAAGGAATTCAAGAAGACGAGCATGGAGTATTTTTAGAAGCTGGGTGAAAAGCGAAAGACGGAAGGGACGAAGAGTGAGGGGCAAGGTCAGACAGAAGAGAAGGGAAAGGCCATGAAAACCAAGTCGCAGGAACTATTTGCAAGGGCGAAGAAATATATTCCCGGCGGTGTGAACAGTCCCGTGAGGGCCGGAAAGGCCGTCGGCATAGACCCTCCTTTTATCGCCCGGGCAAAGGGCTGCACCCTTTGGGACGTGGACGGAAATACCTATATAGATTATGTCTCCTCATGGGGCCCCATGATCCTGGGACACGCCCACCCGGGAGTTGTCAGCGCGCTCGCTGAAGCCATTCGTCGCGGCACCAGTTTCGGCGCCCCCACGGAACTGGAAGTGGAGATGGCCGAACTTATCGTTGCTCTGGTGCCGTCCGTGGAACGGATACGAATGGTGAATTCCGGGACGGAAGCGACTATGAGCGCGATTCGTCTCGCGCGCGGAGTCACGGGCAGGAATAAGATTGTCAAGTTTGACGGGTGCTATCACGGTCATGGAGACACCCTACTGGTGGAGGCGGGCTCAGGTGTCGCTACCTTCGGCATTCCCGGAAGTCCGGGAGTTCCCGAGGACCTCGCAAAGCAGACCATATCCCTTCCGTTCAACAATCTGCAGGCCGTGGAAGAGACCTTCAAGAGCTTTGGAGAGAGTATTGCGGCATTGATCGTGGAACCTGTGCCGGGGAATATGGGTGTGGTCGTCCCTGATATCCCTTTTCTACAGGGTCTCAGAAAAATCACCGAAAGATACCAAAGCCTTCTCATTTTCGACGAGGTGATCACCGGTTTCCGGCTGGCCCCGGGCGGTGCCCAGGAATACTACGGTATCTCGCCCGATCTTACCTGTCTGGGAAAGATAATAGGGGGTGGTCTCCCGGTAGGAGCATTCGGAGGAAAACGCGAAATCATGGAAAGACTCGCTCCGGAAGGAGATATCTACCAGGCTGGAACACTCTCCGGGAACCCGCTGGCAATGACGGCAGGCCTCGCTACCCTGCGCATCCTGGGCGAACCCCATGTGTACAGCACACTGGAACAGCGATCAGAGATGCTGTTCAGCGGGTTGAAATCATCAGCCGAAGCGGCAGGCATACCCGCGGTCATCAACCGCGTGGGATCAATGGGATCGCTCTTCTTCTCCGATAGCCCCGTCACCGACTTCACCACTGCCAAAAAGAGCGATGGAGATATGTTCAAGAGGTATTACACCAGAATGCTCGAACAGGGGATATACCTGGCCCCTTCTCCCTTTGAGGCCACCTTCCTCTCCCTTGCGCACACGGATGAGATTATCGAGAAAACCCTTGATTTTGCTGCAAAGGCTTTTCGTTCACTCTTGTCAAAAATGTATTGACTTTGAACGAATAGCTGTGGTAGAGACAACATGATTTTTCTTGTTGGAATGGCAGTAATTCCCCCTGGAAGAAGCATTCACAGCGCCCACGGCACGCAGGGATACTCTGCATGGAATTAATTCCTGCGATTCCATCAAGATAGGTGCCCGGATACCAACACATGGACAAGGATCTGAAAAAGACCATCAAGGACCTCGGGTATCTGAGCAGCGTTGGGATGGCCATGGCATTATCCATTGCCATCGGAACCGTCGGCGGATATTATCTTGACGAGTGGCTTGGGACAAAGCCATGGCTCTTCTTCGTTGGCCTGGGTGTGGGGATTGCCGCGGCTTTCAGGAATCTGTTTACCCTCTACAAAAAGGCAAAAAGATTCTAGTTTTTCGTGATGGACTGGACAGAGACATTTCGGATTTTGAAATCCCTGAACTGGACAATTCTCCTGATTTTATCTTCAGTGAGTTATGTCCTCATGGGAAATGCTTTTACCGCGGGTGTCATTCTGGGTGGATTCCTGATCATAGCCAATTTCAATGTCCTTCAGCGTACCATCACAAGGGCATTCGGGGCGGATGGCGTTTTCTGGCCCAACAAAGGGGCAATCGTGGGAAAATACTACCTGCGTCTTGCGGTCCTGGGAATTCTCATATATCTGCTGATTCGGCAAAAATGGGTCAATCCGGTGGGACTGGCCGTGGGACTGTCTGTGGTGGTTTTCAGCATTGTGGCATTCGGCGTGCATCTGGTTTTGAGGAAATCATGAGGGGGTAGCGTAGTCTATGGAGGAACACAGCTTTCTGTTCTTGGATAAGCTATTTGCGGCCATCGGCCTTGGACATTTTGGTCATGCTTACAGCCATGTCACCCATTCCTGGCTGGTGATGCTTATCATGGTTGTTGCTTCCATTCTTTTTGTCAAAGGAGTTCAACTGGTGCCCAGGAAGGGCCAGAATGTTTTCGAGGTCATCGTCGAAGGACTCGAGAATTTCATGGTGGATATTACCGGTCCTGAAGGCAAATTCTTTTTCCCGTTTATAGGTACCATCTTCCTCTTCATTCTCATATGCAATCTCATCGGGAAAATACCGGGATTTGCTTCTCCGACCGCCAATTACAACACCACTCTCTCCATGGCCATCCTCACCTTTATTTACACGCATATTATCGGTATCAGGTTCCATGGATTCAAGTATATCAAGCAGTTCCTGGGTCCTGTCTGGTGGCTCGCCCCGCTCATGTTCCCCATTGAAGTGGTGGGTCATCTGGCTCGGGTCCTCTCTTTGAGTATTCGACTCTTCGGGAACATATTCGGCGAGGAAATGGTGTTCGGCATCGTGGTCACCCTGGCAGGTCTTTATCTCGCTCCGCTGCCACTCTTATTCCTGGGACTCCTGGTGAGCTTCATACAGGCTCTGGTCTTCATGTTGCTTGCCATTATGTATTTCGTCGGGGCCATGGAAGAGGCTCATTAGACGGATTTGATTTTGGAAGAAGGTCAAAAAAAAGCAAAGGAGGTTCAAATGAGGAAAACACATTTGATTGGGAGTTTAACCGCGATACTGGTGCTGGGTATGGCCTCAATGGCCTTGGCTGCCCAGGGTTCACCCCAGGCACAGGCAGCAGGGGTGTGGATCTTTTTCGGGATCGCCATCGCCTGCGGATTCGGAATCGGTGTTGCCGCGATGGGGACCGGTATCGGCATGGGGAATGCCATTAATGGCGCTCTTCAGGGAACGGCCCGGAATCCGGAAGCAGGCGGCAAGATCATGACCACCATGATTATCGGTCTGGCTCTTATCGAGTCCCTGTGTATCTATGCACTGGTGATCTGCTTCATCATGGTCTTCAAGATCCCGGACTTCGCAAGCATTATTGACAAACTTTTTTAAGAAACTGGTACCTTGGAGGACCCGGTAAGGGTCCTCTTCTTTTCACCGGCTATGTGCAAAAATTCACAACCTAGTGCCCATCCTTAAATACATTTTGGGCAAAGAATCCCTGATTCGTTCCATGTTGCTATGAACAAGGCAGTGAAAATTCCGGAACCAACCATTGAACGCCTTGCGATCTATGCGAGACCACTCGAAGAACTTGTAAAGACGAAGGTAGAGGTCATTTCTTCGGAGAAACTCGCCCAGATGTGCGGCGTCAATCCGGCTCAGGTGAGAAAAGACCTTGCCTTCTTCGGGGAATTCGGCGTCAGGGGCGTTGGTTATAATGTTTATGATCTGTTGACCGCTATCCAGAAGATCCTCTGTTCCGACAGGACGTGGACCATTTGTATCGTGGGAATGGGCAACCTTGGAAAAGCCCTTGTGGAGAACGAAAACTTCAAGAAGAGAAATTACAGGTTTGTCGCGGCGTTTGACTCCAATCCCCAAGTGCTAGGCACGCAACTCCCCTGCGGACTCACGATCAAATCATATGACGAGATTGAGAAAACGGTTCAGACGCTTGGTATTGAAATAGGGATTATTGCGGCTCGTCCCTCTGAGGCGCAGCGGGCGGCCAACCTCCTCATGGGCGCGGGAGTGAAGGCCATTCTGAACTTTGCCCCAACCCACATCAGGACACCGCAGTGCTGTATTGTGGAAAACGTCGATTTCAGTGTGAAGCTTGAAAACCTCGTGTATCACCTGGAAAAATTATGAGATTCACAGGTCTTCGGGGGTAAAGGTTACCACATCGTCAATTGTTGCTCTGTCCGAGAAAATCATTGCCAGGCGGTCTATTCCCAGGGCGATGCCCGCGGCTTCGGGCATGAGGTCGAGGGTGGCCAAAAATTTTTCCGGAAGGGGGTATGTCTCTTTCCCGAGTTCCATTCTCCTTGCCTTGTCCTGCTGAAATCGAGTCCGCTGCTCCTCCGGGTCCGTCAATTCTGAAAAAGCATTAGCCAATTCTATTCCGCCCATGTAAAGCTCAAAGCGCTCTGCAAATCGGGCATCCTCCGGCTTCAGCCGGGCGAGGGCGGCCATCGTAACGGGGTAGTCATACAGGAAGGTCGGTTTCGGGCTGCCCAGATGTGGTTCAACGGCCTCAACCATAAGCTCATCAAAGCTGCCGTTTGCCGTTGATTCCTGTACGGTCAGCAAGGCATACCGTTCAAATGCCTCACTGACGGTGATCCTCTCCCACGGGCCGGTAAGATCGATAGCGCTCCCCTGGTATTCCAGCATCTGCGAAAAACCGAGGTCTCCCGCCACAGATCGGATCATGGCCTCACATTGGGACATGAGATCCCTGTATCCCGCACCCGCCCGGTACCATTCAAGGATGGTACATTCCGGGAGATGGAGATGGCCTCGCTCACCGTGCCGGAAACACTTGCAAATCTGGAAAATCCGTTCGTACCCGGCGGCCAGGAGTCTCTTCATACAAAGCTCGGGAGAGGTATGGAGATAGCAGCGCCCGACAGGAACAGCATCTATATGCAGTTCCGGGGCCGGTGCCGGGATCAAAACGGGAGTTTCCACTTCCAGGTAGCCCCTGCGTACAAAAAAATCCCTGATGGCATGCACCATCAGGGATCGCAACCTGAGAGCCGATCTCCGATGGTACAACCGCTCTCTTTCGCTCTCCGCGGACTTATTCCTTGACCCTTGTAACATATTCTCCAGTCCGGGTGTCCACGGTTATCTTTTCGCCCTCATTCACAAAGGGAGGGACCCTGAGGCTATACCCGGTCTCCAGGGTAACCGGTTTGGTGTCGCCTGCAACCGAGTCACCTTTTGCCCAGGGATCTGCCTGGGCAACGCTCAGATCAACAAAGTTGGGAAGAGTAATCCCGATTGCCCTTTCTCCGAAAAAGAGAATTTCCACTTCCAAGTTGTCGATCAGGTAGTTACTCGCATCGCCCACCTGCTCCTCTGAAAGAAACGTCTGTTCATAGTTCTCCATGTCCATGAAACAGAATTCATGCTCTTGGGCATACAGGAATTGCATCTTCCGTTCTTCAAGATTGGCGGGTTTGAAGGTATCAACAGATCGGTAGGTGTGATCGAACATGACCCCACTGATCATATTCTTCAGCTTACACCGGTAAAGGGCCTGTCCCTTTCCAGGTTTGGAAAATTGAAAATCAACAATGACATAGGGCTCTCCATCGATTTCGATCTTGAGACCTTTCCTCAAATCACTTGCGCTGTACATAGGTTCCTCCGGAATACGTCTTTGACCGGCTCATGCACTGTAAGAGACCCGCTTCCACAGTGGCATAATCTACCTTTGAACCCCCGCTCGGGTCAAGGGAAAATATCCTTCGGAGAACCCTGAGAGCTTCGTCCCTCCCCTACTCGCTTGACAGGTACTTTCCCGCCTCTTCTCTCAGCCAGTCTTTCCAGGAGTCGATATTTGCCCGTCTGGCATCGAGCACGAGCTTCTGAAATTCCTCTTCAGTCTCCTCTCCCATGCGCACCAGCTGTTCCCTCAGGGATTCCAGAAGGCGCACCTGGGCTTCCACGAGTGCGGTCCCGCCTTGCAGGTGGAGTTGCTTAAGAAAGAAGAGTTTGGCCAGGAACTCCACGCGCAAGTCGCGCACATGCTCTGTGGGGCAGAACAGCCATTCCTCAAAAGTCTTCTTTCCCTTCGGGGTGAGCGAGAAGACTCTTTTCGAAGGCCGTGTCTCTTGCACTTCAACAGAAGATCGGAGCCAACCCCGGTCTTCGAGCCTTTTCAGGAGAGCATACAGCTGACTCGTACTCACATACCAAGTGGAGCCGAGGTTGGTCTCAAAGTAATGGAGTATTTCGTACCCGTGCTTGGCACCGCTTCTCAGTGCCCCCAGCAGGGCGTATTCTGTAGCAGGTCCTGTCTTCATAAATGAGTCTCCTCGGCAGAGCAGGCGGTATCGGGTGCCCTC
>CAZONI010000084.1:0-14960 GCA_964581175.1 uncultured Desulfobacteraceae bacterium
TCAAAACCCTCAAGGCCGTGCCGTCCACCCGCCGCTACCTGGTCTACCTGACGGACGCGGCCATGAAGGTGGAGCAAAAAGACCGCAAAGAGTTCGACATCCTGCTGGCGAGCCTGCGTGACGAAGGCATTCAATCACTGTTTGTGGGGGTGGTGGACAAGGACCAGGACGGCGCTTTTGCCCATGCGGCCAAGATGAGCGGCGGCCGGTGCGTGATTTCCACCGACCTGGATCGGGTGAAGCGCACGTTCGACGAGATGGCCTCTCAGGTTGTCAAACCCGTAGATGGAAAAAAGCGCATCGCCTTGCGGCTCACGTTGGCCGACCGCGACGAACGTGGACGCAACCGGCTCTTTTCAGCCGGTAAGTTCGTGGATTTTCCCCAACGGCCGGAAGCCCGGCAAGCGGCGTCGCCCGAAGCAGTGGCCTGGGCCGTCGGCGAGCCCCTGACCGTCTATGACGACGTTGTGGGGGCCACCATATCGGGCGATGATCTTCTCATACGGGACGTGCGGGTGGCCAAACGCCTTCCGCTCCACGTGAGCGGCGCCAATAAGGCCATGACCCTGTCCGCATCGGAGATGATATTCTTGTCGCGCCTGCGGGGACTGGACCCGCCCCGGGGCTATCGCTATCTGGCCCTCCCTCTTACTATGACCAATCGCTTGAAACCTCAGAAGGTGGCAGTCTTTAAAGACGGTTCCAGCCATCCGGCCGCCTGGATGGCCGGTTCAGCCGCGCCGGTGCGCTATGAACAGGCGGTCCCCCCCTATCTCATTCCCGATTTGACGCGGCACCTGTTTCTGCGCTGGAACCAGGAAGCCACTTTGCCCGTGTCGCCGGTGACGTGGCTGTGCCAGGAACCGCTGCTGGTCCCCGGGGAGCGGGCGCTCTCTATTCATCCCGAACAGCCGGTGAACGGCGCCTGCGTCTTCCTGGTGCCGGACGGGGTAATGACCCAGGCCTCCCTGCACTTTTATGACATCAATTATGGTCATATTCATCTGCCGCTCGTGGGCGTGATGCCGGCGTTTCCCACCGCACCAGAGAATCTGCTCACCCAGCCGGACAAGGGGCTGGGATCGAGTTTTGCGCTTCGCTTGACCAATGTGATCGATCAGCCCGCCATCGGCCAGGTCTGTGCAGGAAAGGGCTACGTCTTTCGTGTGATCGAGGCGTTTCTCACCTCCAAGGTCCAGGCCCTGCTGTCCATCGACCCGGCCAAACGCTTCAGCTATCACCTGTCCGCGGACCGGGGCGACCTGGTTTTCCGGCTGCACCCGGCCACCGAATGCCTGCCCCTGGGGTTCCACCGCGCCACCATGGTGGCGCCGGGAGTAAGAAATATGATCCGCCTGGCCTTTCGCCTGCCCGGACGCCTGGCGCAGAAGAAAGACAAGGGGTACCTCTTTGTGGACGTCCGCGGCGGCGGCGTGCGTCTGGACCTGGCCTCGGCGGCATTTAAGCCGGCCGCCTTGGGCCCACCCTCCCTGGCGGGCCGGGGCATCGATGTGTTCGTCAACGCAGCAGGTGTCGTCAAGGACAGGGTCGCCGGGCAAAGGGGCAACTTCGTGGCCCTGGATGTCACGTTCCGCGATCACGCCGACGGGTCTCACACCCGCATCGGCCCTCTCCTGGTGCTCAAGAAAAAGGGATCGGCTGCAGTGAACCAGCAGGCCTTTGATCAACGCCTGGCCGAGGCGCGTCAAAAAGCCGCGACCAAAAAGCATCGCGGTCTGGGCGACTTCGGCGGCACCGGGGTTTCCGGTCCGGCGGCCGTTGCAGCCACCGGCGTGTGCCGCCCGCGACCCATGGGAGACAAACTGATCTTCGGCCTGGACGAACAGAGCGTGATTTTCGACGGACAAAGCCGCCGGGGAGTCATGCTCTTCGATCTGCCGGGCAAAGAAAAAATCGCCGATTGGGAACTCGGTTCCCTAATCCTGGAAGAGGCCGCCCGACCTCTCCTGGCAAAACCTTTTAAGGATGCGGTGCTTTTGTCTGAACGTCTGGAAATAAAGGACGACATCGCAGAGGGATTCTGGCGCGAGCTGGAGAAGAAAGTAGCTGAGCTTCAGGCCCGGCGAGAGGCGCGGGGATACGAACGCCCCGGCCGTGCCACCGCCCGGCCCGTGAATCTGGATACGGCAGATCTGGGCAAAGAGCGGGTGCCCGTTCTTGGGGCCATTACACCGGGGGCGCGCCGCCTGAAAAAGGCGGCCAGGCAGGGGGACTCCCTCAAATTCGTCGCTGGTCTGCAGTGGGTTCCCGGCCGCGGCGAAGCCTGGTCCCAGCGCTATAGTCCCGAGGCCGTCTCGACCCAGGGGTGGGGCGCTCCATCGGATCTCGCACGCCTGGCCGAAAGACTTCTGAACGAACAGGGGCTGGCGACCACCCGGGCGGAGGTCAAACCCACCGATCAGGGTAAAAAAACACTGGCCGAACGTGCCGGTGTGGCCAAGATCAGCATCGGCTCCCTACCGGCCCTGCGCTTTGAAGACCAAGACGGGCGGAAGCATTTCGTAGTGTTTCCCTGGTGCCGGGAACTCGACCAGCTAGAAGGCCTTGTGAAATGGGATGGGTCGGACAGAGAGCCTTCGGACCGGCGGCGGAAAATCAGCATCCAGGTGGAACTTGACCTTACGGCCGTTGCCTCCAAGACCACGGCAAGCGGCCGCATGGCTGCCGATTCCCTCGCCGGCGGCGGCGCTTCCAAAACCAAAGCGGTAACGGTTCTGGCCGAATCGTTTTACGACGATGAGGCTGGTCTGGACGCCCTGGATATCGGCTATACGGAAATCCGGGAACAGGGTCAACCGGCTTTGAAATGCATACTGGACGGCCCTTCGGGGCGGCGCGTGGGGAGAAACAGCGTGCGCCTCAACGCCTGGACCGTCCAAAACGAACGCATCTCCGTCAGTATGGACGGCCGCCGAACCACGGCCGAACAGCCGGTCGATCCTCAGCACCCCATCACCGGAAGATTTCACGTTCTCTCGGTCAACGCGCCCGACCTTAACGAGACCGGGGCCGCCGAACTGCAAACACTGCGTGCGAAAGCCCACGCCGCCGCCACGGCTCCCGACGGCCTGTCGTCTCTCCAGTGGTACGGCCGCTGCGTGATCGATCGCTTCATCGCGGCCCAGGCCCGGTACGAGAACCGGCTGGCCCGCGATCTGGGTCTCAAGGTGGGACGCACCCTGAATGGACGGTGCATCCTCGTTTCAGTCGAAAGACCGGACGCCGCCGGAAAAGTGTCGACTCGGATGGATCTGTTGCATGCGGCCAACGATATCCACGGCGGCGATGGCGCGGATATTCGGAAGGCCTCGCACGCATTTGCCCTGATGTCCGGGTTGACTGCCGCGCGCCTGGAAGCGGCCGCCGTTCCCGGCGGAAGCGTCGGCCTGTTCGAATTGTGGGATCGATGCCCGGAGGGCACGCAACTGGCCTTCATCGACCGTACCAACAAACAGGCCTTCATCGACATGCTGCAGGCAAAGGGCTACCCCCAATCGGTCATGAATCGGATCAAGGCCTGCGGGTCGGCCATGCTTTTCCCGAGCACCCCGGCCGTCATCGGAGATACGGCGCGCTGGGGTTGGCTCGAAATCGATCCCAAGACGTATCAGGTGGTGTCGCGACTCGACAGCGGCGCGGCCGGCGCCATGATCGAAAACCTGATCGGCGACCTCTACCAACAGGCCACGAGCTATCTGGTGGGCGCCATGGTAGGCATCGACGTCAGCCTTTGGAGCGTTTCCGCCTATTCCCTGGAGTTGGAAGACTTCGAAGAAATCAGCAAAAAGGCTGAAACGTTCGCCATGGGTCTTGCAAAACGTTTCGAAGTCAAAGACGCCAGCGGAACCGTGGGCATCGGGATCGGCGGCCCGCCTTCGGGAGAGCGCAATTTGGACCGTTATGTCAAGTTCAGCCTCGACTTCAAAGGATTCGCGATGAGCAACAATATGCTGGGGTTTGGGAACGGGTACAAAGATGCCGTGGGGTATTATTTCTCAAAGTCTGATTAGAAGCGGTTTCGAAAGGCCGGGCAGGAATTTGAAGCCGTTTCGTTAGCAGCGTGGGAGTGAGATATCCGGAAATCCGGCGTCAATACTGGTAGCAACGCAACATATCGGCGCCGGATCATGAACCGCACAAGCAATTGGATGCATGGAGGACACGATGGTTATCACAGCGATCGTCACGGCCGTGGCCGTTCTGGTGGTGATTCTGCTTTTCAACAGTCTGGTGAGAAAAAAGAACCAGGCAATAACCGCATTCAGCACCATCGATGTGCTGCTCAAGAAACGCTTCGATCTCATCCCAAACCTGATTAAAGCGGTGCAGCGCTACATGCAGCACGAGGCCGGCGTGCTCACCGACATCACTGCCATGCGCGCCAAGGCCGTCTCCGGCGAAATGAGCGATGCCGAGACGGCCGACCTGGACCGCAAGGCAACCCAGGTCATCGGGCGGATCATGGTGGCAGCCGAGAACTATCCCGATCTGAAGGCCAGCCAAAACTTCGCCGATCTTCAGGCGTCGCTCAACGAGGTGGAAGAGCAGATCTCGGCCGCCCGCCGGGCGTACAACGCGTCCGTCCGGGACTACAACAACGCACTTGAGATGTTTCCCAGCAATATCGTGGCCGCTTTGATGCACTACCGGAAGAGGGTCTTTTTCGAAATCGCGGAACAGGAAAGGGCTAATGTCGATGTGGGCAGCCTCTTTGCCTCTTGACTTCGAGAAACCGAGCGGGGGACACAAAATGCTGTTTAACCGATCTCTTCCCGGCCAAACGGTTGTCGGCCGCATCAGAAGGAGATAAGTATGCGATCCCTTGAGGCTTTCTACGAGTCCGAGCTGATGCCGGATCTGGTCCAACTGGAGGATCTGCGCAAAACCGCTAAAAAAAGGATGGTGCCGGTGGTTGTTTTTGCGGCGCTCTTCAACCTTGCGTGCCTCATCCTGTTGGCCAAAACAGGCCTGCCGCTCAACATGATGCTGATCGCTCTTTGTATCAGCGCCGTACCCGTCTTCATCTGGTACGCCAAATACTTCAAGGGCTACAAGGACCGTTTCAAGGACGTAATCATACCCAAGATTGTCGCCTTTATTCATCCGGAGCTCAAGTATGAGAAGAACGGGATGGTGCCCAAAACCGCGTTCATCAACAGCCGGTTGTTCGCCGAACACCCGGACCGCTATTACGGCGATGACCTGGTCAGCGGCACTTTGGGCCGGACCGCCATCCAGTTCTCCGAAATCCAGGTGAACCGTGTGGAAAGGGTCCGCGATCATTCGGCGGAGGCCGGCTCCAGCCGCAAAACGCGTACACGCGTGTATCCGATCTTCAAGGGTCTGTTCTTTGCAGCCGACTTCAACAAATCGTTCAGCGGGACCACTATTGTATTGCCGGACAAGGCTGAAAAGCTCCTGGGGGGTATGGGGCAGGCCCTTCAGAAGCTGAACGTTCAGAAAGGCGAGTTGATTAAGCTTGAAGACCCGGAGTTCGAGCGGCTCTTTGTGGTCTACGGGCAGGACCAGGTCGAAGCCCGCTATATCCTTTCCACCAGTTTGATGCAGCGCATTACGGCCTTTCAAACCCGCACACAGAAAGAGATTCGGCTCTCTTTTTCGGGCAATATGCTCTATGTGGCCATCGCTTTCGACCGCGAACTGTTCGAGCCCGCCCTGATGGACAGCCTGCTCGATTTTTCCAGGATAAAAGAATACTACGACGACATGAAACTGGTGATCGACATCGTGGATGAGTTGAATTTGAATACGCGCATTTGGAGCAAACAATAGGAGGACACCATGAAACGCATGTCTCAAGAAGAAGCGGCGGAAGCATTTGACGATTTTGCGCAAAAGGCGGTGAATACCGTGGCGCCGAAAATTTCCACGGCCAAACGATGGCTCAAGCGCATCCTTGCCGTCTTTCTTATTTTGTTGAGCATTCCATTTTTTCTGAGCAGCGCCAAAGTGTTCGGACTGGTGATCTTGGTCTTCGGCTTGTACCTTGCCGCCGGCGGATTCCTGAGCTACAAGCTGGAGAAAATCGCGGGAGGCCTGCTGTTCGTTGTGGCCGGCATCGCCTTCGCTTGTTTTGGATATACATCTTATCAAAAGGGCTTGGAAAGCAAAAACTGGCCGGTCGCCAAAGGCTCGGTAACCCAATCGGAAATCGAAAAGCGCACCGAAACAACCGGCTCGGGCACCAGCAGGAGAAAGGTCGTCAAATCCTATCCGGTAGTCAAATATACCTACTCGGTGGGGAACCGGGACTACCAATCCGGCCGGATCACCTTCGGCCAATCCAAAGATGCCCATCATACAGTCGCCCGCTACCCCAAAGGCAAAAACATACAAGTATACTATAATCCTGAAAACCCCGCTGAGGCGGTACTGGAACCGGGCGGCGACGCGACGTTGAGCATTGTCTTTATAGGATTGGGGGCGGTTTTGCTTGTGATAGGCCTGGTTACAGCATCCAAGTTCCGGAAGATGTCCAAAGCGCTGTCCCAGGCGTGACGGCCGGCCGGGGGTTTACCGTCGTACGCGACTTGCTGCCGGCGCCGATTTTTACCTTATTCCGGCAACCCGGGCAAAATTCAGATCTTGAATCGTTTCTGACTCGAAGGCACTTTGACATGGAAAACGGAGGTGTTTATGAGAAAGGTAATTTGCATGACGGTGTTGGTTGTTCTTTGTTTATCGACGGCCCCGGCCCTTGCAGGCGGTTTCAAAGCCTATCCGGGTGCGGCGCTGGACCGGCGGGCGACCGATGATGCCAATCAAATGGCCAAACGAGCCAATATCACCGGAAACACCCAGGTGTTTACCACGGCCGACGCCTTTGACAAGGTGGTCTCATACTACAAAGCCAAAGGCATCGGCAAAGAGTATGTTATGCCCGGCGGTTCCAACAAGAACATCAAGCAGGCTTATTTTATATTCGACGGCGGCAAGGATCTGATGGCCTCCAAAATATGGGCCAAGATTCAAAGACCGGTGATGGGGTTGTACAAGGAAGATCTTCAAAATATGAAGATGCGGGATATTACCGCTATCATCTTTGTGCACAAGTAAATGCGAACAGCGAAGAACACCGGTGGCGCACTTCACGTTCATTGCCCTCAGCATTAAAGCGCCGCATTACAGAGAACCGTCTTCGGGCTGGAAAGATCTTTGGGTCGTTTGAGAATTTTCAGTCCCTGAGTACCTCTAACTCTTGGCGACCATCGCCCGACTGTTTCCGGGATAGGCGGCTTTTTCTGCGGATATGGGGACCGGCCGTAGGTATGCGCCCCAGTAGCTCATGCCCACAAAGAATGCGCCTCCGATGATATTTCCGATGGTGACCGGCACGAGGTTCTTCCAGAGAAAGCTGATCCAGGTCAGGCCGCTGAGGTCGATCCCGGAAGGTGCAATAGCGGCCCAGTTCTTCAGCATAATCCCGGCCGGAATAAAGTACATGTTGGCCACGCAGTGCTCAAAGCCGATGGCCACGAACCCCATGATAGGGAAGAAGATGGCAAAGATCTTGCCCACCGTCTGGCGGGCGGCCAGCGCCATCCAGACGGCCAGGCAGACCAGCCAGTTGCAGCCGATGCCGCGAAAGAGCGCTTCACTGAAGCTTAATCCGACTTTCGCGTAAGCGACCCCGACGGACGCCTTTCCCAGGGCGCCGCCTCCGACCTTCCAGAGCCCCGAAAAATAGAAGAGCAGAGCCAGCAGGATGGACCCGAGGAAATTGGCCAGGTAAACGAGTCCCCACCGCTTGAACATGACTTTAAGGGTGATCTCCTTTGACATCACGCTCGAGACCATCAGGTTGTTGCCCGTAAACAGCTCGGCCCCTGCAATAACGACAAGCATCAGGCCGAGACTGAAGGCCGAGCCCGCCACAAACTTCTGGATTCCAATGCCCGCCTTTGCAGCCAGATCAAAGGTCACGCTCGACGAAAGCAGTCCTCCGAAGCCAATGTAGGCGCCCGCCAGAATTCCCAGTACAAAGACGCTGAACCAGGGTGAGGTCGCCTTGCCGACGCCGACGCTGGAGGCGACGGTTTCGGCGATGGTCTTGGGTGCCTTGTCTTCCAGACTCGGCACTGGAAATTGAAACGACCTCATGATACTTTCGACTCGCCCGAGACTCTTCTTTTCCTCAGTGATTTTGCGCCTCACTGCCCTCTTGACGACCTCCTGGACCTCCTCCGGCGTGAAGGGCTTGGGAAGATAGTCCATGGCCCCCCTCTTCATGGCCTCGGTCGCACGCCCCACCGACGGGTACCCGCTGATCATTACGACAGCTGAATCAGGTGAAAGGCGATCGAGTTCTTGAACCACGTCCATGCCGTCGAAGCCGGGCATCTGCCAGTCGCAAAGGACGACGTCAAACTTCGAATCGGCAGCAAGCTTGAGTCCCTCCTTCGGGCTCGGCGTGATGACCACATCAAAGCCCTCGGCCGCAAATATCTTCCGGCAGGAATCGAGCACGAGCATTTCATCGTCGATGATGAGCATTCTCTCAGCCATGGCTTTATCTCCTGGATGGCCCCTGGCCATCTCATTCAAGAATGGAGGCCCCGGGGTCAGTCCGGAGCAGATACAGAAGGCTACCAGATTTCCGCACTAAGACGTTGGTCCAACCACTTTCGCTGCTTCGGGCTGAGCGGACCGATCTGCTTTTCAATCCACGGGATGTCACCGGTCAGGATGGCCAGCTTCTCCGGGCCGGTCAGATCAAAGCCCTCCAGGGCATCGGCACCGTAGTGCAGCAGGTTGTATACAAGTTCATAATCCTCGGCCGCCTGATCGAGGACCCTTAAGACCTCTTCCTTGTGGATGAGCCGCTGGTCTTCGGGACCCCGGGTGACCGCTATGTGCAGGGCGGACTTGACCGTCCTGATCAGTGCATCAGGGGAAAAGGGTTTTTCCAGATACTCCGCGGCGCCTAGTTTCATGGCCTGAACAGCCGATTTAACTGAGCCGTAGCCGGTAATCATAACGACCGGCAGAGCCGGTTTGGCGCGTTTGGCGTCCCTGAGAACTTGCATTCCCCCGATATCCGGCATACGAAGATCGGTCAGTACGATGTCGTAATTTTTTTGAATCGCCTGGTCCAGACCCTGACGACCGCTTAAGGTGACCTCGACCTCGAAGTTTTCGTCTTTCAGGATCTTGCTGACACTGTCCAGCACGATCTGCTCATCGTCAATCACCAATGCTTTCCTTGTTTCCATGAACACCCTCCTCGCGTGACCGCCACAAGATCACCGACTTTTTAAAAGAATCCTTCCAAGGACATCTGCGCGTAGGTCGCCTTCAGCTCAAACCATTCCTTTTGCTCCGGAGTCAGCGGACCGAGATGGCTTTCTATCCATGAGACATCTCCGGTCAGCAGCGCCAGTTTTTCCGGCCCGGTTAACTGGAAGTCCTCCAGCGCGTCCGCTCCGTTCTTGAGAAGGTTATGGAAAAAGTCTTTGTCGCATGCGGCCAGCTCTAGGACCTTTCGGATCTCTTCCTTGTGTACCACTTTCTGCTCGTCCGGTTCGGTGGTGGCGGCCAGATGCAAGGCCGAGTTCACTGCGCCCAGCAATTCCTCAGGAGTGAACGGTTTTTCCAGGTAATCTGCTGCCCCGAGCTTCATGGCCTGAACGGCGGATTTGACGCTGGCGAATCCCGTGATGATGACCACGGGCAGGGACGGCCGGGAACGTTTTACATCTCTCAGTACAATCATTCCCCCGATGTCCGGCATGCGGACATCGGTCAGTACGATGTCGTAGGTATTCTTCAGGGCCCAATCAATACCCTGACGACCACTCAAGGTGGCCTCGACATGGAAATTTTCGTCCTTGAGGATTTTGCCGACACTGTCCAGCACAATCTGTTCGTCGTCAATGACCAATGCTTTTCGTATCTCCATGACCCTTCCCCTTTCCAATTACGGATTTGACCGTCTCAAGCAGTTCGTCGGGCGTAAAGGGTTTGGCGACAAAGGTCGCCGCACCCAAGGCTTCGGCCGTCTTTATGGTTTCCGCAGTCGGGTATCCGCTCATGACAATAATCGGGATTGCCGGCCACTTTTCCTTTACCTTCCTCATGAGGTACATTCCATCGTGAATAGGCATCTTGACATCGATCAGGAGTACGAACAGCGCCTGACTCGACTGGTCTTCGATGATCTGCAGTGCCTCATCCACCGACGGAGCCAACATGACGTCGAAACCCTCCGATTCGAGCACCAGCCGGCAACTATCCAAAACGATTCCTTCATCATCGACGACGAGAATTTTCATATGCTACTCAGCCTCCCTTTCGACCGGCAGCCACACAAAGAATCTGGACCCCTTCCCGACCTCACTTTGAACCCGAATGGTGCCCCCGTGCCTTTGGACGATTCCCTGTGAGACGGAAAGACCGAGACCGGTTCCCTGGCCGATCGCCTTTGTCGTGAAAAAGGGATCAAACAGCCTTCTAAGGTTTTCAGCAGGAATTCCACCGCCGGTATCCGCGACGGTGATTTCCACTCCCCTCTGGCTGGCCTCGTTGCCGGATAACGCAGCGGCGGTGAATATTCTGATATTGCCTCCCGGCTCGGTGGCGTCCATGGCGTTGATGATGATATTGATCAGCACACTCTGCATCTGACTGCGGTCCAGGATGACCGGCGGCAGGTTTTCCCCCGCGCTGAATTTTATGTTGACACCTTTTACTAAGGCCTGATTTTCAACCAGTGCGATGGCTGACCGAACAAGCCGGTTGACCTCGGTAGATTCGGGATCCAATTGGGTCTGTCGGGAAAAATCCAGGAGCCCTTTGACGATTTTCCTCACACGCTCGGTCGCAGATACGATGGTCTCAAGGTCCGACCGTACTTCCGGGCTGAGTTCTTTTCGCCGCAGCAGCATGTGCGTATAGGTCAGCACTCCCGTTAGGGGATTGTTTATCTCGTGGGCGACACCCGCCGCCAGCCTTCCAACGCTTGCCTGTTTTTCCGACTGGATGATCCGGTCTTCGCTGGCCGCCCGCCGGCGCCCCATGGCTTCAACCATCTCTCTGAATTTCTTCTGCAGTACCCCGATCTCATCCTTTGAAACCGGCCCGATATCAGGAGCAAGGCTGCCTTCGGAAACCTGTTTGCTGGCCTTTATGAGGCGGCGCACCGGTTTCATAATCCTGTAACCCAAGCCATAACCCAGGCCCGCGGCCAGAGCCATGCCGGCGAGCGTGATCAAAATGAACACGCCCAGGGCCTTCTGCTTGATATCGCGATATTTCTGCTCCAAGACCCCGACATAGAGCATGCCTATGCGTCTCCCCGAAATGTCCTCAATCGGTTCATAGGCAGTGATGTACCAATCGCTGACAACAAATGCCGGGCCTGTCCAGCGCATGCCTTTCTGGAGCACATCTTCTTTGACTTGGGGCGAAACATGAGTTCCGATGGCCCGCTTGCCATCGGAGGTCAGGACATTGGTCGAGATGCGAAGATCGCCTAAGAAAATGGTGGCGGTGCCGATGCTGCGGCCCCCATAAGTCTCTCCTTGAAAGACCGTGTCGCGGACCGTGTCGACGAGATTTTCGCTGCCGTTCAGGAGGATCCCGCCGTAGAGGACCCCGAGCAGCGTACTCCCGTCAAAGACCGGTATTCCTGAGACAATTGCCATGCCTGGGGTAACTTCTTTTGTCGACTGAGGGTCTTGAGCAGAGGCGGAAAGCAACGGCATCCGGGTGCGCTCCGCAAGTTCAGGGTTCTCTGCGGAAAGAAACTCTCTGCTCAAGACAAGGGTGCCGGACAGGGGCGCCCTGCGTTCAAGTACCAGCTTTGCGAGCGGGTTATCGGCCGGGGAGTTTTCACGAGGTTGCGAGTTGTGACCTATACGGCACAAGGTTCGCCCGTCCGGGGTAACGATTCCCGCAAAGTCCAGTTCCGCATATCGCGCCATTCGGTCCAGCCGATCCACCAGGGCAGAAGTGTTCCGCGCTCCCAGGGAGGAAACAAACCCGAATCCCAGCGCCGTGATGTTCAGAGAAATTCTGACGAACTTGATATGCGTGCGGTACATTTCGGAGGCCGCGTTCAGATCCAATCGCACCCGGTTCGCGGCTTCCCCGAGGACATATTCGTTCAGAAGCCTCGCACCGGCAAAAAGCGACACGGCGCCGACGAGCAACTCAACCGCCAGGAAGCTGGCAATAAGTTTTGATCGTGTGGAGTAAAACATCTCCCTTAGAGCGCCTCACTGGTTTGTGGATATGGAAATCCGATCGCACACGAAAACTGAAATTCAGGCAGATAAATGAGCAAGCCGTATGCCAAAGCGCCGTTTGGAAGCAGGTCAGGATAAGTGATTGAATTGTAAGATTTTACGAGGAAATTGGGTTTCCTCTGAGGCGGTGTCGGTCAAGACAGGGTGTCCGGAATCTTTACTCCTTGTAAAAGCAGTCTCACAGGCTCCGTTTGAACAGCAGCGTTGCCAGGGTCATCATCAGGTGAGCATGGCCGACGTTCGGGATAATTATAAGTCATATATCAGTCCAAGGAACAATAAAAGGCAGATTTGATGAATTCGAATTTGAACTGGGAAAAACACTTGCTCAAAGACATGATGTATGTGAAGTGACTTTTTACAGGAAAAAGTCACTCCGCTGTGCGAGGCGTCATGTCAGGCACGCGATATTCACATCAGCCCCCGGTTTTTGGCCATAATCATCATCTGTTCCGCGCTGCTTGCAGGCGGCGTCGTATGCTCTTTTTCCGGCTTCACTACCAAACTCATCGCCTCGGTTGAACAGGTAATAACACACAGACCGCATCCGATGCACCTGTCTCTGTTAACCACTAGGTACAAGTGCGGATAAGAGTACAGTGAAAATGTCGAAAGCAAGCAATAACCAAATAAACCAAGCAGGGCCTGTGGGCCAATTGGTAAGAGAGAACCATTGTTGCCAGAAGCCGGATGGGCCCGAATTTCCGCCGGCTTGGAGATACGTCGTGTAATAGGTGAGTGGTGCAAGAATGGTCATTACCAGGAATGGTAGGCCGAGTCTGACTAGCCGATCGCGAAGGAAGATCAATTTTCCTTTCCGCTGAAGACTCCCCCATACAAAAAGTCCCGAGAGGAAGAACATTAACGGCATGAAGAACCTGTCATTGAAATACACAACAAAGAAGAAGAGCTTTGAGTGCTGCACATCAATTACAGGAGAGATTCCTCGGATCGAGTGCAGGTTCCCCGCCAATGAAGAAGCAGGAGGCGGGGCAGCTGGAAGGAAATAGGCGACCGCCGTATGATGAATGACCACGAGTACTATGATGAAAGCGCGCAGATAGGCAAAAGCTGAGTTGTATTCGCTGCTTGCGACCTGGCGTTCTTCTGATCCTGAGATTTGCTCATTAGACAGGGGCGCTGGTGGGTGCGTCTTATCTCTATTCATGGTCGGTTTATCCTACATCAACCGTTATAGTGAGCGTTTCCGCTCATTTCGATGCTTCAAGGAACGCGACATTGTCCGCGAAATTGTTCGGCAACCCCAGTGAGTCCAACACCTGGGATACCTGTCCCCTGTGGTGGACCTGGTGAAGAAACAGAAACTCAAATGCCTGCCCGGCAATCGCACTTTGAAGGTTACCCACAGAATCCGAATACTGGAACGTATCTCCATACCGGTCTTCAGGGCACTCCTCAAACCATGCGATGATGCGGTCGTCCACAAACGGCCGCTCGTGCTGGAACTCTTCGAAGTCTTCGCAAAGATCGTGCTTCCAGGACAGTTTCTCGGGCGACAGTCTTGGCTCGTTCAACACGGCAGACTCAGGAAACACCGGCTTGAAACGATTGAGCCAGTACATATCCGCAATGATGATGTGGTTCACGATCCGGTGAATTGATCCGAACCACGATCCAGTGTCCCGTTTGCGAGCCTTTTCCGTGAGCTGCGCCAACACGGCAAGCATCTCCTCGTTCGCCCTTTTGTTATACAGCGCCATGTGTGAATAGATATCTTTGCTGAGGTATTTCATGAGTTCGCTCCCTTAAACGTGATATAAACACCAGATGTGTCCCCATTTCAAATTTTCCAACAGAGACTCACATTAGTCACTTGTCCGTTCTCGCCGCATGGTCGAGCCCTGCCCGCACCTCCCGGCGAACCAGGTCCGACACTCTAAGAGCCTTCAGCAATGGACGGTCGAACTCCTGGATCTGGTCGGCTACAGCCGGTTGCACAGAGGTCGCGATCCAAGCGGCCACATAGAGATTGAGGCGCGCAAAAAGGTTGAAAAAGAGCATCAGTACAATCACCGGACCGAACACAGCGGCCGCGGGGTTGCCCGAAAATTTGCCCATCAGAAAACCGGTGAGGTACTGCAGGAAAAAGAGTCCCGCGGATCCGATCACCGCACCCCACGCGATGATGCGGAATGGAAACTTGGTCTCCGGCAACACCATATAAAGGTACACGAACATAGCCCATCCGGCAGTGGCCGACAGAATGGGTCCCACAATCCTCAGCAGAACACTGATGCCGGGGACCGCATCCAGTGCGAGCCAGTGCACGATCGTGCCGGTCAACGAAGTCGCCATGACTGCGAGGGCGAAAGTCACTGCCAGGATGAAGAGCAGACCCAGTAGAATCGCGAAATTCACCAGTACCTCCAGAAAGAAGAACCGTTTGTGCTCCTTCATGTCAAAGAGTGGACGGGCCTGGGCCCGCACGGCAGACTTCAGGTTCCCTGCCCATCCGGCGCTGGAGTATATCGAGGAGAAAAAACCCACCAGACCCACCGAGGCCCAGTTGCGCAGCAAGCCCCTAATCAGGCCGGTCAGTTGGGCCTGCAGGCCCTCAGGAGCGCCATGCAACTGTACCATGATCGCCGCCTGAACCTGCTCCAGCAAGTCGGGACGCAGCACTGTCAGAGTGAACCCGCAAGCCGAGAACGC
>CAZONI010000085.1:0-14861 GCA_964581175.1 uncultured Desulfobacteraceae bacterium
CGGCATTGTACCGTGCGATCTCGATCCGGTTTCCCTGGCCGTCATAGCTGAATTCTGTGTGATTTCCAAGCGCATCCACTATCCGAGCCAGGCGCCCGTAATCCGTATCATAGATGAGGTTGGTGCTCACACCGTTCGGCTGGGTCACGCTGATGAGGCCTCCGGCAGTATTGTAGATATAGGTGGCAACGCCGACGCCCTCTTGGCTCATGGTGAGGGGCCGTCCCTTGCCGTCATACGTGTACAGTGCGGCGTTCCCGTTGGAGTCGGTTACACGGCCTACTTTTCCAGCCGCACCATACTCGGAGTAGGTTGTTGTGCCTACCACGGGCCTGGCGACAGAGAGGAGATCCCCAGTTGCCTCATCATAAGTGAAGGTAGTGGTGTCTCCCGTTCCCGGGCGGGGACCGTCGATGGCGAGGATTTGGCCCTTGCTGTTATAGGTGTAGATGGTAATCGCTTCGCAGGGGACGATAGCCCCTGAGACGTCTCTGGTAAATCCTTGCTCTATCTTTCGATGGATGAGCTGGGTGGGATTTTCATTGGGAGCGGCATTTCCGTCATCGTCATAGTCCCATATCGTGACCTTTTCACCGGCACCCAGAAGGCTCGGCTCGGTTTGGGTCAGCATGGCCCTGATCTGCGGATGAAAAGTCCGGGTGATGGTTTTCTCCTCGGAAGTGCCTGGTTCAATTTTCACGGTCCCGGCGTTGCCATGGCCGTCAAAGTTATCGAACTGATATTTGAGACCGTCGGCATATTCTATTTCGGTCACCCGCAGATTGCCGTCGTATTCTCTTTTTACTACATTCCCGCCGCACTCGCGGCACGCACCGCTCCCGTCTTTTTGGGAGAAGGCCTTGTAGCCGTTGAGGACGCCGAAGGTATAGTCGTATGTCGAGCCGTACGCATCGGTAACAGTTCGGGTACTGTAGCCCGTGTACTCGATGTGGATTCCGCGGCCGTCCCTCGACCAGTTATCGACGACCCTGTCCTGAGCATCATAACTCCAGGTAGCCAGGAAGTGATTCATCATATCCTGATTTCCGGTGAGGTTGTGGATGTCATTCGGATCCGTGTAGCTGTAATTGAAACCTGAACCGTCGGCGTACGTCACTCCTATTAGATTCTGGTGCGCATCGTAGAGGTAATTCACCCATATACCCGTGGGGATTGCCGGGGTGATTGGTCCTGAAACCGCGCTGATCAATCCCTGGGAGTTGTAGGAAAGCTCCAAGCTGCGCCCGTTTGCCTGATCGTCAATCCTATCCAAACGGCCGAGGGCATCGTAGGAAAGAGAAGTCGTGTTTCCCGATTTGGAGATTTCCTTCAGCATCCCCGAAACATCAAACTCATAAACCACGCCATCCAGTGTATGCCAGCGCCATCCCTGGACGATATCGTCAACGAGCAGGGTTTCGATGTAGGTCGGTCTGCCGGCAATCTCCTGATAGACATCGTCGGGATTTTTTGTGAACAGGCTGGTTCGCCCGTCTGCTTGTTCTAATCCAATGTGTAAATCGTCAACCTCGTTCAGCCTCAGATTGTAGTTGTGTGTCCAGCCGAACCCAAAAGATCCCGAGCTGTCGGATCGGCTGTTGTAAGTACGGGCAAGCGAGAGGCCGATTCCCGGACCGGGGATTGAGATATCGGTTTGTTGCTGCACACTGTTGCCGGTACCGATGTTGACCGGCTCTCCTCCCATGCCCCCGCACTGCATATGGCCGTATCCCAGGTTCAGGCGTTCGCTGTATCTGAGGTACTGCTGGCCTGCATCATCCACATACACATAGATCGCGTATTCTGCTATGATGTTGCCTACGACCCTTCCATAATCTCCTGTTATATATCCTTGCCCGCTGTACACATCCAGTATACGGTAGCTGACCGTGTGTTCGCCCGGCGCCAACTGTGCAGGCCACCAATTAATGACTTTTTCTCTGTGGTCCGTAATGTCATTGATATAATTTGGAGCTCGGGTATAGATGAATGTTGCTATGCGCCTTATGTCCACTCCGTCTAGGTAGACTTCCACTTGGGCATAGTCTCCGACCCATTGGATGGTGCTCCACCAGGAAGTGTTATCGAAAAGCAGGGCGGCAGATCCCTCCACAGAGGTGATTTTTCCATCCACGTCCGTCCCGATATTCATTTCTATGGTTCCGGACGCGGATCCGAACGCAGCGTCTGACCAAAATGTACAGACGGTAAAGATTGTGAGTCCAAGGAAGACCATGAAAGAGATATTCTGAAAAATCCTTCTCTCACGCATTCCTCTGCAGAAGCATTTCATCGGCCTGTCTCCTTTCCGGAGTTCCTGTTTATGCTTTGGCTCTATTTCTACTCTGTGGAGTCTTCGGGCAATAAGCCAATTTCCAGCTACGGACGGCTATCCGTGGATGGGTCCGGCTGATGTGATTTCTCTATCAGGATATGAAAATTCAAGCGCAATATTGAACCGAACTGGCTGCTGCCTTTTCGGTGCGCTTTTCATAAATGCGTTTGTTAAAAGGACTTGATTGTTGAAGACGGCGAATAGTTACACAAATAATTCAGGATGTAAAGATGATTTTTATCTATCGCCAATCATTGGACGCTAAATCACTATAAAACGGCCTATCTGGTCCACAAGACTCATTTTAAGGTCAGTAAGGCCTGAGATGGCCCTGAAAGTACCTCTTCTTCTTACGGATCTTTATTCCTGCACCGGGTTAAATACCCCGTCGCTTGCGACGTTGCGTTCATTCCCGCGAATGAGGGACTCTGGATTCCGGATAAGCCCTGCGGGCTTTCCGGAATGACAACAGAGGAATACCTCACTGCTTACCGGTCGTGTAAGTAGTTCACACGTTGCCACGCTTGCCAGGATTATTGGGAGTCGCTGTTGCCCTTCGCGTATAAGAAAGGGTGATGGAAACCATTCTCGGCATCAGTTGCCAGAATTTCCCTTGATTTTCGCCTTTTGCACTCCTATAGTTCACCCATTCTATTCTTAAATACGTCTCAGTGATTCAAGCCATAGTCCATTTCATAGTTATTGTTTTCTTATAGGCCTGTCTGATACTTTTCGCTTGTCAATATCCAGAGTTGTGCAGGAAAGATGTTGGATAATATTATGTGCGCCATGGAACCGGTAGCCATCGTTGCTCACAGGGGTTCTTCACGAATTGCGCCGGAAAACACCCTGCCGGCCTTTGAGCTTGCATGGGAAGAGGGTGCGGATGCCATTGAGGGTGATTTTCACCTGACCAGGGATGGGCACATTGTCTGTATTCATGATGACGATACGAAGCGCGTTGCGGGGAAGAGAATGCTGATCAGAGATTCAACCCTGGATGAACTGCGCAAACTGGATGTGGGGCGCTATCGAGGTGAGAAGTACAAGGGGGCATTCATTCCAACCATTGAAGAGGTGTTTTCCACGATCCCAGCACGAAAAAAAATCTATATTGAGATCAAGAGCAAAGGGGCGATTGTTCCCAGGTTGTTTGAAGAGATCAAGCGGTCGGGTCTCCGGCACGAACAGGTTATTGTTATTTCCTTCAACGGTGAAGTGATTCGGGAATGCAAAAGAAAAGCTCTTCAATCCAAGGCATTCTGGGTGTGCGAATTTAAGAGAAACGAGTCCGGAGAAATAGAGCCATCACTGGAAACCGTTCTTGAAACACTGAAGAGAATCAAAGCCGATGGTCTCAGCTCAAACTGGGGCATTATCAACGAGTCTTTTGCGAGGAGTGTCATTAAACATGGATACGGATTCCATGTCTGGACTGTCGACGACCTGGAGATGGCCAGGCAATGCATAAAATGGGGAGTCAGGTCTGTCACCACCAATGTCCCTGGCTACATGAAAGAGAATCTGGATCTCTCATGATCCCAGAGGGAAAGGCAACTGGAAGCCCTGACCAGCAATGTCCCCATGGACACCAAATTTATAGCATGCCCGAGATACAAAAATCTGCCCAGGAAGCATATCGCTGCTTGCCGATCAGCCTGCCCTTGTGCTATTGTATATCAGCGACGGAGAGGGAGAGAAATACCTTCTGAGCGGGATTTAGAAAAAGAACGAAAGCCCTTTGGGCCTTTCCCACAGTCGAGGGACTAGAAAAGTGATCATTCCGGAATTTGAATACGTTGCTCCCGGAGATCTCCAGGAGGCCTTGAATTGCCTGGCTTCTCACGGTAAAGAAGCCGTGGTACTGGCTGGCGGAACAGACCTGCTTGTGCGTATGAAACAGCGTCTCGTGAAGCCAAGTTTCGTGGTGAGCTTGAAAAATCTGGATGGCCTCAGGGGCATTGAAGAAAGAGATGGAGCGATCGTCCTAGGCGCCATGACACCCCTGATCGAAGTGCTGGAAAGCGACAGAATCAAAAAGCACCTGCCTGTTCTGAGACAAGCCGTAGAAAGAATCGGTGCCCCCTCAATCCAGCACTTCCGGGGTACGGTTGGGGGGAATCTATGCCTGGATACGCGTTGTCTATTCTACAATCAATCCCGATTCTGGCGGTCCGGCAGGACTCCTTGCCACAAGAATAACGGCCAGACCTGCTATGCCGAAGAAAACAGCGACAGGTGCCGTTCCGCCAACCAATCCGACGGAGCTTGCGCCCTCATGGCCTTGGGCTGTGACCTGGTCGTGGCATCCAGCGAGGGAGAAAGGGTGCTTCCCGTAGAGGAGTTCTTTACTGGAAAAGGAGAGAGTCCCTTTGCCATCACGCCAGAAGAGCTTGTGCTGGAAATACAAGTGCGGGTTCCCGGGCAAGGGGCAGGGAGCAGTTTTCAAAAGATTACCTATCGTTCGGCCGTAGATTTTGCCCTTGTATCGGCTGCGGTGTCGGTCAAGGTGACGGAGAGAAAGGTGGAGAACGTGAGGATCGCGGTGGGCGGGGCAGGAGCAGCACCCCTGCTGCTGAAGGAGGCAGCGGCTACCCTTGTGGGGAAAGCCATTGATGATACAAAAGCCATTGAGGCCACCTCGGTTCTGGCAAAAAAACATGCCTCCGCCTTTATGGTTGAAAACCTGGGCTCGTCCCTGGAATACAGGCAAGAGATGACGCGCATCCTGGTGAGAAGGGCCCTGCAAGAGGCCATTCAATGGACGAAAAGCTGACGCAGAGAGAGGTGCAAGAGGGCAAAGCGGATGGGGCCCACGACCTATGGGACAACCGGAGAAGGAATATACCATGAAAAAGAGGATACCATTGTCGCTCACGGTAAACGGAGAGGAAGTGGACCTGTACATTTCACCCCGCAGGACCCTCCTTGAGGTCCTGCGGGAAGAACTGGAACTGGCCGGAACCAAGGAGGGCTGTGGAGAAGGGGTCTGCGGTTCATGCACCGTGTTGTGTGACGGGATTCCGATAAGGAGCTGCCTCACCCTGGCCATGGAGGTAGAAGGCCGCGAAATAACCACCGTGGAAGGCCTGGGGGAGAAGGGGAAACTGGATCCCTTGCAGCAGTCGTTTATTGATCACGGGGCGGTTCAATGCGGCTTCTGCACGCCGGGAATGCTCATGTCCGTCAAGGGGCTGCTGAACAGAAACCCTGCGCCGGACGAAGAGGAAATCCGACGAGGGATAAGTGGAAACATATGTAGATGCACCGGCTACGCCAAGATCGTGGAGGCGGTGACGGCCGTGACCACGGGATCCGGCCGAAATACTACCGGGAGTTAAGAATGGAAAAGAAGTTCTCCCTGATCGGGAAACGGATTCCCAGAGTCGATTCCCTTTCGAGAGTGACAGGACAAGTGCAGTTCGCAGCAGACCTGAAGCTTCCTCGGATGCTGGTGGGAAAGATCAAACGAAGCCCGCTGGCGCATGCAAAGATTCTGCACATCGATATTTCACGAGCCGAACGGCTCAGAGGGGTGAAGGCCGTTGTCACCGGCCAGGATACGGCCGGGGTCAAGTGGGGGGTGTTCCGCTATACCCAGGACATGGATTTTCTTCCGAGGGATAAGGTGCGGTATTTCGGAGAGGAGATAGCGGCTGTTGCAGCGGTGGACGAAGAGACCGCGCTCGAGGCGCTGGATCTGATTGACGTGGACCTCGAAGAACTCCCGGCAGTGTATGACCCTATTGCGGCAATGGCATCGGAGGGGCCGTGGATCCACGAGGATTACCCCAACAATGTGAATGTACATGTCAATATCGACGTGGGCGATGTTGAAGAGGGCTTCCGTGCGTCCCACCTGATTCGTGAAGATACCTTTACCGCCGCTGAAGACGATTATTTCATGAGTGAGCCGTACGCCGTCGTGGCACGTTTTGACGATGAGGGCAGCCTGGAGATCTGGATGCCGAACGCTGGTCCCCACATGAAATCAAAGCCCTTGGCAAATGCCCTCCAGATGCCGCTCCACAAGGTCAAGGTGCGGAAGATCGCCATAGGCGGGGCGTTCGGCGGGAGGTCCGAGATCTCGCCGGCCGACTACATCTGTGCCCTACTTTCAAGAAAGTCGGGCCGGCCGGTAAAGATCGTTTATACGAGAGAAGAAAATACCATCAATGTCCGCATGGGCCACGCCCTCATCACCACAATAAAGACAGGTGTTGACCGGGAGGGAAGGGTCCTTGCCAGGGACATCACCTGCTACATGGACGGCGGGGCCTATTCCTCAACCGGCCCCATTGCCACCTCTGTGCCCTTCCTGTGCATGGAGCAGGCATACCGGATGGACAATGTGCGGTACAACGGGTACAGGATTTTCACCAACAAACCCATCAGGGGCATGATTCGGATGCACGGCCGCTCCTTTGCCTGCGGAATAGACCTGCAACTGGACATGCTGGGAGAGGAACTGGGCCTTGATCCGGTGACCATGCGTCTCCGCAATGCCCGGCAGACAGGGGAATATACCCCCACCGGGAGTTATGTCTCATCCTGCGGGTTGACGGAATGCATTGAAAAGGCGGCTCAAAAATCACAGTGGAAGGAAAAATACGGGAAACTCCCTCCTTGGAAGGGGATAGGCATCGGCATAAACTCGGTTCAGACCGGATTTCCTCTCGGGATCAGGGGTGGCTCCCAGGCCATCATAAAATTCAATGAAGACGGCGGCGTCACCCTCATTTCAGGGGTGGTGGACAACGGCCAGGGCAATGACAATATGCTCGTCCAGGTGGTGGCCGAGGAACTGGGTGTTTCCATGGATGACGTGACGCTGATCACCGCCGATACAGAGGTGACTCCCAATGATCCCGGTTCCTATTCAATGGTGACCACTTTTGCCGGAGGAAATGCCGCCAGGCTGGCCGCGATTGATGCAAGAACCAAGCTCTTCGACATTGCGGCAAAGGCGCTTGAGGCAAACCCGGACGACCTCATGCTGAAAGATAAGAAGATCTTTGTCGTTGGGAGCCCTGACCGGTTCATCCCGCTTCGGAAGGCCGTCCGGATGGGACTTATCCAGGGGAGGCCGATCTCGGGAGAAGGGCACTATGCGCCGAGGGTGGATCACAGCAGGGAATGGGTGAAAAATCCCAAGGGCCAGCTCTCTGAAGCTTTTTCCTTTGGGGCCAGCATAGCTGAGGTGGAGGTGGATCCGGAAACGGGTATCGTCAAGGTCCTTGAGGTCACAGCGGCCCAGGATTGCGGCTTTGCTCTGAATCCCATGCTGGTGGAGGGACAGTTTGAGGGCAGCGTCGCCATGGGAGGGCAGGGCGGAATGCTGACCGAGTACCACGCCTGGGGCGGAGGGAGGTGCCTGAACCCGACGCAGCTGGAGTACAAGGTTCCCCTCGCCTGTGACATGCCCAAGATCAACAACATAATAGTGGAATCCTTGGATCCCGCGGGCCCGTATGGGGCCAAAGAGGCGGGCATGTCCATAGCCATGAGTGCGGCCCAGGCCTATGCCGCTGCAATAAGCAATGCGATCGGGGTGACGCTCACAGATTTCCCCATGACCCCGGACAAGATCCTCAAAGCCATTGAAGAGGAAAAGAAAGGGAACGGTTAGGCCTCGAGATCTTCCTCTCACCGCATTGACACTTCTGATTCTCAGCCTACTGCACTCTGAATCTTCGCCCGAAGCTTTGTACCGATCATCTCCAGCCCACGCCTGCTTCATTCAGGACATATACCAAGCATGTGGTGATTCCCTTTTCACTTGACCCACACGCCTGTTTTCTCTATGTTCAGCGGTGGAAAAAGCAATGCCTTACTATATTTTCTCAGAAGAAGAGGAGTAACTTATGCGTGCATTTGTATTGGGCGGAGCAGGTGGCATGGGGCAGGGCGTGGCCCGGGATCTGATAAAGCAAGAGCGGATAACACATGTTGTCCTTGGAGATTTGTTTCCGGACCCGGAAAGACTGTCACCGAAACTGCGCGACAGCGCAAAGGCTACCTTGGTGAAGATGGATGTAAATGATCACAGCGGCATGGTAAACGCATTTAAGGACGTGGATGTGATCATCAACTGCGCGGGGCCCTTCTACAAGACAGCCGTACCTG
Source organism: uncultured Desulfobacteraceae bacterium (assembly GCA_964581175.1). Taxonomy (GTDB): domain Bacteria; phylum Desulfobacterota; class DSM-4660; order Desulfatiglandales; family Desulfatiglandaceae; genus B46-G9. Next base: position 8,462 of record CAZONI010000085.1, read on the forward strand.
TGGCGAGGGCTGCGGTTGAGGCGAGGGTCAACTATATTGACATCTGTGATGATTACGAGGGAACCGAAATACTCTTCAACTCCGATATCGATGAAATGGCGAAAGAAGCCGGCATTACCGTTCTGACAGGCATGGGATCCGACCCCGGAACCAACAATGTCCTCGTGAAGTGGTACGCGGACCGCCTTGACAGTGTTGATGAGATTTATCTCTATTGGGTAGTGGCCATTGCCGAGCTGTCAGGAGCCGCCTGGGACCACAGCCTGCATATGACCCTTGGGAAGATCCCGCAGTATATCAACGGTGAACTGGTTCACGTGGAAGGCGGGACCGGCGTGGTGGAAGAGGAGTTCCTGGATCCTCTGGGCACATGCCATGTTCGGTATGTGGGACACCCGCAGCCTTTGACCATCCCCCTGTACATAAAAGGGGTAAAGAATGTCATCATCAAAGGAGCGCTCATCCCTCTGTGGGTTGACCAACTGATCAAGGAACAAAAGGATACCGGTTTGTTGAGCAAAGAACCGCTGGAATTCAACGGCGGCAGCGTCATCCCTTATGACCTGACGCTCAAGCTTTGGGAGACCATCCCCGAAGGAAGGGACAAGGGACCACAGGCTTCCGGCCTCAAGGTCATTGTGAAGGGTGTGCGAGAGGGCAAAAAGGTGACATACACTGCCGATATGGTGGGAAGAATGGCACCTGGGACCGGGATTCCAGCGTCTATTGCGGCGCTCATGATGAATGAAGGAGATGTAACGGAGAAGGGAGTGATGGCCCCTGAGGGTTGCATCGATCCCGGCAAATTCCTTGCGGCGTTCCTGAAACGCGGCGCCAAAATCCACCAGACTGAAAAAATTTCATCCATGTTCGAAATCTAAAACGCAGGAGACTTCCCATGAAAGAGGCACAAAAACTGGATATTACCAAGAGCCTGGAAATCTTTGAAGAAGCATGCGGACTGGTGCCGGGGGGTGTCCTGGGGGCCAGAAGGCCCGGGGATTTTATTAAAGGAGAGTATCCCATATTTCTTGAAACGGGCGAAGGGAGCCGCCTGACGGATGTTGACGGCAATGAATTTATCGATTTCCTGTGCGGTTACGGCCCCATCATCCTCGGCTACCGTGAGCGAGAGTTGGATGATGCCGTTTGTGCTCAAATAAAGGAGAAAGGGTTCTGTTTCACCCTTACCCAGAAGTTTCAAAACGAGCTGGCAAAGAAGCTGAAAGAACTGGTACCGTCATCCCAGTTGAGCATTTTCCTGAAGACAGGCTCGGACGCCACCACCGCAAGTATTCGTATGGCCAGGGCCTTCACCGGCAAGATCAAAGTCATGCGGTGCGGTTATCATGGCTGGCATGACTGGTGCGTTGAAATGAAAGGGGGAATTCCTCCCAAGTTTTACGAAGATGTGTTCGAATTTCACTACAACAAGCTTGATGAGCTGGAAGAACTGATGGCGATCCATGGCAATGAAACTGCTGCCATTATCATGACGCCGTTCGGTCACCCAAACCATGAAAAGATGCAGGAGCCTGGTCCCGGATTCCTTGAGGGGGTGAGAGATCTGGCGAACAAGTATGGCGTGGTGCTCGTCTTCGATGAGATACGGACCGCCTTCAGGCTCAGGATGGGAGGTGCGCAGGAACTCTACGGCGTGACTCCCGATCTAACCGTCCTTGGAAAGGCAATTGCCAATGGATATCCGATCTCTGTCGTGACAGGGAAGAAAGAGGTCATGTCGGCGGCGGCAGACAGGCTTTTCATTTCGTCAACCTTTTTCCCCAACAGTGAAGGCTTTGTCGCTGCGCTGAAGACAATAGAAATCCTTGAGCGGGACAACGTTCTTGAAAATATTTGGGAAAAGGGCGACCGCTTTCTCAAGAATATCCGGGGACTCTTGAAGAAATATCCGGTGGGCGCTGAGCTGAGCGGGGTGGCCCCCATGTTTTACATTACGTTTGAAAAGGAAGAATCAGGGAGATACAAGGGCAAACGGAAAGATTTTTATACGCAGCTCATCCGAAAAGGGTTTTTCTTCTCACCGTACCATCACGCATACATCAGCTTTCGACACACGGAAGAAGACCTGAATATGACCCTGAGGGCAATTGAGGAATCTCTCGCCTTCCTGAAAGAAAAATATTAGGTGCATGGATTCATGAATATATCAAATATATGATACCGGAGTGAATAAATGAAGGGGCAAATATATCGGCTTGGCTGTGATATAGGCGGCACGTTTACGGATTTCGTGCTTCTTAATGACAGCACCGGAGAGATAAAGATAAATAAATGTCTGACCACCCCTGTTGACCCTTCAGATGCGGTTGAACAGGGGATACAGGAGCTTGAAAAAAGAACTCCCGGCATGACGAATAGTCTTGACGAAGTTATACATGGCACCACCCTTGTCATCAATTCCATAATCGAACGGAAAGGGGCAAAGACGGGCCTGATAACAACGAAAGGATTCAGAGATGTTCTCGAGCTCGGCAGAGAGATCAGATACACCGCATATGACGTATTTGCGGAATCTCCCAAACCATTGATTCCCAGAAGGTACAGGATGGAGGTCGATGAACGGGTAAGGAGTGATGGGACTGTTCTAAAGCCCCTTGACAGGGAAGAGGCAAAGTCCGTAGTGCGGGAACTGATTTCCATGGGAGTAGAGTCCATAGCTGTATGTCTTTTGAATTCTTTTGAAAACCCTGAGCACGAACAGGTGATAAAAAGAATTATTGAGGAAACATCACCGGATATCAGTGTGTCCATATCCTATGAAGTTTTGCCCCAGATAAAGGAGTACGAACGGACGAGTACGACCGTGACGAATGCTTATGTGAAGCCCCTTACCGGCAGATACCTGTCAAAACTTTCAGGGCGGCTTGAGTCTATCGGGTTCAGTGGTAAATTGTTTATTATGCTCTCCAGCGGAGGTATAACCTCGATTGAAACAGCAGCAGAGTTTCCGGTCAGGATAATCGAATCGGGACCTACGGCGGCCGTAATATCGGGTCAGTACTATGGTAAGCTGTTTGACCTTCCTGAGATGTTCTGTTTTGACATGGGCGGAACAACAGCCAAGTCTTGTCTGATTCAAAAGGGGGTTGCAGGAGTGGTCCCCACGTTTGAAGTGGGTCGCGTACAGCGTTTCATGAAGGGTAGCGGGCTGACCATCCAGGTTCCTGTGGTCGACCTGATGGAGATAGGCGCCGGAGGAGGAAGTATCGCAAAAGTAAGTAAGATGGGCACACTTCAGGTAGGTCCCGAAAGCTCAGGTGCAGATCCTGGCCCTATCTGTTATGGCCGTGGAGGTACTGAGCCGGGGATAACGGATGCCGATCTTCTTCTCGGCTATCTGGATGCCGACTACTTTCTCGGCGGTGAGATGAAGCTGGATAAGGAAGCAGCACGAAAGGGAATAGAGGAAAAGATAGCTCGTCCCCTGGATGTTCCGTTTATACAGGCATTGTGGGGCATCCATGACCTCATAAACGAGACAATGGCGGCCGCCGCAAAGACTCATATAGCGGAAAAAGGAGGTAATCCCAAGGTAGTTACAATCGCTGCATTTGGAGGAGCCGGTCCTGTGCATGCCTATGGACTGGCCAAGAAACTTGGTTCTCCGAGGGTAATAGTACCGCCCAATGCCGGAGTAGGTTCCGCCCTTGGATTTTTTACTGCTCCCCGGGCATTTGACACGGTCAGGAGCCACAAAATATCCCTGAAGGAGGCGGACCTGGATGAAATCGAAAGGATATTCTGTGAGCTGGAGAATGAAGGCTCAAAAACTCTCCTTAAGTCGGGAGAGGAATCTGACATACGGTGTGAACGATCAGTTGACATGCGGTTTGTAGGTCAGGGTTCTGAGACAAATATTCCCATCCCTGAGAAGGATTTCAGTAAAGTGAGCAGGGATGATATCAGAAAGCGATTTGATGATATATATGAAGGATTATATGGAAGGACATACCCTGATTCTGCGGTGGAGTTTATCAACTTTAAGGTAAGGGCTAGCCTGCCGGAACGTCTTTTAAATCTGCCCAGGCAAAATGCAGGGAAAAGAACAATTAGCGATGCGGTAAAGGGAGAGCGTAAAGCCTATTCCGGCATATCGAAGGAATTTATTGCCCATACCGTATATGACCGATACAAACTCTTCCCAGGCGCTGTATTCAATGGCCCGGCCATCATCGAGGAACGGGAGTCAACAGTAATAGTTGGCGAAGACGCATCGGTTCGTATAGATGAGTATGGATTTATCTGGATGGAGATACAAAATAACTAGATCCCTTACCATATCCATTTGATGATACAAGGAATGAATTGTTGTAATGATACTTGTATTATGGAGACGAACATATGGCTCAAAAATTTGACCCGATAACACTTGAGATCCTTTGGCGCCGGCTTATTTCTATTGTGGATGAGGCAGATAGTTCTGTTGCGCGCACTGCATTCTCAAGTCTTTTGCGCGATGCACATGATTATACCTGCATGTTTACGGACCAACACGGCCGGGAACTTGCCCAGGGATCATTTGTGACACCAGGCCAGGCAGGTGCAATGGCACTTGGCGTAAAAAAACTTATTAACAGTATTCCATATGAAACCTATAAACCCGGAGATATTTTTATAACAAATGATCCTTGGGCCCTTGCCGGGCATTTGAACGATGTGTGTGTGATGAGTCCCATATTCCATAAATCCAGGCTTGTCGCTTTTACGGCATGTGTTTTTCATCACTCGGATATTGGGGGAAGGGTGTCGTCGGACAATAATGATGTATATGAAGACGGGCTTTTCATTCCATTTGTCAAGCTTTACGCCGGAGGACTACTGAACGAGCCGGTAATGGAGATGATACGATGGAACGTTCGAACTCCTGAAGAAGTCACAGGCGATATCCGGTCTCAGATTGCCGCAAATCATGTTTGTTCGGAAAAGATAAATCTCATGCTTGAGGAATACGGACTCGAAAATTTGGATGATCTTGCCGATGAGATCATCTCAAGGACCGAAAAGAGCATGCGTGAGTCCATAGATACGGTTCCCGATGGCGTATATTGCGCGGAAGGACATGTGGAGCAGCCGCAAGGTAAGGATGATGTTATTATAAAGACTTCAGTTGAAGTTAAGGGCAGCAACATTACGGTTGATTTTGACGAGACATCACCCCAGGTGGACTGGGGAGGAAATGTGGTCTACAATTTTACCTATGCTTACGTGCATATGGCTATGAAAAGCATGTTTGATCCTTATATTCCCAATAATGAAGGAACATCAAAACCTATTACCATGATGGCGCCTGAAGGTTCTGTCGTGAACTGCAGATTCCCCGCGGCTGTTGCGGCCCGTATGCAGATCGGTCATTTTATCACGGAGATAATATACAGGGCAATGTCTGATGTGCTTCCCGACAGGGTAATAGCCGGAAGCGGCGGGACACCCGCCACCATGAATGTCTTTTACGGAAAGAAAAAGGATGGAAGGCCATGGCATTCCGTTATTATCCGGGGAGGCGGTATGGGAGCAGGGAAACAGAATGATGGGAAGTATGTTTACATATTTCCCGCAAACGGTGCAAATACACCTGTCGAGATATTTGAGAGTGATACTCCTCTCATAGTTGAGAAAAGGGAACTTCTGACAGATTCCGGAGGTCCGGGCAGGATGAAGGGCGGCCTTGGAAGGAGAGTTGTGTTTAAGGTCCCTGATGATGAATATGCGCCCCAGCCTCCGGTGAAACTTGGGATACAGGCCGGCCGATATAAATATCCGCCTGAAGGCCTGGCCGGAGGCAGAAACGGAACCAGGGCTGCATTCCATATAAATGAAGAGAATGGGAATCCATATGGTTTGAGCCAGTTCGGTCCCGGTGACGTGGTAACAATAGACGTCGCAGGCGGAGGAGGCTATGGTGATCCTTTTGAACGTGATCCTGAGTTAGTTGAGAACGATGTGCGGGACGGGTACGTCAGTATAGAGGGAGCTAGAAAGGACTATGGAGTTGTGATTAATCCTGAAGCCTTATCTCTTGATATGGAAGCAACCAAGACATTAAGGGAATCTGTTAGGTAAAAAAATTGGATTATCAAATAATTAAGCAATGATATAAAAGCGAACATTTAACTTGGAATTCCCTGCTGCAAGCGGCGGGGTATCCGTCTGTTGTCATTCCGGAAAGCCCGCAGGGCTTATCCGGAATCCAGATCCCCGCATTTGCGGGAGTAACCACAACGTCGCAAGCGACGGAGTATTTAACCCGGTGTAGGGATAAAAGTAAGACATGGTCCGGTAATATAAAAAGGGTTGGAAATATTCCAACCCTTTTTTGATAGCTGGCGGGGACGACGAGGATCGAACTCGCGACCTCCGGCGTGACAGGCCGGCGTTC
>CAZONI010000086.1:0-14763 GCA_964581175.1 uncultured Desulfobacteraceae bacterium
TCCTTGCCGCGCCGGCAAACATGAGCAGCGGCGTGGCAGTGACGACTCCTCCCAGCGCAAGCAATAGACTGGACAAACCGGCATGACCGAATGTGCCGACCCCTCTTGACTCCAGATATGACAGGTACAGAACCGCGGGAACGCACAGGAGGGCAACCTCGAGAGTCAATCCTTCCAGGGCTTCCAGGGGCGCACGTTTCTTGATGAGCCCGTATGCCCCAAACGAAAAGGCAAGCACCAGCGCAATCCAAGGCAGCGAACCGTGCCGGATGGTAAGGTAGCCCACACCTCCGGCCGCCAGGCAGATGGCCGCCCATTGCACTCGGCGTAAATGCTCCCGGAAGAAAATGACTCCCAGCAGGACGCTTACCAGCGGGTTGATAAAATAACCGAGGCTCGCCTCTACCACATATCCCGCATTTATCCCCCACACATACGTGGTCCAGTTGACGACCAGCACTCCTCCGGCGATTCCGTATATGAGGACCATCCTGGGATCACGGACGATCCGAAGCATCGCCGAGACGCGCTTTTTGAAAATCACTACTCCAACGGCGAAGACAAGGGACCACACAATACGATGGCCGATGATCTCCGCCGAAGGCACGCTCTGCAACTGCTTCCAGTAAACGGGGAGCACGCCCCACAATCCGTATGCTCCAATGGTAAGAAGAATCCCTTTTCTCATTGTTCATCTATCAGGCATTTGGAAGAGTGGAGGTCATGAGGAAAATTTCAATCCGACGTTCCCTTGAAGACCAGTTCGGGCTTTTTCAGGAAGACTCTTGTATCCGGCGGAACGGATTCGGTAATCCAGACATTTCCGCCGATAACCGAGCGCGCCCCGATCACCGTTTCTCCGCCCAGGATAGTAGCGCCTGAATAGATGACCACATCGTCCTCGATGGTGGGATGGCGCTTTGCCGCCCGCAGACGTTCCACGGAATCCCTCGGGAGGGAAAGGGCCCCCAGCGTAACCCCCTGATAAATCCTGACCCGGTCACCGATGATTGAGGTCTCACCGATGACGACCCCGGTCCCGTGGTCGATAAAAAAACGTTCACCGATATGGGCGCCGGGATGGATGTCAATGCCTGTCCGGCTATGTGCATATTCCGTCATGATGCGCGGTATGAGCGGAACATCCTGATGATGGAGCTGATGGGCGATCCGGTACACGGTCACGGCAAACACGCCCGGGTAACTGAAGATGATCTCGTCATACCCCTTGGCGGCCGGGTCTCCTTCGTACGCCGCGACCACATCCCTTGCCAGGATTCTCCTGAGCTTCGGCAGTTCCTCCAGGAAGGCAACGGCGCTTCCGTGTCCCCTGTCAACACAATCGGTACACGGTTGATCATGGCGCAGGCACTCATGACGAATGGCAAGGGTGATCTCTTCCGCCAACGCCTCAAAGAACGCGGTGACCTCCTGTCCGAAGTAGTAGGCCAGATTGATGTTGTCCACCCGTGTACGCAGGAAATATCCCGGGTAAAGGATATGCGTAGCTCTTGTGATAAGATCGACAACGGACTCCTTTGAAGAAATCGGCTCGGGACTCACGTGATCGAAGCATTCCTGGTCCTCACAGGAAAGCACGAGGTTCTCCACGATGCCTGGAATCTTGCCGCGGTATTCCTCCGTTCTTGAAAGATCTATCCGGCAGTTGTCTTCTTTCGCCACAGAATCCATGGCCTTCTCCTCACGGCATCTTCCCCTACGCCCTAAGCCTTGCGCCCTACGCCTTATACCTTACGCCTCTTTATTCATCACGTTCCGGTGGCGCAGATCCCTTCTTCCGGCTTCCAGAAGGGAGATAATTCCCGCAGCGTCTCTATGATGGGTGGTATCTTCTCCACGACAAAATCCACTTCTTCTTCCGTATTATAAATACTCAGGCTGAATCGTATGGACCCATGCGCCATGGTAAAGGGAACCCCCATGGCACGAAGAACATGGGACGGCTGCAGTGATCCGGATGTACAGGCCGAACCGGATGAGGCACAGATGCCGAATTCATCCATGAGCAGGAGGATGGCCTCTCCTTCTATGGACTCAAAGCTGATGTTGCTCGTATTGGGAAGACGTTCGGCGCCGCCTCCATTGACGCGGCACTGGGGCACCTTCTCCAGGATCCCCTGTTCCAGTTTGTCCCTGAGGGCCTTCACCCTCGTATTTTCATCTTCCATGTGTTTTCCGGCCAGTTCACAGGCCTTGCCGAGGGCGATAATGCTCGCCGTGTTTTCCGTACCCCCGCGGCGGCCTCGCTCCTGGTGTCCGCCGATAAGGAAGGGAGCATACTTGGTTCCCTTGCGCACATAGAGCACGCCCACGCCCTTGGGTGCATGGAGCTTGTGCCCGGAGATGGAAAGCATATCGATTGCGCTGTTCTTGAGATCAATGGGGATCTTTCCCACCGCCTGGACCGCATCTGTGTGAAAGACAATCCCCCGCGATTTAGCCATTTGTGCTGCCTCTTCCACAGGAAAAATGGCCCCTGTCTCATTATTTGCCCACATGAGACTCACAATAGCCGTATCCTGGGTGAGGCTGTCCTTGTAGCGATCCATGTCCAAGCGCCCTTCCCGGTCCACCGGAATCTCGGTCACCCGATACTCGTGTTTCCCCAGCTGACCGCAGAGGACCTTGACGGCCGGATGTTCCACGCGGCTGGTGACAATGTGGTTTTTGCCTTCTTCCGTATGGAGGGCGGACATGATGGCGGTGTTGTCGCTCTCGGAACCGCAGCTGGTAAAAATGATCTCATCCGGCAATGCACCAAGAAGTTGCGCTACCCTTTCCCGGGCTTCACGGATCCTGCGCCCCACCTGGCCGCCAAACGTGTGCGCGCTGCTGGGATTACCATACAGATCATGAAAATAGGGCAACATGGCTTCCAGGACTTCGGGCGCCACCTGTGTTGTGGCGTTGTTATCCATGTACACGGTTGTCATTCCTTCACCTCCTCCACCACCAGCTCCGGTGATACAAACTCATGCAGCTTGCCCTCGACCAGGCTTTTCAGCGTTATTTGCGCAGCGTTGCAAACGGCACAGGATCCTCTCGTAGCCACGAGAACGCGATTCCCGATCACGTCAATCAGTTCAATATCTCCTCCGTCGTGCTGGAGTGAAGGCCTGATCTCGCTCTCAATGGTCTCCTCGATCATCCTTATTTTTTTGATATTGGAAAGCTTCGGACGGGCAAGCGGCCTTTCTTCTTTCCGGACTTTCGCAATAATCTCCCGGATCCTGTCATGGCAGCTCTCGCACCCGCCTCCGGCCTTGGTGTAATCGGTGACCTCTTCCACGGTCTTGAGGTCGTTCTCCCTGATCGCCCTTTCTATCTCCAGGTCCGTCACCCCGAAGCATTCACAGACAATCTCGCCTTCCTGTTCCTTTACCGGCTCACCCTTATAGTTGGCAAGCGCGGCTTCGAGGGCCTGGCGGCCGAGCACCGAACAGTGCATCTTTTCCTTCGGCAGCCCGCCCAGGAAATCGGCAATGTCCTGGTTGCTGATTTTTTCGGCCTCCTCCAGGCTCTTTCCCTTGATCATCTCGGTCAGGGCAGATGCGGAAGCGATCGCACTCGCACAACCGAAAGTCTGAAACTTGGCGTCCTCTATTTTCCCTTTTTCATCCACCTTCAATGTCAGCTTCAGGGCGTCCCCGCACGCCATGGATCCGACTTCCCCGACCGCATTGGCATCTTCCACTTCACCGGCGTTTTTTGGCTTGAGGAAATGCTCCTTCACTTTCTCCGTATACTCCCACATGGTGTCTCCCCCCTTCTTACGAAACCAGACACGGTAAATCGCTCTCCATCTTTGTCAACAAAAAATAAGGCTGGCAGTACTCAGTGTCAAGGTCTAATGCCCAGGCCTGATCCACCGGCAGGGCATCATTCCACAAGAGAGAAAGTCAGCGCGCAGGCATCCCCTGCGGAGTAGAGATCGCCCTTCACGGGCCGGGAGCCCAGCCGGACTCTTTGGCCCATGAGAGCCATCGTGGCCTCATTTGCGTCCACGCCAATGAGATTTCCGATCACAAACGGGCCTTCCTTCAGCTCGACCATAGCGACGATATACGGAGGTATCCTTCCTTCGGGCGCGACCCTGACGACCGTGAAAGTCCGCAGCCGGCCCTTTCCTGAAAGAGAAACCGGGCTCAGTTCGGACCCGCTGCAGTCACGGCACACTGCCATGGGTGGAAATAGTATGGCCCCGCACTTCTTACATTTCAAACCCACAAACTCTCCCCGGGAAAGGCTCTCCTGATATTCCTGGTACGTTACGGGATATTTCATTTCTGTCTCCTGGATACTAAATAGTCAGAATGATATTACAGACAGTGCCGAGATCTCCCCCCAGGGTATCCACGAGACCAACGCGGGCCCCCTCCACCTGGCGCGCGCCGCTTTCCTCCCTGAGCTGTTCCACGATCTCGGTGACCTGGGCGGCCCCTGTCGCGCCGATGGGGTGGCCCTTTGCCTTGAGCCCGCCCGAGGGATTCACTACCACCTTCCCCCCCAGCCTGGTTTCACCCCGGGAAGCGGCATCATACCCCTTTCCAGATTCGTAAAAGCCGAAACCTTCGATGGCCATGATCTCGGCAATGGTAAAACAGTCATGGAGCTCCGCCACATCCACATCACCGGGACCGATACCCGCCTGGGAATATGCCTGGCGAATGGCCTCTTCCCGTGCCCGCACCCGGGTTATGTCCTTCTGGAGATAGAGGGGACCGCAGGATGCCTGTCCCATGCCGGCAATGAAAACAGGTTTATCCACCAGCTCTCTCGCCTTGTTCGCTTCGGCGATCACTACGGCCGCCGCGCCGTCCGAAAAGGGGCAGCAATCGAAGAGCTGCAGGGGATCCGCCACCATCATACTCCCAAGAACCGTCTGAACATCGATCTCTTTCTGAAAATGCGCTTTGGGATTCATTGCACCATGATAATGATTCTTGACGGCAACCTCGGCCATGTGCCTTTTCAGGACAGGAAGGTCGACCTTGTACTTTTCCGCGTACATATGGGCTGCCATGGCGAAGACCCCCGGAAAGGTAATCCCGGCGGTCGATTCGTGCTGGGCCTGGGAAGCCATGGCAAAGGTCCGTGTGGCAAGCGGAGTACCCATTTTGGCCGCCCGCTCAGTCCCGCCCGCGATTGCGATGTCATAGACACCGGCTCCCACGAGCAGGGCCGCGTGGCGAATGGCCACCGTGGCCGTGGCACAGGCGGATTCAAACCGGGTGGCAGGCGCCGATATGGGGAGGCCGAGTTCAGAATGGGCGAATGGGGCCATATGCAACTGGCCTTCTTCGAAGGCACCGAGGCAATTTCCGAAAAAGAGGGCCTCGATATCCTTCGGTTCGAGGTTCGATTCCTGGATCGCGCCGATCCCGACCTCCGCAAACATCTCAAGGTTTGTTTTTTCCGATATGCCGAATCTGGTCATGGCAACACCCAGGATGGCTACTTCTCTCATCGCACATTCCTCCTCGAACTCAGTTCAGAGCGCGCCACTTTGCCCAATGTCAGCGTCAGGCTCAAATTTCAATCCTCGAAATACTATTCAGCCCCGCAGGAACTGCCGGCGAACCTATTTGGGCGGTGCGCGAATGCAGGGTCCATCCCCAACTGGGAACGAATTCGGCTGACGTCCTCCCTGTTCGGAGGGAACGGGTAGTTCCGCATATCCGGGCCGGGCCGGGAATTGGCATAGGGGCGGTTGCATGCCACCTGGCCGTCATATCCCTCACAGCCGCTGGTGCGGAAGGGTTCGCCTGAATCTATAACGTGATCCAGCTCCGAACCTGCCATGCCGTAATCCAGAATACGGTCATCCCCTCCATAAGCAAAACGCCTGGAGTTGCCAAGTCGGGCATCAATCACATACCGGGCAAGCTGGAGACGGCGATACACGTCCATGGGGGGAGGAAGAACGTTGTCCATGGCGGAGCACGGTTCCGGATAAAATGAAAAAAGGTGGGTTCTTCCTCCAATGTCCCTGGCCCGTTGTATGGCAGCACACATTTCTTTCTCCGTCTCTCCCATTCCCACCATGAAGTGGGGACCGGCATTTCCGTCACCAAATATTTGGAGAGATTCTTCCAGGCATTCCCAGTAACGCTCCCACCTGTGGGGACCACCGACTCCCTTTCCGCGGTACTGGTCAAAGAGTTCGGGCGTTGCCAGATCAATGGCCACCCCGATCTTGTCTGCTCCCGCGTCACGATATTCCGCGAGATCGTCCCGGGTGAGGATCGTGGGAGCAATGAGGAGCGACACCGGGATATCAAATGATGCCCGGAGTCTTTCGCAGATATCCCGAGTATCTCTGACAGCCCGCTTGTGGGTAATCATGGAAATGCAGATCCTCTTCACCCCGTCCCGACGTTCGTCAATGCGTTCAATGACCTCCTCCAGCGGGAGAGTGGGCCACGTAACTCGTATGAAGCTTTTGCGGTCATGTTTCCCGGGTCGCCGGTTCGACAGCCCGCAATAGGCACACCTGGCTGCGCATCCGGACCGGTAGGTCAGGAGGAGGTTGATGCAATAGAGCTTCGCATCCCGGTAAAAAAGCCCTCGTCGGAATCCGAGGGTCATGGCGGCTGCCAGGCTCATTCGGAGAAAGTCCGGGCTCTCCTGCACGTGGTTATTCACTTTGTCCATTTTGCATTCCTCTCTCAGCACTCTTGAAAAAAGGCGGGAAGGTGCTTCTGATATGACGCCTCTGTTACCATGCCTCTCCGGAGAAATCCGCCGATATCGAGCAGCAGGTCCGCTGATATCTTATTTCAAGACCATACTTCCGAGCGAGATCAATGGCCTCGTCGGATGGGATCACCATCCGGTTGACGCCTGCCTCAATGGCCAGGGTGTCTATCAGGGAATTTCCACGCTCCCGCGCACACCCCAAACTGATGAGGCTGTCCGGCATTTTGAGCCGCGCCTCCGCCGCAATTTCCGCAATTTCCTCGGGTCGGGGACCGGGCAGTTTCTCCATGGGCGAGCCGGGGATACCCATGAGCGACACTATGACCACCTGTTCGGGCCGCAACCGCGCCACCATGTCCAGAGCCCGCATCTCGCCTACTATCTTTCCGTAATAGAGCCCGCAGACGACGTGGGGAATAATGGGCAATCCGGCCCCGACAAGGGCCTCGAGAGTCGAAGCGATCCTCGATACCCCGAAGGGAACATGGTACACATCCCGGTAGGTCCCGTCGTCACCGATAACGTCGAGCAGGGCCTGATCCACCCCTGCCCGTTTCAGGTGCACGGCTGTCGCATAATCCAACAGGCCGGAGTGAATGGAAACATAGAGACCTGTCTCTTCTTTGATTTGTGTGATCGCAGGGATAAAGACCTCCCACGGGAGCCGTCCCTGGTCATCGCATCCGCCGCTCAGGAGAACACCCAACGTTCCGCTTCTCTTCAAACGCCGGCATGTTTCCACCAGTTGAACGGGATCGGTTGCCGGTATCATGGTCTGCAGGAGTTTTCCGGCACAATGGTCGCAGTGAAGCGCGCATTGTGCCCCCGTGAGAGAGATGGCAGGGTACTTTCCCTTGATGCCGTTCAGCGAAAACATGCCCGGGATATAAAAGGTGATCCTCTTCCCGAACCGTTCCCAGGAGAGCTCCCTGGCCTGCTTGAGTTTTTTTTCAAGGTTTCGCATAGTATTCCCTGAATCCCACCCAGCAGGAAGGCAGGATTTCCTCAAGGCGATCCCAGTCGTTCTCGAGTTTCTGCCGCTTGCGAAAGGCCCTGTTCAGTTGTTCGCCAAAATCATCCTGCCATTCTCTATCATACTCCCGGAGCAGGGCAAAATCATCCTCCAGAACCGCCCTGGCGGCCCATTTCCCCGCCATGCGGCCGCACAAGACGGCCTGCGCAATTCCGGCTCCGGTAATGGGGTGTGTCTGCCCGGCAGCATCCCCGGCCAGGAGCATGGCGTCTGCCGACACGTTTCTGACCGGCTCGGCGGGGATCCAGCCTGCCGTAAACCCGTACTGATCCTTCTTGATCTTGCCTTCCTCCGCCAGTCGATGGGCAAATCGTTCAAGCGTTGTTTTCAACGGCCGCGACCGCTTGTTGCCCTGACAGATGCCGAGCCCGAGATTGGCTTCACTTCCTTTGGGAAAAAGCCACGCATATCCGCCGTAGATCTCCGGATGGAAATAGACCTCCGCAAATTCCATGGGTCCCGTGAGTGCTGCTTTGACCTGGAGGGCAGAGATGAGATGCAGGTTTTTCATCCCCATCCACTTTCCCACGACGGAAAAAGGGCCGTCTGCGCCGAGGATAATCCTGGGTACCACCGTAAGGATCTGCCTGTCGGATCTCCTGAGAAAGACCGCTCCCTGTTTCCTTCCGACAACCCTCGTGCCTGTCATTATCTCGGCCCCGGAGCGAACGGCCTTCCGCGCCAGGGCCTGATCAAATTCGTTCCTGTTTATCATAATGCCCGGCGCCCTGGTTTCTTTGACAGCTCCGCCCGGCAGGAAAGTCCTCATTCCGTCCACGGACTGTACAACAAAGGCCCGGTCCAGGTCCAATTGCCCCAGGAGTTGTCTTGGAATATATTCTGCACACCGAACTGGTACGCCGATGGAGCTTTTCCGTTCTACTGCAAGCACACGCACCCCCCGCTCCGCAGCAGCGGCCGCCGCCGAGCTTCCTGCGGGGCCCGCGCCTACCACGAGGATATCACATTCCCGAGACATCAAGCCACCTTGGTATTCATGACCGCGTTGAGCAGGTCCAGGTTCACCCGGGTCTGGCTGGAAAATCTCCCTGCATAAGCCTCTTTTGCCTGGTCCAGCTCATAACAGGTGGTGTCATCGATATCCAATAGAATGCCCGGGATATCCGCCCTTTCGAAATCATCCGCGTGCTTGGTAAAAAAGGGCCGGCAACAGCATCCGATATAGGCTGACACGCCGTCCGCCTTCATCTTTTTCAATTCTCCCATCAGGTCTTCAAAGCTCACAACACACACTACTTTCATGTCTTTCATGCGACCCATTGTCCAGGCCGGGCCGATGGAACACTCTCCACAGACCCTGCATCCTTTCCGGTAGCGCAACTCGCAATGGAGATCCTTTGAACAATAGGGAAGGAGAAGGACGGAGGGCTTTCGTTTGAGCACTTCCTCGAATGTCCCGTTGGTGACGGAAATCAGATTGCAGTATTCCAGGGGAATCCCGTACTTGGCGATCTCCACCTTGCGAACAGCCTGCTCTACCGGCTTTAAGAAATCATCTGCCCTCATTCCCGGGATCCTGATCAGGCCATCCGCGAAAAAGCCGTTGATGATCCGGGAAAGGGAATCCCTTTCCATCGGAGTCCCTCTCAGGGCGGATTCCAGATCAAAGAGGGCACGGCCCGGGAAGGAAAGAATATCCCCGGTAATGAAGATATCCTTAATGCGTTTTCTGGACAGATCAATCACAAAAGTAAAGCGCACCAGGCCTTCCTCATTCTTGTATGCGGCCTGGACCACCTCATGCCTGCGGAAAGCCGGACGGACCATGTCCACCCACTGAGAAGATCGGTAATAGGAGACTTTGTGCCGAAAGAGCCGCTCTTCCGCAAGGCTCAGCCCGCCGGGTACCAATCTGATATCCAAGTGCTTTTCGAAACCGAGCCGGATCGCCCTCTTTATGCGGTGCAGGGGAGGGGTCTTTCCCAGTTCCCACTTGAGGCAGGTAACACGCTCCTTTACGGAATCAATTTCCTTGGCCTTGAGCTTTTCAACGGGGATTCGGAGGCTCCTGAGCATGGTATCCACGTCAAAATCCGTCAGCATGGTCCCCTGGAACAGAAACGCGCCGTCGGATTCGGTGCCCCCTGTTCCCGATATCTTGCGTCCGTTGATCTCGATATCATTTCGGGGCCTGAAACTGGCTTTTACCCCGAGAAAGTCAAGGGCTGATATCACCGGATCGCACAGGGCTCTGAAAAGCCTCTCGGTGGGGACCCGCGCATGAAAGAATTCCTTGTCGCAGATTAGCTCCCATCCAAGCTGGCTCTCGTCGAAAAAGATGGCCCCGCCCCCCGTTACTCTGCGGTTGATGTCTATGCCATGCGCGGCACAATACTCCGTCCGTATCTCTTCCCGAATCGACTGGTGAAAACCCACGAGCACAGCCTTGGGGGAAAACCGGAGAAAATGGATGGTATTGGGGGTTCGGCCCCTCCCCTTCAGCTCAACCAGGGTGTCGTCGAGGGCCATGTTCTCGGCCGCTGTCATGGGGGGTGTGTCCAAGAGCCTCCAGCGATCCATTAAAGGACTCCTCTTTTACCTGTTGAGGGCCTTCTGGATAAGCTCCGTGATGTCAAGGACTTCCAGAGAAATCTTGTTGCGCCTCACGTAGGTGATCATGGTGCGTACGCACTGCTGGCAGGAAGTGACGACTGCCTGGGCCCCGGTGGAGAGAATTTCGTCTATCTTTGCCTTGGCAATTTCTGCCGACAGCTTCGCATCAACCATCTCGAGGTTTCCACCGCCGCCGCAACACCGGCAATCTTCGCGGTTGCGCGGAAGTTCCACAAAGGCAATCCCGGGTATAGACCGGATGACTTCCCGGGGATCTTCATAGACCCGCGCACCTCGCCCCAGATCACATGGATCGTGATACGTGACCGTCATATCGAGCTCTTTCAGGGGGACTCTTCCCTTTCTCACGAGATCAGCCAGAAACTGGGAGGCATGGTAGATCTCAATCCCAGCGGGCCGGTAATACTCATGCCACATCTGGTAACAGGATGGGCAGGCAAAAACGATCTTCCCGGCCCCTTTCTCTCTGACCGCCTGGATGTTGTGCTCCCGGAATTCCCGGAAGAGGTCCATGAGGCCGGCCCCCAGCATGGGAAAGCCGCAGCACCATTCCTCTTCCCCGAGGAGGGTGAAATCCACGCCGCTCGCGTCCATAACCTCTGCCAGGGCGATGGGAATCTTCTGGGCGATGGGGAAAAAGGCGGCCGTGCATCCGGTAAAATAGACAAGGTCGGCCTTGTCCCTGAGGTAGCCGTCATCGGGAGGGTTCTGCATGTCCTCAACCCATTCGGCCCGTTCTTCATTGTCTTCGCCGAAAACGTTCCAACTCTCTTCCAGGTTCTCCTTGATCACGTCGATCTTCTTGGGGTGGAAGCCGGAATGGACCAGGTCCTGGCGCAAGGAGACCCAAAGGTCTTTGAGGTGGATTCCCACCGGGCACACCTCCTGGCAATTACCGCACAGGGTGCAGCGAAAGGAGGCATCGCTGAAGTGCTCCCATTCCTCTTCGGATAAACCCCGTTTCCCGAAGATCTTGTGGAAAAATCCACTCCTCCCTTTCACGATCTCCTTGAGGCCTTTCATCCGAAAAAGGGCCGATAGTTCGCCACTTCCCGCAGCGGACACCGCAGGGCAGATATCCGCACAGGCCTGACAATTGGTGCAGGCCTCCAGTTCCATCAGTTGTCTGACACTGTAATCTTTGTTACCCATCTTCCTAGAAACACCTAACCCGTCTGCAACGGAAATGACAAATGTCAAAGCTCAAATGTCAAATGAAATCCAAATGCCTCAATGACAAAACATGTCCCACTCACCTGCTTGCAATAGCTCCAGGTGTAAATCGACCAGAGAAGGGGGCGAACGTGTCGAAAATCTTCACTCTTGTCACCGTTGCAGCGGCCGGATTATTCCTGAGCATACTTTTCGATGTCGGCAAGGACCCATTTCTCCACCGCTTCGGCCCCGTGGATCAATTCCGGGACTTCCGCCATATCGGATGGTTTGATCTTGTACATCCACCCCTTCCCGTAGCAGTCCTCATTGATCAGTTCCGGATTTGTCTCCAGTTCTTCGTTGACGGCAACCAGTTCTCCGTTCACCGGCGCGTAAACCTTCCCCAGCCATTTGCCGGATTCCAGCTTGGCGAATTTCTTGCCTTTCTTGAGCTGCTTCCCCTCATCAGGGAGCTGCACATAGACGATCTCCCCGGCCATGGCCTGGGCGAAATCGTCCATTCCCATCACCACAACATCTCCCTCTTCCCGTACCCAGAAATGGTTTTCTTCGTAATAAAGCTCATCCGGCATGTTGTACCCTTCGATCTGCATTGTCTTCTCTCCTCTTTTCTTGTTGACAGGATCAACAAGATGAATTCATTCCGCGTCATCCATCAGTTCATTGATAAATTGGGTCGTATTGTATACCTTGAACTTCTGTTTCCTGAGCTTCGCGTTCGAGAGGTTATGCACACAGGAATTGCACTCTGTGAGCACGATCTTCGCCCCGGTCTCTTCCACCTCTTCGAGCCGTCTCCGTGCCATGGCAAGGGAATTCTTGGGATATGCACCTCTCACCCCGCCGCCGGCCCCGCAGCAGAGCGCATTTTCCCGGTTGTGCCGCAACTCCACAAAGTTGGGTGCGATTTTGCGGATGGTCTCCCGCGGTTCATTGTAGATACCGCAGTGCCTGCCCAGATCGCAGGGATCGTGATAGGTCACCAGCTTGTCGGTCCTGACATCAAAGTCAAAATCCTTCAGGAACTGGGAAAGGTGGAGGACTTCCACCCCCTTTTCCTTGAGTTCCCCGTACTCGGGTTTGTTGATGAAGGTCCTGGCACAGTAGGGGCAGCCCGTAATGACAGCCCTGGCACCAGTGGCCAGAATCCTTTCTATATTGGTACGGGCAAGATCTTCATTCAACTCGTACCCCACGTCCTCCAGGACCCCGCTGCAGCACACCTCATCGATCAACGTATAATCCACCTTCAGCCGATCCAGGAGTTCCAGGCTCGCCTCGGTGGACTCATTTTCCCGGTAGAGACCCACACACCCCACAAAAAAGACATATTCCGCCTTTGTCTTGTGCTCCCGGTCAAAGTCTTCCGGCTCTTCTTCCGCATAGATATTCGTGTGCTTCTCCAGGACCTCATGCATTCCCTTGAAGGCCGGATGACACGAGCCGATGTTGACCATGTCTTTCCTCACCTGCTTGATGATATCCGGTACCCTCACGCCCGAGGGGCAGTTTTCAAAGCAGCTGGCGCACGTGGTACACTGGAAAAGGGTCTCGATGAGATCGTCGTTGAGCTCAATCTTGCCGTCCATGATCTCCTTGAGCACGAGCATCTTCCCCCGGGCGTTCAGGGCAGGTCTGAGGGTGGCGCCGTAGACCGGACAAACGGCCTGGCAGAATCCGCACCGGGAGCACTGCAGGATCTGCTCCCGGTATTTTCGTTCAAAATCGTATTTCGCTTCCATGTGTTTCCATCTCTCCTTCCAAAGCTTATATCAACTGCAGACACACACAGACCTCCGCAGACGAATACCTGTCGATCCGGCTGGACAAAAGGCCTGCGCGCGTCCGCGTGGGTCTGCGACTCGCTCTTTCATCCTTCCAGGGCCATCTTGCCCGGGTTGAGGATATTATTGGGATCAAAGAACCGCTTCACACCCCGCATCACCTCCATCTCCGTCTCGTCATGCTCCAGGGTCATAAACGGGGCCTTGGAAAGGCCGATGCCGTGCTCTCCGGTCAGGGTTCCGCCCAGATCAACGGCCAGTCTGAAGAGGTCCGCACTCGCCCCTTCCATCCTTTTCACCTGCTCGGGATCATAGCCGTCATAGAGAATCTGCGGGTGGAGATTTCCGTCCCCTGCGTGGCCGAAGGTGGCGATCTGGATCGCGTATTTTTTCGCGATGTCGTTAATCCCCTTGAGCAGATCGGCTATCCTGGACATGGGCACCGTCACATCCTCCAGCACAAAGTGCGTCTTGATACGTGCCAGTACCGCATAGGCAGATTTCCTCGCCTGCCATAATTCATCCGCTTCTTCCCGAGTCTTCGCCTGTCTTATCTCTCCTGGACTGTTCTTCTCAAAAACTCCGATGATTTTTGCCATCTGGTATTCGGTTTCTTCCCGGGTATACCCATCCGTCTCCACCAACACCAGCATGTCGACCTCGGGAAGAGCGAGGGCCGTATTCTGATTGATGGCGAGAATCGTTTCCCTGCCCAGGATCTCCAGGGCACTCGGAATGATCCCGCTGTGCATCACTTCAGTGAGTGCATGACCTGCATCTTCCAGATTATCAAACGTGGCAACGGCTGTGCTCGCCGCCGTAGGTTCCGGGCTTATCTTCAGGGTTATCTGTGTAACGACGCCGAGGGTCCCTTCCGAACCCACGAACAGTCTTGTCAAATCATACCCGGACACGCTTTTCATGGTCCTTGACCCGGTTTTCATGGTCCGGCCGTCCGGGAGCACCACCTGGAGACCCAGGACGTAATCGCGCGTGGTCCCGTATTTTGCCCCCTTCAGGCCGCCCGCATTTGTCGCCACATTTCCGCCAAGGGTGGAGGCCTTCCCGCTCGCGGGATCGGGCGGGAAAAAGAAGCCGAACGGCGCCAGGGCTTCCTGAAAATCATTGTACACCACTCCTGGCTGGACCACTGCCAGGCGGTCCTCGATACTGATCTCAAGGATCCGGTTCATGTGACTGAGGTCCAGGACGATTCCGCCTTTGACAGGAACGGCCATGCCCGAAAGACCGGTCCCCGCTCCCCGCGGGACGACCGGCATTTTTTCCCTGTTCGCCAGACGCAACACGCCTGCCACCTGCTCTGCCGCCTGGGCCCAGACCCCGCAGGACGGCCGGTGGCTGTGTTCCGACGCGTCATAAGAATAGGATACCATATCCAGCAGATTTTCGGTATAGTTCCTCTCACCCACGATATCAATGAGAGCCTGTTTTACC
>CAZONI010000087.1:0-14495 GCA_964581175.1 uncultured Desulfobacteraceae bacterium
CCATCAACGAGACCACCCTTGCCAGTCTGAGGATGGTGGCCATAGGGGTGCTCATTGTGGTGGTCATGCTGTTTATGAAAGAAGGCTTAATCAAGGAAAAGAAACGGATCTATTGAATTTCTTGCAGTTGAAACCATGCTTAGAGTAGAAGAGTTATATAAGAGCTTCGGCGGCATCATGGCCCTTTCCGGCGTCAGTTTCGGCGTCGAACCGGGAAGTATAACTGGGCTGATCGGCCCGAACGGCTCCGGCAAGAGCACGTGCTTCAATATCATATCCGGCTTTTACGCCAAAGACAGGGGAGATATCTATTTCCAGGGAGAAAAGGTCGAAAATATCGAACCTTTCAGGCTCGCCCGAATGGGAATCGGCAGGACCTTTCAGATCAGCGCGGTGACCGAAAGGATGACTGTATTGGAAAACCTCCTCCTTGCGCCCAAACTCCAGACCGGGGAGGGAGTCTTCAATGTATTCTTTCGATCGTCAAAAATCAGGAAACAGGAAAAAGAAAACTATGATAAGGCCGTCGAAATACTGAATCTTGTGCAACTCTACGCTCTGCGGAATGAATACGCGGGCAATCTCTCCGGCGGGCAGAAGAAACTCCTGTCCCTGGGCAGGATTCTCCTGTCGGATCCCCTGCTCATCCTGCTGGATGAACCGACAGCCGGCGTCAACCCCACCCTCATCAAGGACCTCGTTGCCGCGGTGAGGAGGTTGCGGGATGAAGAGGGAAAAACCATCCTGCTCGTGGAACATAATATGAGAGTGATCAGCGAGATTTGCGACAAAGTCATTGTCCTGGACTTCGGCAGAAAGATAGCGGAAGGAACGCCGAAGGAAGTTCAGAACAACGAGAAGGTCTTGGAGGCCTATCTCTCAGGAAGTTCCAAGCGAGAGTCGATTCATGAAAATTCTTGAGGCCAATGACATCGTTGCGGGCTATGGAAAGTCGGAGATCCTGCACGGCGTCTCCATGCACCTCGAAGCCAAAGAGGTGGTGACCATCATAGGCCCCAACGGGGCGGGAAAGTCGACACTGTTGAAGGCCCTCATGGGATATGTCTCGATATTCAGGGGAGACATCAAGTGGAAGGGAGACGATGTCACCCGGCTCAAGCCCCACGAAAAGGTCACCAGGGGGTTCGGTTACGTCCCTCAGCTCGGGAACGTTTTCCCGTCTTTGAGCATATTGGAGAATCTTGAGATGGGGGGCTTTACCCAGTCCAAAAAGACGATTCGCGAAAGGATCGACAAGAATTTTCAACTTTTTCCCATACTCAAACAGAAATTGAGCAAGAAAGCGGGAACCCTCAGCGGCGGTCAGCGACAGATGCTGGGCATGGCCAGGGCACTGATGACAGATCCCGAACTTCTCATGCTGGATGAACCTTCGGCCGGCCTCTCCCCGAAGGCCTCAGAGGAGGTATTCTTGACTATTGCCGATATCCACGATAGATTAGGTAGATCCATTATCATCATCGAGCAAGATGCCTATCAATCCTTGAACATCTCCGACAGAGGGTATGTACTGGTCATGGGACAGAATGAATTCGAAGACAAGGCTGAACGGATACTGACCAATCAAAAGATCAAGGAGGCCTATCTCGGAGGCTAGAAAGAACATGGAAGGAGGTGAAGTTGCGGCAGTTTGGAGCAGGGTAACTTCTCGACAATCCTGGGCAGATTTCCTGCCTGAAAGGAAAGCGAGCGGAAAATGACCGGCATTGTGAATTGGAGTTCAGGGTGAAAGGAGACAAGAAATGAAAAAAGTCATTGTAGTCATTATGGGTGCAGTTTTTCTGGTAGCAATGTCGCTCGCCGCGACGCCTGCCGTATGCAAAGCGGCCGAAGCGGTGGTCATCGGTGCAATAGATCCTCTTACCGGGAGCAGTGCCATTCAAGGGTCCGATATGCAAAGAGGGGAACAACTGGCGCTGGATCAGATCAATGCAGCCGGGGGTGTGAACGGCCATCCCTTAAAGATCTTGTTTGAGGATACCGAATCGAATGCAAGAGGCGGAATGGCAGCCGTTCACAAGCTCGTTGACATCAACAAGGTGCATCTCATTATCGGGGCCTATTCAAGCGGAGTGAGTCTTCCTACAGGCCAATGGACCAACTCGCAAAAGGTGATCCAGATGTCCGTAGCCTCCACATCCCCAAAACTCAAAGATATCGGCCCCTACTTCTTCAATGTCATAGGTCTGGACGATGTCATGGGCACCAATCTGGCGCAATTCGCGCTTGAGAGCGGGGCCAATTCTTTTGCCTCCATTACGGTCAACAACCCGTTTGGAATCGGGATAGAGATCTGGACCCAAAAGACCATTGAAAAGGCAGGAAAACAGTGGCTGGATGCCGTGAGATACGATGAGAACAAGACGGATTACCGGGCGGAAGTCGAGCGCGTTTTTTCCAAGAAACCCCAGGTCGTGTTCTTTACCGCCTACGGCACCGAGAGCAAGCTCATCCTCAAACAGGCCTATGAGATGGGGCTTAAACCATCGGTGGGGTGGTATGCGGACTACATGACCATGTGGAGCAATGAGGTCATTCCGGAAACGGCAGAAGGAATCAGGGGGCTGGTGATCGGCCCGGCCGCGGGAATCCGCTATGAGGCATATCAGGCGGCCTATCAGAAAAAGTTCGGCGCTGACGCCAAACAGACTGCGTTCGGAGCGTACGGGTATGATGCCACGTGGATAGCCGCCCTCGCCCTTAATATGGCAGGAAGCACCAACGCCCGCAAGGTAATGAAGGCCATTTACACCGCCGGTGAAGTCTACAACGGCGTTACGGGGGACAAGAGCTTTGACAAAGACGGCATGCAGGTAACCGACTACTACAGGCGAATGGTCTACGAGAAGGGCAAGCTGGTCCCGTATAAATAACACCATTTTCAATATCCCTAATCACCCCCGCTCCCCTCAACGGCGAGCAGGGGTGATTCATTTTTATCTCCTTACTGAGGAAAGGCGAGAATATTGTGACGAAGAGAGAACCTCACATGGAAACCAAGCTGATTCATGCGGGCGATCCCGCAACGCCCATCGAGGGCGCGGTCAGCATGCCGGTATTCCAGTCGTCAACCTTTTTGTATACCGGGGCAGGCAGTTATCACGATCTGAAATACATCCGTCTCAACAACACGCCTAATCATGTACTCCTGCACCGAAAACTGGCTGCGCTGGAGAACGCCGAAGCCGCTCTGGTAACGGCCAGCGGTATGGCCGCCATTTCCGCCAGCCTGCTGGCATTTCTCTCTCCCGGCGACCATATTCTGGCACAGGGGTGTTTGTATGGAGGGACCCACGGACTTATCACGAAGGACCTGGCAGGTCTGGGGATTTTCTTCGATTTCTTCGATGGTGACAACTCTGATTCCTGGGAGAGCCTTTTGCGGCCCGAAACCAGGATAATCTATGTGGAGACCATGACCAATCCCCTGCTTGAAGTTGCGGATCTTAAAGGTATTGCGGAGTTTTCAAGGGCCCATGGACTCATTTCCATCATTGACAATACCTTCGCGAGCCCGGTCAATTTCAGGCCGACCGAGTGGGGCTACGACCTTTCCCTGCACAGCTGCACAAAGTACCTGAACGGCCATTCGGATATTGTGGCAGGGGCTGTTATCGGGCGCGGTGAACTGGTTGAAAAAATTACCCTCACATTGAACCACCTGGGAGGTTCACTCGACCCGCATGCGTGTTTCCTGCTCAATCGGGGACTTAAAACACTGGCGGTGAGGATGAGATACCAGAATGAAAGTGCCCTCAAAATTGCCCGGTTTCTGGAGGATCATCCGAAGGTCCGGAAGGTGAACTATCCTGGCCTTGAGAGCCACCCGACACACAAGCGGGCGGGTGAACTGTTCGACGGGTTCAGCGGCATGCTGAGCTTTGAGCTGGCAGGGGGCGTTGAGACCGCGGAACGGTTTCTGGGAAACCTGCAGATTCCTTTTGTCGCACCCAGTCTCGGGGGGGTGGAGAGTCTCATTACCAGGCCCGCGACCACGTCTCATTCGGGACTCTCTCCCCAGGAACGGGAAGCGCTTGGAATATCGGACGGTTTGATCAGGTTTTCGGTGGGGCTTGAAGCCACCGAGGACCTCATTGACGATCTCGATCAGGCGCTTAAAAGATAGCAAGCCCCGGAGATGAGTGCGCTGGTCTCAAGAAAAAAGCAACTGCTTCCGGACGTGTACGTGGTTTAATGTCAAATGTCAAAGCCCCAATGACAAATCAATGTCAAAGCTCAAATGCCTCAATGGCAAACGCTACCTGGACTTTCAAGTTGAGGGGTGAAGTGGCACGCCTATGTCGCAACCGTTATCTGTGAATGGGAACCAGATTTTGAAATTTGGCATTTGTCATTCATTTGACATTTGGATTTGGTCATTTGAACTTTACATGATTTAGCAATTTCCACCCAAGGCCATTGATCTCAGGATATCTGCTGAAAATTGAGAATTATTGCTCTTGGATGACTTTGGTGTCTTCCGGTACCTGCAGCTTGAAGAAATCCTTTTTAAACGGACCTGCGGCCTTCAGCCCCTTTATGGTAAAACGGGTGACGCCGCCAAAGGGATTGTGGATATCGAGCCCCTGGATCTCCAGGGTGGAGGAAAGGGAGACGATTAGATAGTCCACCTGCTCCCAGGGAGGATCGGGGGTGAGTTTCAATCGAAAAGCACCGTCTTTCGTTTTTTCCAGAAGATCAACATGAAATCGTCTTTCCACCTTGTTCAGGCCTTGGAAAAGGTCTCTGAGGACAGTCAGTTCTTTGCCGAATTTCTCGGCCGGGTACTTATACAAGGTTTTCTTTTCGGGGAGATACCACAGGAGAACGGCTCCGTCAGAGACCAGGATTTCATGGGTCGGTGTTTCCTGTTCCATGCGGATAAAATGAGGAAGCTGAAAAAAGAGCCTGCCCGTTGCCAGGTCCCCGCTCGTCTGCATGCCCATCATTGACATGGAGCGAGTGATGACATCACGAGTATAGGATGCGGTAGCAGCCTCCAGGCCTGCATATTTCTCCTGTATCTTCCGCATCAAGGGGCCCACATCTTCGCCCGCCAGGCCGGAAACCGGCCACGAAACAACAAAGAGCAGGAAGACGAGGAAAATTGGCCTTCGCATTTCAGTTCCCTTTCCTTCCATAGACTTCTCTCGGGCGCACCCCGTCGGAAGGGCCGACAATTCCTTCTATTTCCATGAGTTCAATCATTCGTGCCGCCCGGTTGTATCCCACGCGGAGTCTCCGCTGTATCATGGAGATGGACGCCTGGCCGGTCTGCATGACAACTTCCACGGCCTGTTCATATTTTTCGTCTCTTTCCAACTCGGTTTCGTCAGTTCCGTTCTCCTCGGAAACGGACAGGATGCTCTCATCATAATCGGGTTTTTTCTGCTTTCTCAGGAAGTCGGTCACTCCTTTGATCTCATCTTCGGAGACAAAGGCGCCGTGGATCCGGACGACGCGGCCTACGCCCGGGGGCATGAAGAGCATATCTCCGTCCCCAAGCAGGTGTTCCGCGCCGATGGCGTCCAGGATAGTCCTTGAATCCACCTTTGAAGATACCTGGAAGGAAATTCGTGTGGGGAAATTCGCCTTGATGATGCCGGTCAGCACATCAACCGAAGGCCGTTGCGTTGCAATGATGAGATGGATACCTGCGGCCCGTGCCATCTGTGCGAGCCGGGTTATGGCCTCTTCCACATCTCTCGAAGACACCATCATGAGGTCGGCAAGTTCGTCGATTACGAGGATGATGTAAGGCAATGTTTTTTTGCCTGGATCGCGGTCATCCGGAGGAGAAGGGGATGGGCCTTTCTTTATTTTACGGTTATAGGCCTCGATGTTTCTTACACCCAGGTCGGAAAGGAGCATGTAGCGTCTCTCCATTTCCTGTACGGCCCACCGGAGTGCCTTCGTGGCTTCTTTTGGATGAATAACGACCGGATGGAGCAGGTGGGGAATATCATGATAGATGGAAAGTTCGATCCGCTTGGGATCAATCATCAGGAAACGCACCATTTCAGGGGAGACCTTGAACAGCAAGCTGTTGATCATGGTGTTGATGGAAACACTTTTTCCCGTGCCCGTGGCGCCGGCTACCAGAAGATGCGGCATCTTGCTCAGATCGGTGATCACCGGCGTCCCTGTAATATCCTTGCCCAGGGCGATGGGAAGCTTGATTCCGGATTCCTGGTAGGCGGAACTCGAGAGGATCTGTTTCAGGTAAACCATTTCCCGCTGGTTGTTCGGGATTTCTATGCCGATTGCGGCCTTTCCGGGAATGGGGGCGACGATGCGAATACTGGAAGCCCTGAGAGTGAGGGCGAGGTCATCGGCCAGCGAGGCGACCTTGCTTATCTTTATCCCGGGAGCCGGTTTGAATTCGTACATGGTGATGACGGGCCCGGGCAGGATTTCCACAACCTCTCCCTGGACTCCGAAATCTGCAAGTTTCTTCTCCAGCCGGCGGGCATTCATCTCCAAACTCTCTCTCTGGATCTTTTTGCTCCCGGTTACCGGAGGATCATCGAGGAGGTCGAGGGAAGGAAGTTCGAAGTGACCATCAAGACTCATGAAGGTGAAGGCCTTCTGTTCCGGTTTCTTCCTGGTTTCGGGAACCGGCTCCGAAATGGTGACCTTCGGCGCCGTTCTCACTGTACTCCTGGCTATAATGGTTTTCCTGGCCCTCCTCTTCCGCTCGCGTCTCTTCTGAACAAGCGTCTCACATTTTCTGGCGAACATCGTTACCCACCCAAACAGGGTGGAGAAGAACCACCCCAGTGAGAGCCTCGTACAGAACATCAGAGAGACCACAAAAAGCGCCGCGAGGCAAATCAGGGCACCGAAATGATTCAGGAGGTCAACCGAAAATACTGCGAGGTACAATCCAACCAGGCCCCCGGCAATAACATGCCCTTCCCTGAACCGAACGGGATCGGGGAATTCAATATTCAGGATACCGCAAAAGGTCAGCACGAGAACGAAAGCTGCGATGATATTTATCGCGGGAGAGGAGAGAGGATGGCCTCTGAAGGAGAGGAGAGCAAGCACGACGCTTATGATTGCGAGCCAGAAGGAGGAAAAGCCGATGAGGAGCAGGAACCCGCCTGCGATATGAGCACCGACGACGCCGAATAGATTATGGGACTTTCCGAGCGGTCCGGTGACATTCCACAAGAGCTTGTCTGCCGGATGATAGGAAAGAAGGCTGCCGGCCATCAGGGTTGCGATAAGAAGAAAGATGAGGCCTCGTATCTCTCTATGGAGCGGGTGCAAATCCCTGGCAGAATTCTTTTGGGCTTCTTGTTTTGCCACTATTTTCCTCGACACTTTCCAAACATTTCCCTTGCGCCCTGCGCCGTAAGCCTTATACCGTAACAATCAGGGGGAGGATCAGCGGTCTCCGTTCAATAACATTGTAGAAGAACTTCTTCAAGCGTCTTTCTATTTCCGACTCCACCTCCGGCCAGTCTATGGGTGCTGCCTGAACAAGCTCTTCCATTACTTCAAGCACCATGCCCTTGGCTTCATCCAGGATAGAGCGGCTCTGATCTTCGAATACGAATCCGCGGGAAATGATATCGGGTCCGTAGATGCTGTTTCCCGTTTTCTCGTCCACGGTCAGGAGCACGATGACCATCCCGTGTTCGCTGAGCCTGCGCCGGTCGCGAAGGACCAACTCTCCAACATCGCCGACCCCTTTCCCGTCCACGAACACCCTGCCGCTCTGAACTCGTTCCCCAAGGAGGCCTTCCCCGTCTTCAAAACAGATTTCAACGCCGTTCTCTGCGAGAAGTGCGCGGTCGGAAGGTATTCCCATCTCCTTTGCCAGTTGGAGGTGCCGCATGAGATGACGGCATTCTCCGTGGATGGGAATGAAGAATTTCGGCTTTACAAGACTGAGCATGAGTTTCAATTCTTCCCTGTTGGCGTGTCCTGAGGTGTGTATGGCCGATACTTTCTCATACACCACCTCTGCGCCCATGCGGTACAGGCTGTTGATGATGGTCGCGATGGCCTTTTCATTTCCCGGGATGAACTTGGATGAGAGGATAATGGTGTCCCCGGGTTTGATTTTGATGTTCTTGTGGCGTCCCTGGGCCATCCGGGTGAGGGCGGACATGGGTTCTCCCTGGCTGCCCGTGGTAATAATTGCGATCTGGTTGTCCTGGTACTGCCCGATCTGGCGTTCGCCAATTTCCACGTCCTGGGGGAGGTGAATAATGTCTTCTCTCCGGGCAATATTGACATTGACAATCATGCTCTTCCCGTTGAAAACCACCTTTCTGCCGAACTCGACAGCCAGGTTGATGATCTGCTGGATCCTGGATATATTAGATGCGAACATGGCCACGATGACCCGTCCGTTACATCCCTCAATAATATCCGCGAGGGTCTTCCGGACCTGGCTTTCACTCAAAGTGAACCCATCCTTTTCCGCATTCGTGGAATCCGAAAAGAACGCCAGCACGCCTTCTTCTCCATAGTGGGCAAAACGGGGAAGGTCGGTGAGGAGGCCGTCAACGGGTGTAGAGTCGATCTTGAAGTCGCCGGAGTGGATGAGGATGCCTTCAGGAGTACGGATGGCAAGGGCCAACCCTTCTATAATACTGTGATTCACGTGCATGAATTCAATCTCAAAAGGGCCGAATGAGCGCTTTTCTCCGGCATCCACCCTGTGCAGGTCGACCTGATCAAGGAGCTGATGCTCTCTCAGCTTTTCTTTCAGCAGTTCCAGGGTAAATCTGGAACCGTAGACGGGAATGGAGAACTCCCTGAGGAAAAAGGGCATAGCGCCGATGTGGTCCTCATGACCGTGGGTCAGGATGATCCATTTCACCCGTTCCCTGTTCTCCCTGAGATATTGGAAATCAGGGATGACCAGATCGACGCCGGGCATGTATTCATCGGGGAACATCAATCCGGCGTCCACCACCAGGATGTCGTCCCCGTGTTCAATGGCCATCATGTTGAGACCGATTTCTCCGACCCCGCCAAGGGGGATTACTTTTACCATTGTCAAAGCCCCTGCGAAGAGGTTAGTCCTTTCCCATCCCGGTAGAGGAACGGGCTCTGCCCGGTTCCATTCAGTAGGATGAAAACAAATCTATGGTGATAATTATATTGAATTAACAGGAGATTAGCGTTTTAGAACTCTTTCGTCAATAAGGAAATGGTTCGGTGGTTCATTCCCGTGTGCATACCGCCTGGAAGGTTGAGGCGAATAACCGCAACTCCTGCCGGTCAACATTCAGCCTAAATCCATCGATTCGCAAATACGCTAACGTATTTTCACGCTGCCAAAAATGCGGCCTTCAGGGAAGGCAGGGAAACGGGATGTTCCCGGAGCGGCGCATGTCGGCCCTGGAGCAGGACAGCGAAAGGGACGACATCCGCAGTGAGCGGAGCCATGGATGGCGAAGTGAGCGTAGCGAAGGGAATATCCCGTTCCCCTGCTCACAACGTCTCAATATGCTGGTGTAATTGCGAATCCAAGCACTAAGTCGGCTCTAATCACAAATAACCTTGATTTTGTCTATTTCACTGTGATACCGTTTCTCATCGATTCGAACCGGAAGATGAATAGCAGACGGGATAGGGAGGAAATCTGACATGACCGGCATTAACAAGGTGATACTGATCGGGAACCTGGGATCTGATCCTGAGGTGCGCTATACGCCGAGCGGCAAGGCGGTTGCCAATTTCCGGATTGCCACCACTGAACAGTGGACGAACAAGGAAGGGGGCAAGGAAGAGCGAACCGAATGGCACCGTATTGTTGCCTGGGGCCGCCTGGGCGAGATCTGCGGCGAGTATCTGCACAAGGGGAAGCAGGTATACATAGAAGGGAAACTTCAAACGCGCTCTTGGGAGGATCGGGACGGAAACAAACGCTTCACCACGGAAATACTTGCTCAAACCATGCAGATGCTCGGTCCTGCCGGAAAAGAGGGGAGAACGGGCAGTCCGGATGAAAGGTACCCGGTGGAAGAGCCTATTACTGTGCCGGAGGATGATATCCCGTTTTAGGCCTTATCCTCATGATTCTCAGTCTCGTTGTCTTCTTTTGGTTCATTGAGTTCCTGTTGGGCTTCGTGCGTCGCTTTCTTGAAGTTCTTTATGCCTTTCCCTATGCCGCTGCCGATCTCGGGCAATTTTCCGGCCCCAAAAATGATCAGGATAATGATCAGGATAATGATCAGTTCCGGCATTCCAATTCCAAACATGATTGTACCTCCAAAGGTCCGGATGGTTTTTCTGCAGAGCCCATCCGCCATAATCAGATAAATCTATCACCGCCAAGACCCCGAGTCAAGCAATCTGGCGTTAAATTCGTTTTATCCCGCCAAGACCTCCCGTACCTCTTCTCCGAGACGTCCAAGATCCATGACCATCCTGATATCGGCATCCCTGAGTGCCCTGATCTTGTCTTCGGCCTTTCCCTTCCCGCCTGAAATAATGGCCCCGGCATGACCCATACGGCGACCCGGGGGCGCGGTCTGACCCGCGACAAATGCGATGACGGGCTTTGAAAATGATTTTCTGATGAACGTCGCGGCTTCTTCCTCTGCGCTTCCACCTATCTCACCGATGAGAACCACAGCCTCCGTGTCCGGGTCCTTTTCAAATTTTTCCAGGTGATCGATGAAGCTGGTCCCGATAATGGGGTCTCCCCCGATGCCGATGCACGTGGACTGGCCGAGATCCGCCAGTGTCACCTGATGGACCACCTCATACGTGAGAGTCCCGCTCCTGGAGATAACCCCCACACTGCCGGGACGATGGATTGAACCGGGCATGATGCCGACCTTGGTTTTTCCGGGGGAGATGATTCCGGGGCAATTGGGACCGATCAATATAGCATCCCTGTCTTTCAGAAAAGACGCTGCCTTGAGCATATCCAGAACAGGAATTCCTTCTGTGATACAGACAACGACGCTGATCCCCGCTGCGGCGGCTTCGACAATAGTGTCTCCTGCAAAGGGAGGGGGGACAAAGATACATGAGACATTGGCCTCTTCTTTTTCCACGGCCTCACGGACGGTATTGAATACAGGGATTCCTTCGAAGACTGTGCCTCCCTTTCCGGGAGTCACTCCGGCAACAATCCTTGTGCCGTAGTCAAGCATTTGCCTTGTATGGAAGCTTCCTTCTTTGCCGGTGATCCCCTGGACCACAACCCGGCTCCGTTCATCTACCCATATACTCATTTGAAACTCCGGATATTTTCCATTTTGGAAAGCCACATTTTTTGGGCAACCGGTCCGGTGAGGACCGCCAAGAAAGGTTTTGACCTCGGATTTCGGTGTGTCTCCTTCATAATGTCAAATGACAAAATCCCAATGCCAAATCAAATCCAAATGATCAAATGTCAAAACCAACAGTCGGAAGAAAGATCCCGTTTGGGTTTTGAGCTTTGACATTCATTTGACATTGGCCTTATACTTGTTTCGCGACGAGTTCGGCAGCCTCGGAAAGGTCGCCGGCCACCAGAAACTCCAGGTCTGATTCGTTGAGGATCTTCCTGCCGCTCTCGACGTTCGTTCCCTCCAGCCGGACAATCAGGGGAACCGTGACTTCGTTTTTCCTTGCCGCTTCAATCACTCCCCTGGCCAGGACGTCACAACGAAGAATGCCGCCGAAGATATTGATCAATATGGCCTTGACTCGACGGTCGTGGAGGATGATCTCAAAGCCTTTCGTGATCATCTCTTCAGTAGCTCCGCCACCCACGTCCAGGAAATTAGCGGGTTCCGCGCCTGCCAGCTTGATGACGTCCATGGTTGCCATGGCAAGGCCGGCCCCATTCACCATGGCGCCGATATTTCCGTCGAGCCGGATGTAATTCAGGTTGTATTCCCCGGCCATACGTTCAAGCGGATCTTTTTCCTCGGGGTCATCGAGGGACGCGAGTTCCTTTTGACGAAAAAGGGCATTGTCATCAATGGTGATCTTCGCATCCAGTGCAGAGACCTTCCCTTCCTTTGTGATAACAAGGGGATTTATTTCCACCAGCGAACAATCCAGTTTCAAAAAGAGCCCGTACATCTTCCTCATAACACTGGTCAACCCGCGCATAATTTCCGGCGATGGTACGGAATCCAGGGAGAAGAGGAGGTTTCGGGCCTGGTAGGGCATCCAGCCTGTCGCGGGATTTACGTATTCCTTCTGAATAAGTTGCGGGGTGCGGGCGGCTACTTCCTCTATCTCCATTCCGCCTGCCTGGCTGAAAATCACCGTAGGCATGGCTGCCGACCGGTCCACCGTCATCCCCAGGTAAAATTCCCTTTCTATGTTCATGCCCTCTTCTATGAGAACCCGGCGAACAGGAACGCCTTCTGCGGTAGTCTGGGGCGTCACCAGCGGTGCCTTGAGCAACGCCTCTACCGCCGAAACCGCCTCTTCAAGGTCCCGGACTATTCTCACGCCTCCGCCTTTGCCCCGCCCACCGGCATGCACTTGCGCTTTGACGACCCATGGCGGCCCGGATATTGTGTTGAGTGCCTTCTCAACCTCATCGGTGGACAGAACCAATTGCCCTGCGGGAACGGGAATTCCCATCTCTTTGAATATTTTCTTGGATTGGAATTCGTGTAATTTCATTTAGTAATTTTCCCATGAACGGAATAGAATAGAAAACATATCAAACAGCCAGGAATACTGCAATTACAGGCTGGTCTATATGCTCTTTCTTCCGAGATGTCAAGGCGCATTGTGTAGTTCAAGGCTGAAGGTTAAAGGTGAAAGGAAAAAGGTCAAAAGTCGGCAGAAAGTCCTCTGTGGGATCGTATTCAATGTCAAATTTCAAAATCCAAATGCCAAATGAATGTCAAATATCAAATGACCAAGCCCGGCAAGAGATGACCTGTTGCAAGTCCCGTCGTTGCCCCTTACTGCAGGAGACTGGCGGGGAACGCACGTCGTATCATTGAGACATTTGTATTTCAGTTGACATTTGAGACTCGGCATTTGTTTCTTCCCGATTTATCAGGGTTAGGTATTTTCTTGAAAATTAGGCAAAAGAAATGGTAACTAGTCAGGGAGATAGACTGGAGGCATTTGGGTCGTAGGCTGGCTGGTCCCTAACAGCCTTCGGCCTAGACAACCTGAGCAGATACAGCACAGGTAGATTCAAGATATGAGGAACACTATGGGCTTGCCAGCGAGGGAAAAATCTCCTCGAAACCGGAACCGGCGGTCCTGAGAGGATGTGTTTTGAAATGATTTGGAGGAGAAAACGGATCGGGCTCGCTCTGGGAGCCGGGGGCGCCAGGGGTCTCGCGCATATCGGAGTTTTCAGGGCCTTTGAGGATGAATCGATTCCTGTTGATCTGATTGCGGGAAGCAGCATCGGCGCCCTGGTTGGAGCAGCATTTGCCTCGGGGATAACTTCACATGAAATGGATGCGATGGTGCGTAAGTTCCTGGAGAGCCCCACGTTCCAGGACTCGGCTCTCAAATCCATTAAAGAGGTTCAGGATAGCAAGAGCTTTACCCTCACGCAGAAAATTCAGGCCTTTTTCAAGAACAGGATCATTCTGGCCCAGGCCATGTTCCGGCCCGGAGTGCTTCACGCAGATGATTTCCAGGCCATGATTGACTTTTTTCTCCCGGATATCAAGGTCGAGGATCTCAAAATCCCTTTTGTGGCCGTGGCAACAGACCTGATAAGCGGGTATCCGGTTGTCTTGTCTGAGGGATCTCTGCGAAAGGCGGTCATGGCCAGCTGCGCTGTTCCGGGCGCGGTGCCGCCTGTCAGGGAGGATGATCGTTTGCTTTCCGATGGGGGCATCGTGAGCTTTGTCCCCACACTCATAGCCAGAAAGCGGGGAGCTGAATTTGTCGTTGCGGTAACCGTTGGGAGCGAAATCCATGCCCGTGATGAAGTGAAAAGCGCCATGGATGTCTATGTGCGGGCGGCGGATATCACGAGCTTTCACCTGGAGCAGGAGAATTTGAAACAGGCGGACGTGATCATTCGTCCGAAGGTGGGCAATTTGCATTGGACCGATTTTCTTCTGGCAGAGGACCTGATCTCTGAAGGGGAAAAAGCAGCACGTGAAAGTATGCCGGCGGTGAAAGGGGCCCTGCCGTTTTTCAGGCGCCTCCGATCCCGTTCTCTCGACATGCACTCTTTTTAGCATCTTCTGTGGAGATTCGAGCTCAAAAGAGAACAGAAATGCTTTTTATGGGATCTTCCGTAATGTCGAATTCCAAAATCCAAATGTCAAAGCAATGTCAAATATCAAATGACCAAATCGTGCAAAAAATGGACTGTTATTGGTTCCGCCGTTGGCCTTTGCAAGAGGAGACCGGCGAGTGGGATATGTTTGGTTATTGAGGCATTTGGATTTCATTTGACATTTGAGCTTTGATATTTGGCTCTTTTCGGTATATTCGGGTTAGGAAGGATCGAATATCTTGCGGCGGTTCCTATTAAAATGGGGAATTCTTGTTTTCATGCTGCTGGGGCT
>CAZONI010000088.1:0-14216 GCA_964581175.1 uncultured Desulfobacteraceae bacterium
CGGGGAAGATCCGGAGGACGGTCTTTTCCACCACCATGGCCACCAATGCCATAGTGCAGGATCGGCTGGATGAGGCCGGAATGATCGTGTCGGCCGGCCCGGGCATGAACCCGGAGTGGTTTTCAGTAGGGCCTTCCTTCCACGTGGTCGGCGGCTGCCTGGACCATCAGGGGTTTGAGGCAATGCCTGTGGACAGGTCGGCTGTTGAGGGAGCCGCTGAGGCCATCCGGGAAAAAGGGATCCGGGCGGTGGGAATTGTGGGGAAATTCTCAGTCAGGAATCCTGCTCACGAACACCAGATAGCCGGTTGGATAGGGGACAGGTTTTCCTCTCTTGCGCTCGGGCACCAGGTCTCCGGGATCCTCAATTTCCCCAGGAGGATTGCCACTACGTACCTGAATTCCGCCCTCCACCGGGTGCACGAAGAATTTCTGGGTGCCCTCATGGGCATCCTGGACGAACAGTCGCTCAGGGCGCCCCGCTACCTCCTGAAACCTGACGGCGGAACCATCGATCTGACTTCCAACTTGCATTTGCCCGCCGCCACGGCGCAGTCGGGTCCGGCAGCGAGCGTCATGGGCGCCCTGGCGCTCGACGGGTGTCCAGGCACGACCCTGGTGCTGGACGTGGGCGGCACCACCACAGATATGAGTGTCGTACTGGAAGGAACTCCTCTCCTGGAACCGCACGGCATCAGGATCGGTCCCTATCAAACCCTGATCCGATCTCTGCTCACCCATTCCATCGGCATAGGCGGGGATAGCGAGGTGACCACGGGCAAAGGGGGAGCATTCTGTGTCGGCCCCCTCAGGCAGGGTCCGCCGATGGCGTTCGGGGGCCCGGTACCGACACCCACCGATGCCATGATTGCCTTAGACCTCCTGAAGACAGGCGATCGAACGGCGGCCCGGAACGCCATGAAAGAAGTCGGAGAGACCCTCGGGATGGACCTGGAGGCGACGGCCAGGCGTATCCTTGAAACCATGGCACACGCCATCGCAGATGCTGCAGCCGCCTTTCTCCGCGGGATCAATTCCAGGCCCGTGTATACCATTTATGAAGTGCTCCACCCAGAGAAGATCGTTCCCTCTTCAGTGGTGGTTATAGGGGGACCGGCGCCGCAGGTGGCGCCCTTTATCGGAAATGCCCTCGGATTGCCCCACCGTATTCCGGAACACTTTGGGGTGGCCAACGCCATTGGCGCGGCCGTGGCGAGAGTCACCGCAGAGGTTACCCTTCAGGTAGATACGGAAAGGGGGTCCCTGGTTATCCCCGAGGCTGGTATCGATCAGAAGATCCCGTTCCGGTACCAGTGCCGCGAGGCCATGTCCTTTGCCCGGGGGGTGCTCGGAAATCGGGCCCTGGAAGCCGGCGCGGATCCGAAGTCCCTGGAGATATCTGTAATTGAAGAGCAGGTTTTCAACATGATCCGCGGGTATTCGCGCACCGGGCAGAATATTCGCATAAAGCTGTGTATTACACCGGGAATTATCCCTGAATGGAAAAAGGAGCACGGATCATGATAGAGGCACCGAGACGCACAGGTCTGGTGTTCTTTCCGGCCTATGACTGGGCCATCAGTCCCACCCACCCTGAGCGGGAGGAGCGGCTCCTCTACACCCAGGACCAGGTCATGGAAGAAGGGCTCCTGGACGTGGAGGGAATCCATGAGTACCGCGTGAGACCTGCCGGCGCAGGGGATATTCAACGGATTCATTTCTGCGTTCCCGACGAAGCTTCGGTGACGACTGAAAGCCACCTGATTTCCGCAGGGGGGTGTCTTGTTGCGGCCGATGCGGTTCTCAAGGGAGAGGTGGAGAGCGCTTTCGCCCTGGTCCGGCCGCCGGGTCATCACGCGATGCGGGTGGTCCACGGAAACCGGGGATTCTGCAATATCAATAATGAAGCGGTCATGACCGAGTATATTCGAGACACGTATGGGATCGATAGAATCGCCGTCGTTGACACCGATTGCCACCACGGCGACGGGTCCCAGGACGTTTTCTGGCACGACCCGGACACCCTGTACATCTCCGTGCATCAGGACGGGCGCACCCTCTATCCCGGGTCCGGCTTCTCCGATGAGCTGGGAGGGCCCAACGCGGAAGGGACCACCGTAAATATCCCGCTTCCTCCCCAGACGGGTGAGAAAGGATTCCTCTTTGTACTGGAAGATCTCATCATGCCGCTGCTGGAGAAGTTCGAGCCGGAACTGGTGATAAATTCCGCAGGCCAGGACAACCACTTCAATGATCCCATCACTGACATGAATTTCTCGGCGCGAGGATACGCCCTGCTCAACGCGCGCTTGCGGCCGGATATTGCGGTCCTCGAAGGGGGATACGCCGTGGAAAACGCGCTTCCTTACGTGAATGTGGGCATTATCATGGCCATGGCGGGGTTGGATACCGGTTCTGTGAAAGAACCCAATTATGATCGGGACTACCGGCCCCAGCGCGACGATGTTACCCGGTATATCGAACAGGAGATAGAGGATCTCAAGGATCTATTCCTGCGGGAAGGATTTCAGAGGAACTGCTATGAGCCGGGGGAGATAGTGCAAAGGAAGCGGGAAATCTACTACGATACCGACTGCATCAGGGAAAGGCAGGACGAGAGAATCCGCCGCTGCCTGGATTGCGCGGGAGCGCTTTCCATCGAATCAATCTCCAGCAGGGGAAATCACATCCTCGCCGTTCACATTCCGAGAAAGGCGTGTCCATCCTGTCGGGACCTCGGACAGAAGTGGTTCGAAGAGGCGTGCGGCGGAAAGTTCGACTATGTTTATCTCCAGGATCGCGTCAGGCGCACCTATGAACGGAGAGTAAGGTCGGCATGAAACGTGAACCCTGAAGCTGCAAACCCTGCGGATGCCACGATACACTACATACTTACCCGCCTCGGCACGGGTCAGGGCGTGGGCTGGTTTTCCTGCGTCCCGGAGGGAGACCCCACGCTCGCGGATCTTTCCACAGCTCTCCTGGATCATCCCCGTGACCAGTTCATGCGCCAGTACGCCTTGGATCGTGTTGGAAAACTCCAGCCGGATGAGCTGACCGAACTTGTGGAAAAAGCCGGGATGCAAGGAGCAGTGCTGCGGGCCCTGGTCTGCGAAGCCTCAGCGCTCTACGAAAAATTCGAGCCCTTCAGAAAGCGTTTTACCGAAAACATCCTCCGGGAACCGGCTCCCTCCAGTCCTCTGATCTACCCTCGCTGGTCGAAACCGGGCGGCCATACATGCCATGATGACTGGCTCAGGCTGTTTTCAGAAAACATGACCCGGCACAAGCCCCTGCCTTCACCGGATGAGACCGGATTGTCCATTCCCTATGAGTCTGAAACGTTGGAAAGGTGGTGGGCCGGGCGAGTCACTGTCAGGGATCTTGAAAAATGTTCGGAATCGGGGATCGTTTCCGAGGGACCTCCTTTTGACAAAGCAAAGGCCAGGGAGATGGTCAGGATGATCACTAGGAAGTTCGATCACCTGGGTATCCTCAGAGGCTGGGAATCCAGGACCGAGGCCACCGTGAGCCCCTACGCGGTGGAAAGACCCTGGCATCTGGACGTTTCCCTGAAACAGGGGAAAAACAACTGGAGATTGGAGGGAGAACAGATCAGCTACGGTCGCGGACTTAACATTCATCAGGCACGGATTTCGTGCCTGATGGAGATAGCGGAACGGTACTCGGCTTTTTGCAGGGCTGACGAAGAAGACCTTCCGGGATACCGGGAAGCCCGAAAACTGGTGAAGGGAACCTATACCGAACTGAAACGAAGGCATGAGGCGGTGGATCCCAATGAATTCCTCCTTGAGGTCCCCTACGAGGACCAGGAGCTTTATTGGGTGGCGGGAAAAAGGGTCGGGTCCGGAGGGGAAGGGTACTGCCCCGCATATGTCCCGGCCCAGTTGGTCTTTCTGTTCGCCAATTTTGATGAAATGAGCCTCACGGACGGACTTCCGTCCACGGGCCTTGGCGCGGGCAACACCGTCGATGAGGCAAGACTGAGCGGCCTGCTGGAGGTGCTGGAAAGGGATGCGGAAAAGGTGGTGCCATACAGGGAAGAGCGACGTTTCCTGCTCGCCGCTGAAGATCCCAAGGTCAATGATATCATTGAGGGGATGAGACGAAAAGGCATCCAGATCCAGTTCCTCGACCTGACCCAGGAATTCGGAATACCCTGCTATAAGGCCTTTATCCAGGGACCGGGCGGCGTCATACTGAAAGGGTCTGCGGCAAACCTGGACGGCAAGCGGGCCGCAGTATCCGCCATGACCGAAATTCCGTATCCGTACCCTTACTGGTTCGGCTCGGCGGTTCCGCCGGAGAGTTCGCGAGTCCTGCGCTATGAGGATTTTCCGGATTTTTCTTCAGGGGATGCATCAAGGGACCTTCAACTCCTCGAAAAAGTATTGAGCAGAAATGGGTATCATCCCATTTACGTGGATCTGACGAGAGATGATCTGGAGATTCCGGTCGTCAAGGTCCTCGTTCCAGGCCTGGAACTGACCAGTGTGCTGGACCGTTTTTCTCCCCTGAGCCTCCGCAAGTTCGGCCACTATGTGCGAACCCGGCAATGAACCGGGAGATCGAGGGCAATGCATGCCCGTTATCGCAGGAGCATATCCAGGTAATCTGCAAACCGCTCGATCGCTTCCGGAAGGTTTCTCCTGCCGAACCCGATGCGAACATGGTGATCTCCATATTGGAACATCCTGGAGGGCGCGAGCATGATTCCCGTCTCTCTGATCAATTTTTCACAGAACTCGAATGTGTTTTCGAAAAGCAGCATTCTGGGGAAACACACGGACCCGGCCAAGGGTCGATTCCAGCTGAAAACATGGCTGTGCTTTTCAATAAACTCCTCCAGCACATCCATGTTCTTGCGGATGCGTGCCTGATGTCTTGCGATGATCCTTTCACGGCAGCGAACGGCGATAAGCCCCAGGATTTCACTCGGTGCGCTGTTGCAGATGGTGATGTAGTCCTTGAGAAGGCTCATGCGCTCGATGATTTCACGGTCGCGGGTGGCAATCCAACCGATCCTGAGACCGGGCAGGCCGAAGGTCTTTGACAGGCCGAAGAGCGAAATGGCTTTGTCGTACAGGTCACAGCCGGCAGGCAGTGTCGATCCGGGTTCCACTTCAAGGAACCGGTACATTTCATCCGAAAGCAGGTAGGCGTTCCTCTGACGGGCAAGATCTGTGAGAGCCGCGTATTCATCCCGGGTGGGCGCGAAACCGGTAGGGTTGTGGGGAAAGTTGACGACTACGAGTTTCGTGTCGTCCCGGATCAGGTTTTCCAGTTGACCGACGCTGAAGTGCCAGCCGGAACGCTCCTCAGATTTCCACATGGTCACGTCGCACCCCATCGACCGGGCCAGCTCGTAGAGCGATTGGTACCCCGGGAACGTGCAGATCACATGATCTCCCGGCTCGAGAAGCGCCTGCATGGTGAGGAAGATACCCTCCTCTGGAACCGTCACCAGGATGTCATCAGCATCGATGCCCTCGTAAATACCGGCGATTGACTCGCGAAGGACCGGATGGCCGAGCGTCTCCGTGTACGTGAATTTCAGGTTTTCCCATAACCGCATGGTTTCGGTATCAGCCATCTCCAGCAGTTCTTCCAGGCAAAGGGCCTCGCAGTCGGAGCATGAAAGGAGATATTCGGCCGAAAACTCGTGTCGTGCAAAGTAGCGCTCCAGGGCAAATGGTTCGATTTTCATCATGGTCATGTCCTCATCTCTTCGGGGGCATCGTCTTTCCACGTTCCAACGGCGAAAACCGGTCGACAGCGCCGCTCAGAGTACCACATAGGCCACCCACCCGGCCACGGAGGCGATCAAGGCCGCAGCCATCTTATGGCTTTCAAGGGTATATGACTCTCTTCAAGCTTTTCCATTATGGGGTGGAAAAGCTTGTCGGCATTACCCCTGCAGAACAGCCGCAATGACATTCTGGCTGTTGTGATTTGCGTTTCATAGTCCCGTTCCACACCCAAAAAAATCAGCATTACTTCTTTACTTTTCACCTTCTCAACGACTTGCCGGATATCTACCTCATTGGGGACTGTAACCTCAAGATCTCTATAAATATCCTTTCGATAGAATCTTTCCAGCTGGCGCAGGACTACGAGTGTAAACAGAGCAAGGACTGTCACGGTTGTTGCAATAACATAAAGCCCGGCCCCTGCAGCCATGCCGATGGCTGCCGCGATCCACAAACAGGCTGCGGTTGTCAGGCCTCGAATCGTTATTCCTTCCTTTAAAATGACCCCCGCGCCAAGGAAGCCTATGCCGGTTATTATTTGAGCTGCTATCCGTCCCGGGTCTGTCACCTTGCTGAAACCGGAAGGAATGAGAACATCGAACGCCGCAACATGTGTCGACAAAATCATGAACAAGGCCGCACCGGCACTTACCAGTAAATGGGTTCGCAACCCTGCCCCTCTGCCATGGATGTCGCGCTCTACGCCCAGGACGCCACCGAAAGCGGCTGCCACAAGAATCCGAATAAGGAGATTCCATGGTTCCTGTGAGAAACTGAAATCCATTTTTTCCCTCTCTTCCCCTTACTCCCTGTTTAGATCATGCACAAATCAAGCGAAATCCCTTACATCCAGCACTTCTCCATTCCGATGTCCTTCGACGCTCTCCTTATAGGCCCTGGCGACCTTTTCTGCGGGCATCCCGCTGGAGCTGTCCATTCCCATCGCTTCCATGGTTTCTTTGACCCAGATGGGACTGACCGCATTCACCCGTATGCCTCGCTCCATCTCCAGGGCCGCTGCCCGCACAAAGGCCTCGACACCCGCGTTGACCATGCTGATGGACGAACTGCCCGGCATGGGTTCCCGGCTGAGCAGACCGCTCGTCAAGGTGAACGACCCGTTTTCGTTGATGTGCCACCGGCCCACGCGGACCAGATTGATCTGCCCCATCAACTTGCTGGCCAGTCCCAGGGCATAATCGTCGTCGCCGAGCTCGTCCAGACTGCCGAATCGGGCAAGGCCCGCGGCACAGACCACGGCATCGAATGGGCCCACATCCTGAAACAACTTCTCGATGGAGACCTTTGAAGACAAATCGACCCGGAAATCGCCGCTTCTGAACGCGACTTTGACGATGTCATGGCCGGCCTCCAGCAACTTCGTCACCTGCCGTCCTATGGTGCCTGTTGCACCGATCACGATGATTCTCATAACACATCCCTCCTGTTGCTTTTCCAGGCGCTCCGAAGCGCCGCAGTCTCCTCACTTTGAGACTCGGTACCTCCCGGTTTACAACCTGTCGATCAGCCCGATTTTTCCTGCTTTTTTCTTGATTCCGCTCAATTTTCAATATATCATCCCGGATCATCAGGGGGCAAGATATTTGTTGGCGGATAAAACGTGATGACATTGTAAAGAGGAGAACGAGATGGAGAAAGAGATTCTGTTTACCAAGAGTGCACCGGCTGCGATCGGGCCGTACTCCCAGGGGATCGTCGGCGGGAACATGATCTTCGTGGCCGGCCAGATCCCGATCGATCCCGAGACAGGCGAATTGGTCAAGGGCGGCATCGAGGAGAAGACCCGCCAGGTCATACGGAATATCCGGGCGATCGCCGAGGCGGCAGGGAGCAATCTCGGCCGGACACTGAAGACGACCGTTTTCTTGAAAAATATGGATGACTTTGCGGCGATGAACCGGGTGTATGCCGAATATTTTACGGAAAAGCCTCCTGCCCGTTCCGCGATCCAGGTCGCGGCGCTGCCCAAGAGTGCGGACATAGAGATTGAAGCCATCATCGCCCTTCCTTGAGAGGGGTCCTGCCAGGCGATTCTGAAGGAGGATCACATGAATCTGGCTCGATTTCCGAGAAGACGGTATACCGAAGGACAAACCCCGCTGGAATTCGTCCCCAATTTTACCCGGGCGCTGGGAGGACCGAACGTCTACATCAAAAGGGACGATCTCCTGGCAGCGATCCGCGGGATAAAGTCGGGGGATCTCGATGACAAGGTGATCTCGAGCGTGCAGGCCGCCTCGGACCATCTGGCAGACCGGAACGCGCAGGCACTGTTGATCGCCTGCACTGAGCTGTCCATCATCGGTCACAGGATCCTATGGAACGGAAAGAAATACGATTCCTCCCAGATCCTGGCCGAGGCCATCGTCCTCGAAGCAAAGGGAAAACCCCCTCGGGCGTAATCGCGTGCCGGCACGCCTCATGCCGTCGTCATGTCACAAAGCCGAATCCGGCCTTTCGCATTCCGTTCGTACGATGATGAGGGTCAGCTCGCGGCGGCTCAGGGCTTCCTTGAACCGTTCCCTGAGGACGGCATCGGGATCGTCCGGACCGATGGTATATACCCGTTTCACGCCACATGCCCGGGCGATCTCTTCGATTCTCAGAACCGCCGCCTTCCGTCCCATGGCATCCTCACCCGTGCCGGGATTCGGTTGGAATCCCGTTGCGGCCGTAGACCCGTTGTCCAGGACCACCATCAGAATATCGCTGCCGTTCCAGGCGGCGTTGCATATGGCCGGGATAGCGGTATGGAAGAACGACGAGTCGCCGAAAAGCGCTACGGCGCGTTCGGTCGCGCCGGCCTTGGCGATCCCGTCGGCGACGCCCACTGCGGAGCCCATCGCGTATTTGGCATCGAGACGATCCGCGACCGTTACCAGGCAGCCGGGGTCCCCCACGAGAACGGGTCTCTGATCGAGGCTCCCGGCCGCGTCCTCGAGAATGTCGAGGATCTCCCCATAGGTGCAGCCCCCGCAGTTGCTCTCCCGTTTCGGCATTTCGTCCGCGTCGTCTTCCTTTCGGGATATTTCGACCGAACCCTGCCCCTGGAGAAAACAGGACAGGGCCTCCCGGATGTGCCGGCGAAACAGTTCTCCCTCGAGACCGATGTGACCGCTCTGTTTGCCGAAAATCGCTGCAGTGCAGGCGAGGTCGTGTGCCATGGCCTTGATGCGGGTCTCCAC
The DNA here is from genome assembly GCA_964581175.1 of uncultured Desulfobacteraceae bacterium. Taxonomy (GTDB): domain Bacteria; phylum Desulfobacterota; class DSM-4660; order Desulfatiglandales; family Desulfatiglandaceae; genus B46-G9. The sequence continues at coordinate 8,977 of CAZONI010000088.1, forward strand.
GTAGGGGGCATTCTCTTCAAGGACCAGGATCTCATCGCAGTTCGCCAGGAACCGGGAAATGAGATCCCCGGGCAGGGGATACAGAGAACCCAGCTTGAGCAGGCGAATTTCGCCCACGGTTCCGTCTCCCAGGACATCGAGGAGCTTCCGAAAGGCAAAGCCGACGCCCACAATTCCCTTGGTGCCCGCACCAACGATCCGGTTATAGGGTGAGCTGTCGGCCCATCGAGCCAGGGCCTGCAACCTCTTGTGCAGGTTCCTGTGTTTGGCCACCGCATTCCGGGGAACAGGCACGAATCGCCAGGGTTCCCTCGCGAGGTCCAGGGAGGGCCTTCCGAAGGGCCCTTCCGCCATGGCTACCGGTTCACGCTGGAGGGTGAAGCTTCTGGTCTCGCGAATGATCACGGCCGTGTGGAGCCGCTCGGAAACCCGGAAAGCCTCCCGCATCATGGCACATGCTTCTGCCGGACCGGCCGGTTCCATCATGGGCGTTTCGACCAGGGAAGCGAGGGGCCGGGTATCCTGGTCGTTCTGGGAGCCATAGCCCCCGGGATCGTCCCCCAGAAGGACCACCAACCCTCCGTTGACCGGAGTCAGGTTGAGAACCATGAGGGGGTCCACCATGGCGTTCATGCCCACACTCTTGACGCAGACGAGGGCGCGGCGTCCCGCCATGGATGCCCCGATGGCCATTTCCACCGCCACCTTTTCATTGGTGGACCACTCCACGTAAATGTCATGCTCTTTTGCCAGGTGAACCAATTCCTCTACTGTTCCCGAACTGGGCGAACCGGGATAGCCGGCAACGAATTTGACCCCTGCGAAAAGGGCCCCATACGCCATGGCCTGGTCGCCGTTCAACGTTCTCGAAACCATGAGATCCTCCATATCACGTGCGGGCAGCCGACCTGCTGCGGGTCATTCGCCGCATCTTGGACCCTGCCCGGTTTTTCAGAAAGCCTCCAGCTGTCTCCTCTTCATGTGAGGTATGAAAATCCTCTCAATAGGTGCTGAGAGACTCCGAGCCCATGCACCGTTCCGGGTGTTGAGGGCGGTGCATTGAGGCCACCGAGTCTGCCATATGGGGGGCGGGCCGGCAACGGTTTTTTCAGCTTGAACCGTTGCCTCGGTCTCTTGTGAGTCCTGCTCTGTCTCACGTGCCCCTTCTGTCGTTGTGCTGATGTCGTTGGTACAGGTAAGTTATGGTTGTAATAAATCTGAGTGACTTTTTTGCTTGACAAATAATGACCCTGAATCATAGTCTCATCGCGTTAAGGAACTTGAGGGCGCCAAGTTTCTTTTTTTCGGCATTTTGTTCTATCAAAAATGACATAAGAGGCTCTCCGAAGAGTTCCGACCGGGTTATCCCGGAGAGAAAACATGTACGGGAGTCGGGACCGCGCCGGGTAACATACCGGAGCGCCTGAGAGGTTATGCGTCAAGCATATGGATCGTGTCTATACAGCAACCCTTTTGTTTTACATCCTGGTATTGGTGCTGTCGCCTTACAGGGTGCGCCTGCTGCCTTTCCTTATTGCTGCGGCAATAATGACCAACGGATGGGCATTGGCCCTGATCGTGATCCGTTCAGGCCGCCTTCCCGTTTTCAATGTTTTCGAGTCTTTTCTCCTGGTGAGTTTCATCCTCGGTCTTATGGGACTCGTTACACGAGATTGGGGAAAGGGGAAACCTACCGCAGGGACCTGGCTGTGGCTGGAGACGGTAATCCTGTTGGGCCTGCTGTGGTTTGTCCCCAGGAGTCCATCAGTTACCCGCTATGACTACGATTATTCCTGCATCGTGCTCTTTCACGGCATGCGGGATGCAGCGCTCGCACTGGTCCTCTTTTCTTCTTCGCATTTCATCCAGTCGCGGCTTGAAGGGGTGAAAAGCGATCTCGGATCCCGCCATCTCCATCAGGGAAGGAACTATCTGCTCTCCGGCGCGATTTGTTTTCTGATTTCGGAGTTCGTAGGAATTATCTGGTGCCTGAACGGGTGGGGTGATGTGTGGCGCTGGAACACCGCCTTTTTCCAGTCTACACTCATCGTACTGTATTTCATGCTCGCCTTTCATGTCCCGGGAAGGAATCGCTACGCTGAAAATGCAAAGAGCCTCATCGGCTCAATGGGCGGTTTTTTCATGCTGATCCTCATGGCGGTGCGGGGGTTGGCATGAAGGTTCTTTCTGAAAAGCTCTCTTCCCTTGCTTTCACCACTGTTGTTCTGGTTGCTCTTGTCTTCTGGTTGACATGGGGAATCCTGATGGCCGGTTCGGCCGCCTACGTGGACCGGTTCGGCCTGATGAACAGCCGCCTTGTCAGGGATTGGCTGCTGGATCCCGAAGGCGGGTCCGGCCTGCTCAAGTTCTGGTTCGCGGGGCTTTGCTTCGTGGTGGCCTTGCTCGGGGTCAACCTGGTCTTTTGTTCGTGGAAAAAGATCCTCAGGATCATGAGGGTGAAATTCAGCAAATCGAAGCTCCTCATGTTTGCTATTCATATGGTCTTCGGACTGGTCGCCCTGGGACACTTCGGCAGCTTCATGCTGGGGTATCGTTACGAAAGGGTCCTGCTTGGTGAAGGGGAGTCTTTCAACTTCCGTGGCGGCTATGGATTGAAGGTCGAGCAGGTGCACTTTGTCGATAATCCTGCGGTCCTTAAGCAATCTCCCCGGTATTTGCGCTCGGGCGAATTCCATTACCGGCGGAACTTCGCCGACATCGTGTTGAGCCGGAATGGGTCGGAGATATCAAGGGATCGCATCTACATCTTGAAACCGGCCCGGCACCAAGGGGTGCAGATCACCCTTTCGAGGTTTACGCCTCCGAAAGGAATGAAGGGGACAGGGAAGGAAGGGACTCCGCGCGTGGTGTTTGTCGTCACCAAAAACCCCGTGCTCACTGCCTTTCTCGTGACCTACGTCGCGATGATTGCGGGCATGGTCATTTATCTGGGCATAACCTGGCGTAGTCCACGCCGCAGTGTGGACAGTCTCAAGCATAATTCTTATAAGGAGGGAGAGGAAAATGAGGAAAAAAGTTAAGCGTATGGCCGTGTTGTTTGTTTTCTGTTTTGCTGCCTCTCTTGCGGCCGCATGGGCGCAAGAGGGGAAGGATCCTCCGGTCTCCGACAAGGGAGGTGTGTTCTCCCTTGGCGAGGTGGTGGTGACCGGTGAGGCCGCCGAGGAGGTGACCACCGTGGATGTGGTGAATCAGGAACAGATCGATTTGACGACCTCCAACAATGTTTCCGATGCTTTGAATACCCTTCCAGGGGTCTTCCTTTCGGTGGGGCAGAAGAATGAAAGGAACTTCAACATACGGGGCTTTAATGAGCGATACGTTCCGGTCCTTTTTGACGGCATTCCCATCTACGTTCCAAACGACGGCTATGTGGATACAGGGAAACTGCCCACGGGCAATATTTCCGAGATAACCGTCACAAAAGGGGTAAGCTCGGTCCTTTACGGCCCGAATACCATGGGCGGGGTCATTAATATAATATCGAGGAAACCTGTCGAGCGTTTCGAAGGAAACGCCAGCGTGGAATACAGCCAGGAAGACACCTGGAATACCAACCTCAATGTCGGCTCCAAGATGGACAAATTTTACGTCTCGGCCTCCGGAGGATACCTGAACTCGGACGGGTTCAGGATGTCGGATGACTTCACGCCCACCATGAACGAAAACGGGGGGACGCGGGACAATTCGGATGTCGAACAATGGAACGGGGCCTTCAAGGCGGGGTTTACCCCGGCTGAAGGGCAGGAATTCGCGGTGGGAGTCAATCATGTGAAGAGCGAGTGGGGGCTTCCCCCGAGTGTCTATGATATGAGGCCCAGGTTCTGGAGATTCACGGATTGGAAAAAGACGACCTATTATGTGATCGGAGATTCCAGGATAACAGATGGACTCACGGCCAAGGTCCGAGCGTTCCACGACAAGTATTTCAACGTGTTGGACTCCTATGACAACGACACGTATTCCACGCAGAACCTGCCGTTCGCCTTCCACAGCACCTATGACGATTACTGCAACGGGGGTTCGGTGGTTCTCCATGCGGCGTACATCCCGAGGAATGACCTGGGTTTCTCTTTTCATTACAAGCAGGATGTGCACCGCGAGCAGGATGACTATGGCGCCGACTGGGAGCGCTATGAGAGCAGGCTCTATTCTTACGGTCTGGAAGACGCCATCAAGCTCACCGAATCCGTGTCTGCCGTCGTGGGGGCAAGCTACGATGTCCAGAAACCGGAATATGCCAACGGAGGACCGCTCAGGGACGAGGATTCCTCCTTTAATCCTCAGGCAGGCATCACCTGGTCTGTCCTGAAGGACACAAATCTTTACGCTTCGGTGGGGAAAAAGACGAGATTCCCCACGCTGCTCGAACTCTATTCCGGGCTGTTTGACAGAAATGTCCCGAACCCGAACCTCGAGAAGGAAGAGGCCGTCAACTATGAGGCGGGCGTCAGGCAGAACCTGCCCCTCAAGACCTTTGCCGAGTTCAACGTGTACTACTCGGATGTGAAGCACCTGATCGTCAGCAAAGAGTTGCCGTCGGGAGACGACCAGTTCCAGAATGTGGGCAAGGCGCGATATCAAGGCTTCGAGGTCAATTTGAATACCGAATTCGTGCCGCGCAACAATCTCGGGTTGAGCTACACCTACCTGGATGCCGGCGACCGATCTCCGAACCGGAAAACCGGTCATCTCGAAGAGACTCCGAAGCACAAACTCTACGTGAGCGATCTCTTCAAACTGACCGACCGCATATCTCTTTTCGGGAAGGTGCTCTGGTATTCCAAGCAATGGTATGAGGATGCCGACACCGGGGAATGGAAAACCCTGAGCGGCTTCTGGACCGCGGACGCAAAGATAATTGTCAGCCTGACGAAAAACCTGAGCATTGAGGCGGGAGCCAAAAACATATTGGACAAGAATTACCAGCTGTCTTACGGCTTTCCGAGAGCGGGGCGGACCCTTTTCGGTGTAGCCCGCCTGTCGTTTTAGGGAAGCACCGGAGCGACGGGCCTCCTCATAGAGCGGGAGAAGCGTTCCGGATTACTTAGGTGAATGCACTTGTCGAGGTTAAACATGAAAGAAGACATGAAAAAGGCATCCATCCTGGTCACCCTCCTCCTGGTCCTGTTCACGGCGACGAACGCCCATGCGGATCGACCGGGCATTGTGAGCATCACCGGGACCGTGAAACAGCCTTTGAATCTCACCCTGACGGATCT
>CAZONI010000089.1:0-14207 GCA_964581175.1 uncultured Desulfobacteraceae bacterium
TTGTTGTGGAGGGACGGGACAGTCTGCCCCTTGAACCCGGAGGCGTCCTCCCCAGCCCTTTACCGCTGCCATAGACATAGATTTATCAATCGCTTGACTATAAAAGGGGGCGGCATGAAACGTAACAGGATTTCAGCCTGCAGTACTGTTTGGACAAGGATCGGAAAAGTTGCATTGGTTTTTCTGGCAGCCTTTTCGTTCTCGCTGCTGGTTGATACCTCCTCTGCGTCTGCGCAGGGACCCCTGGGTATAAAGCCGACGGGACGAACGGGAGAAACAAACCTGCCCGTCCTGGAAGAAAAGCGCGAAGAGCCGCCACCGACGTTGGTCTTGCCTCTTGTACCTCTCAAGGAGAGAGAAGGAGCGGGAAGCCCGGTTCTAAAGGTATTCGTCCGCAAGATCATCATAACAGGCAGCACCGTCTTTTCTTCCGAGGAATTGGCCAAGATCACAAAGCCGTATGTGGGTCGGGAGGTGACCAGTGAGGACCTCGAAGCACTTCGACAGACCCTGACGAAATATTACATCAATAGAGGGTATGTCAATTCCGGGGCAATTATCCCGGATCAAAAAGTAGTAAACGGCGTTATTACGCTCCGCGTTATTGAAGGCAGAGTCAGCAATATTGAGGTGGCGGGAAATAGATGGTTCACTGACGGGTACCTTCAAAACAGGCTCGCCCTCGGTACCGGACCGCCCGTGAACATCACGCAACTGCAGCAGCGCCTGCAGCTCCTCCAGCAAAATGAACTGCTGGAGCGCCTGCAGGCAGAACTGAAGCCCGGTATACGGCCGGGCGAAAGCGTGCTCAGAGTAACGGTGCAGGAAAGGCCTCCTGTGCTGGTTACCGCAGGCTTTGATAATTACCAACCGCCAAGCGTGGGTTCAGAACGAGGATGGCTATCGGTAGCTCATCGAAATCTGACCGGCCATGGGGACGCCTTGCGTTTGAGTTACGGACGGTCCCAGGGCGTCAATCCTCAGCTGGACATCGGGTATGCACTGCCGATTACAGCACATGACACAACAGTCAGCATGCGTTACCGAAAGAATGATTTTGCCGTTGTGGAAGAGCCGTTCGAACCCCTCAATATAGAAAGCAAATCGGATATCTACCACCTCTCCCTGCGGCAGCCCCTTTACCGGGATCTCAATCAGGAGTTCGCCCTGTCCCTGGCAGGGGAACGGCTCTGGAACAGGACCTCTCTGCTTGGAGAACCCTTTTCCTTCTCACCGGGTGCAGTGGATGGTGAATCCACGGTGACAGCCGTGCGTTTCTCCCAGGAATGGACCTACCGAACGCAAAGGGAAGTTGTAGCCGCTCGCTCACGGTTCAGTCTTGGTGTCGATGCCCTCGGCGCCACGACTCACGGATCCGGTCTTCCGGACGGCCGTTTCTTGTCGTGGCTCGGCCAATTCCAATGGACGAGGCTTCTCCGGCCCTATGATCTTCAACTCATATTCAGGACGGATATTCAGCTTTCCAGTGATCCCCTGCTGCCGCTTGAACAAATTGCCGTGGGAGGACGGTACAGTGTGAGGGGGTACCGCGAGAACCAACTGGTCAGGGACCAGGGCCTCATCGCCTCTCTGGAATCGCGTATACCCCTCGTTCGCAACGTGCCCTGGGCAGAATACCTTCAGATCGCACCCTTTGTGGATTTTGGAAAGGCCTGGAACCGGGAAGTTCAGACACCATCTCCCAGGAGCATCTCCAGTGTGGGCTTCGGACTGCGATGGGCAGCCACCCTGATGAGATTTCCTTTCCACTTGAGGCCTCAGATGGAAATCTATTGGGGATATCGTTTGAGGGAGGTGGACAACCCGGAAAATGATCTTCAGGATGACGGCATTCATTTTCAACTTGTTATCGCCGGATTTTAGTATCCCTCCACCAGAACGGCCTGGCTCAGAATCTCAATAGGGGCGGAAAAAGGGGATGGAAAGATGACTGAAGTTGCTCCGCTTTGGAAACTAAAAGACACGGGACGCCGGAGTTTTGGCCCTTTCTCCCGGACCCGGCTCTTTGGCCTCTTTCTCGTACTGCCGGTATTGATCTCTCTCGGCTGTTCGCCGCTCAAGCAAGGCCCAATCGCCCGAACAAAGGGGCTTGCATCCGCTCCTGGAGAGCAATCGGCCAAGATGTATGAAGGAAGAGGCTCCTCTTCCTGGCGGATCGGTGCGCTCGAACCAGTTGCTTCGAATTGGGAAAAGGCGGCATCGTTGTATGAGAAAGAGGGAATCCCTGAAAAACAGAGCGAAGTGCTCGACAACCTCTCACAAGCCTACCTGGCTCTGGGGCAGCTTCAAACATCCATCGAGACATTGCAGAAAGCCCGTGCGTTGGCGGAAAAGACAGGGGATCGACGCCGTTTTGCCTCGGTATTGGGCCATCTCGGAAATGTGTACCTCATCCTTGGAAAACAGGCCGTGGCCCTGGACTGCCTGAAAAAGGGGTTGGAGATCTCGATTGAAGTCGGCGATTCGAAAATCTCCGCTTCCATTCTGAATAACCTCGGAAATGTATACTCCGCTCAGGAAAAATATGGCGAGGCTGTTCATGCATACAGACGTAGCCTCGCGCTTTCAAAAAGCAAAAACAATCACTTGCTGCCGGCAACCGCGCTTGTCAATTGGGCAACAGCAACAATGAAGAGTGGACACTATCAAGAGAGCAAATCATTGTTGGATCAGGCCCTGGATGAGGCGCGGCAGTCAGAGGACTCACATGACAAGGCATACTGCCTGATTAGCATCGGCCTCGCCTGTTCTCGGCTTCGATTCCACGTGCCTGAACAAACGAATGCCCTCCTGGTCCTATCGCATGATGTGTTCGATGAAGCCGCCGAGATTGCGGAAAAGATCAAGGACCGCCGCGCAACTTCATATGCCTTGGGTTATATGGGAAGGCTCTATGAAGGTGAACATCGCTTTGAAGACGCGTTGAATCTCACGCGCAGAGCCGTATTCGCGGCTCAGCAGGTCGGCGCTCCTGAATCTCTCTATCGCTGGCAGTGGCAAACAGGTCGACTGCTCAAACAACTGGGGAAAATTGATGATGCCATTGCAGCGTACCGACGTGCCGTCTACACACTTCAGACCATGCGTCAAGAAATGGACAGGTGCTATGGAAATCCCTTGTCTTCGTTTAGAAAAACGGCGGAATCTGTCTGTTTTGAACTAACGGACCTCCTGCTTCAACGTGCTGCTACCATTGAAAGCCCTGGGGAAAAGAACGAACTACTCATGCAGTCCCGCGACATCGTAGAAATGCTCCGGGTTTATGAACTGCGGAATTATTTCAAAGACGACTGCGTGGATGCATCAAGATTCAAGACTGTCCGTCTGGACACGATTTCCCGGACAACAGCGATTATTTATCCCATTCTCCTGCCGGATCGCACTGAGGTGCTTATCAGTCTCCCATCGGGACTGAAGCGGTTTTCTGTGAAGGTGGGAAAGGAGAACATGACCAGAGAAATCAAGGTGTTCCGCAAAAAGCTGGAGAAGAGGACTACCTGGGAATTCCTCCCGCACGCCCAAAGACTGTATGACTACCTGATCCGGCCAGTCGAGCGCGATTTGTCATCTTTCGGCATAAATACGCTGGTCTTCGTGCCGGGTGGACCGCTTCGGACGGTGCCGATGGGCGCCCTCCATGATGGGAAACAGTTCTTGATTGAAAAATATGCCGTAGCGATCACACCGGGACTCGATCTCACAGACCCCCGTCCCCTTGACAGGAAGAACCTTAGAGTTCTCGTAGCGGGCTTGTCGAAAGCAGTGCAAGGGTTTCCTCCCTTACCGTACGTGAAGCCGGAGATGGAGGTAATAACACAGCTCTTTCCAAGCGAAAGTTTATTCAATGAGCGTTTTCGCAGTTCCAATTTGGAGAAAGCACTGCGAAATAAAGAGTTTAATATTTTGCACATCGCCTCCCACGGGGAATTCCAGGGGGATGTGGGGAAGACCTTTCTCCTGACTTTCGACGGCAGGCTCTCCCTGAACCGGCTTGATGAGTATGTGGGTCTCCTTCAGTTCCGCAACGAGCCGCTGGAGTTGATCACCCTCAGCGCATGTGATACTGCTGCAGGTGATGATCTTGCGGCACTCGGGATAGCCGGTATCGCTATCAAAGCAGGGGCCAGGAGTGCCCTGGCCACCTTGTGGCATGTGAACGACCTGGCAACTTCCATTCTGATTGGAGAATTCTACCGGCAGATAAAGATCTCGTCGTGTACCAGGGCTGCGGCGCTCCGGCGGGCGCAACTGAAATTGCTCCACGATCCACGTTACGAACATCCGGGGTACTGGTCGCCGTTCCTGATGATCAACAACTGGCTTTAGACACTCACACTGATGATGGATTTCTTTTTCAAACTCCGACGATCGCCAGCTGTCGCCATGCTCATTATAAGCGGCCTCTCTTTCCTGTTCATAATCGGCATCCGCGGCATGGGAGCACTTGAACCTCTGGAACTTGCAGTATATGACGCATTCATGCGGTTGAAACCCGGAATACCGGGTGTGGATCCCCGCATTGTTCTTGTCGAAATTTCGGAAAAAGATATTCTGCAACAAGGAAGATGGCCGGTAACGGACAGCACGGTTTCAAAAATATTGATGATGCTCAGCAGGTACAAGCCTAGAGCAATCGGACTCGATATTTTTCGCGACATCCCCGTTCCGCCCGGGACGAAAATGCTCAGCGCCATGTTGACCGGAAATGACCGTATCATAGCGGTGATGAAATTCGGCAATGGTGGAGTCCCTGCACCCCCGGTGTTGAAGGGAACGACACAAGTCGGTTTCAACGATATCATCGTGGATCCCGACGGCATTGTGAGGAGAGGTCTCCTGTTTCTGGACAACGGTGAGACGGTTTCCTATTCGTTCGACCTGTTGTTGGCGCTTCGCTACTTGCAAACAGAAGGCATAACTGCCCAACCCGATAAGTCCAACCCGCAGTTTCTGCTGCTGGGGAAGTCGACTATCCGTCCCTTTGAAGCTGATGACGGTGGGTATGTCAGGGCAGATGCCAAGGGCTACCAGTACCTGCTTGATTTCAGACAAAGCGGGGAATCCTTTTCATCGTATTCGCTGCGGGCGCTCTTGTCAGGAAAGATCCCTTCCGAAGCCATGCACGACAGGATAGTGCTGGTGGGAGTGACCGCTCAGAGCGTGAAAGATTTCTTCCATGCGCCTTACAGCAGGGGCCTCAGGGGGGCGAATCAGGCCCCGGGAATCGTTTTGCATGCCCACATCGTAAGCCAGCTCCTCAGCCTTGGTTTCGGAGAAAGCACCCCGATACAGACGACCACTGAACAACAGGAACTGCTCTGGATTCTGATCTGGAGCCTTTTGGGGGGAGTCATGGGATTCCGGGTGCGCTCGCCCTGGCTCTTTTCCATGCTAGGAACCGCAGGACTTCTCGTTCTCTGGACTGCGACATATCTCGCTTTCCTGGATCACTGGTGGATGCCCTCGGTTTCCCCTGCCATGACCTGGCTGATCTCCGCTGCGATCGTCACCGCCTATATTTCGAACCAGGAGAGAAAACAGCGGACTATCCTGATGCACTTATTTTCAAAACATGTCTCTCCTGAAGTCGCAAAATCCATATGGGCGCAGAGGGATCAATTCCTGCAAGGAGCCAGGCCTCGTCCCAAAAAAATGATGGTGACGGTGGTGTTCTCAGATTTGAAGGATTTTACCTCGCTCTCTGAAAGCATGGACCCACAACCGCTCATTGACTGGCTCAATACCTACATGGAGTCCATGGCCGATCTGGTGATGGAATACGGCGGGGTTGTCGATGACTATGCCGGAGACGGAATAAAGGCAAACTTCGGTGTGCCGGTGCCTCGGGAGACAAAGGCGGAGATTGGCAGGGACGCATCCAATGCTGTTGCCTGTGCGCTTGCCATGGGGGACAAAATGGAGCAACTCAATGCATTCTGGCAAAAGAAGGGATTGCCCGTGGGAGGTATGCGGATCGGAATTTTCACCGGGCAGGTGGTGGCAGGGGCGGTAGGCAGTTCCCAGCGGTTGAAATATACGACCGTGGGAGACACCGTGAATATTGCCGCAAGGCTTGAAAGCTACGATAAGGAACTTGCCAAAGAGAGCGCCTGCAGAATATTGGTCGGTGAGGACACAGTGAAGTATCTTGACGACCGCTTCAGGACACAACTGATTGGCGAGGAGAATCTAAAAGGGAAATACCGGAAAATCACCATTTATCGAGTAATTTCCGGAGATGGAGAAGAATCAACGGAAAACATTCGGGGGCAGGAAGATGAAAGCAATCATTAAAGCAAGTTGGATTTTGGCGGTAGGCCTGGCCTTATTGATTCCTGTTTCAGGTGTGGCGGCGGGTGGAGAAAAAAGCGCACCAGGTACGAGTGGAATGGAGATGCAGAAACAAAAAGCACCGGCCGATGTTCGTTCAAACGGCCATGTTGAACAACAAAGGGATTCTCAGGACAAGTCGAAGGAAAAGGGGTTAACAAAGCCGGCAAATATGCCTGTTTATAAACCGCCCCTGCGAGGAGCACCGGCAGGACGGGTGGCGGGAGGGACCCGGGGACCCAGTGAAAAATTCCCCTACCTTTGCCTTCTGGTGCCGGAGCATGTTGGCCTTACGACAAATGATCAACCATCTTTGTACTATTTCCTGTCTCAGTCGACTTCATGTCCTGTTGAATTTGTCGTCCTGGAAAAAAGAGCTGTATACCCCCTTGTTGAGGCCCGCATCCGCTCTCCGAAACAACCCGGTGTCAACACAATCTGCCTGTCAGACTATGGTGTTCGACTCAAAAAGGGCATCCAGTACCGGTGGTTTGTCGCCTTGGTTCCTGACGCTCAGCATCGGTCCAAGGACGTCCTCGCCGCCGGTGCTATCGAACTCATTGACATGCCGGACGGGCTTAGAACAGAATTGCAAAGCGCGAATGAAGGAGAGGCGCCATCCATTTATGCGGAGGCCGGGATCTGGTATGACGCGCTGACTGCTCTTTCTACCCTTATCGAGAAAGAACCGGAGGACAGCAACTTCAGGAAGGAGCGCGCGTCTCTGCTGGATCAGGTCGGGTTGGCACGGGCGGCCGAGTACGAAATTAAAAGAGGTGAAACCAGTGGGGAGTGAGTCCCTCACCCGTCTGCTTCGTAGAAGGCCCTGAATCCTCTGTAGGTCATGTAGAGATCACCCTTGTGGGCAATTTCAAAGGGCGAGTGCATGGACAGGAGGGCCGGGCCGCAGTCGACGATATCCATTCCATAGGGGGCCAGGAACTTTGCCACGGTACCGCCTCCTCCCTCGTCAACCTTGCCGAGTTCCCCGGTCTGCCAGATGATTTTTTCCCTGTTGAAAAGACGCCGCAGCCATCCCACGTATTCTGCGTCCGCGTCATTGGCACTGTACTTGCCGCCCTGCCCGGTAAATTTTGTGATGCATACGCCGTATCCCATACGGGCCGCATTCTGTTTTTCATGAACCTCCTGGTAATCGGGATCCAGCGCCCCGTTGACATCCGAGGACAGGGCCCGGGACCGGCTCAGAACCCTGGACACACCGATTGAACTTGCCCGCTGTCCCAGCATCTCCATCACATCCGCGATAACCGATTCCAGGAACCTGGACTTGGCGCCGGTCGCACCCTCGCTCCCAATCTCCTCTTTGTCAACGAACAGGGCAATTGCTGTTCTTGCCGTATCTTTCGAATCCAATACAGCCCTGAGGCCGGCATATGCGCAGATCCGGTCGTCCTGGCCGTATGCGCCCACCAGGGAGCGGTCCCACCCTACGTCCCTCGCGTTGCCGGCCGGCACCACCTCCAGTTCAGCGCTCAGCAGGTCCTCTTCCGTCAGCCCGTAGGACTCATTGAGGAGATTGAGCACGGCGAGCTTGAAGCGTTCTTTGGTTTCACTGTCTCCGAGCGGGAGACTTCCCACGATCAGGTTGAGTTTCTCTCCTTCAATGGCCTCGCCCAGTTTTTTCTGGTACTGGATCTTCCTTGCCAGATGGGGCAGCAGGTCGAGCACGGTGAAAACCGGGTCTGATTCGGCCTCGCCGATGGAAAGATCCAGGGTGTTTCCATCCCTTTTCACCACGCGGCCGTGGATCGCCAGGGGCCGGGAAAGCCACTGGAATTTCTTTATGCCGCCATAATAGTGTGTCTTGAGAAATGCCAGGTCCACTTCTTCGTAGAGAGGCCGCTGTTTGAGGTCCAGGCGGGGGGCGTCGATATGGGAGACAATGATGCGGGCACCTTCCTCGAGGGCCTCCTTTCCCGGTTTTACAAGGGCGATGGCCTTCCCATGAAACGTGCATATGAGAGGTCCGTGAACGCGCTTGCCCGGGTCAAGCTGGAACCCGGATTTTTCCGCCATTTCTCGGATACATGAAACCGCCTCTCTTTCGGTTTTTGCCCTGTCCAGGAAGGTTTTGTAGCCGTCTGCAAAGGAAAAGACGCGCTTCTTTTCCGCAGCGCTGATTTCGTCCCAAACCAGCCGGGGCGAGTAGGTCAGCCTCTTCGAGAGGTCCTCAATCTGTTTTTTGGTGAGCTTTTTTTCCGGCATCGTTATTCAACTCCTTTTCTCCTGTAGGAGCGACCTCCTGGTCGCGAATCCACAGACTTTCGCAAGCGGGAGGTCGCTCCTACAATATCACGGTACCGATGAGATCTTCTATCCGGGCTATGCCGTTTTCAATACAATACTTCCTGAGTCCTGCAATAATTTCCAGGGATGCACGGGGATTCACGAAGTTTGCCGTGCCCACCTGGACCGCGCGGGCGCCCGCAATCAGAAACTCCAGGGCGTCCCCCACATCCATAATTCCCCCGATCCCTATCACCGGGATACTGACCGCCCTGACCACTCGGTAGACCATGTACAGGGCCACCGGCCGGATTGCGGGGCCGGAAAGTCCTCCCGAGACATTGCCAAGCCTCGGTCTCCGGGTCTTCGTATCAATGGCCATACCGGTCAGGGTGTTGATGAGAGAGAGGGCATGAGCGCCGGCCTGCTCGACCGCACCGGCCACGGCGCAGATGTCGGTCACGTTGGGCGTGAGCTTGACGATCACGGGCTTGTCACTGTTCTTGCGCACAGTTTGAGTGACCTCGGCTGAGGCGGCAGGATCCGTTCCGAATGCCATGCCCCCCATCTTTACGTTGGGACAGGAGACGTTGACCTCCAGGGCCGCGACCCCCTCTGCTCCTTTCAACTGCGCAGCCACAGCGCCGTATTCCTCAGTGCTATGCCCGTAAATATTCACAATGACGGCTGTATCCAGGGTCTGCAACCAGGGGAGTTTTTCTCTCAGGAACGCTTCTACGCCGACGTTCTCAAGCCCTATGGCATTCAGCATCCCGGCCGGGGTTTCGACAATTCTTGGGGGACTGTTCCCGGGCCGGGGTTTGAGGGAGAGTCCCTTGACTACGATCCCTCCCAGCAGGTTCGGGTCCACGAACTCCGCGTATTCCTTCCCATACCCGAACGTGCCGGAGGCTGTCAGCACCGGATTCCTGAGTTTCAGGGGCCCCAGGCTGACCCTGAGATCCGGTTCAAGGTGGTTCATAGGTGCTCCCAATCGATGGACGAGACCGAAAAAACAGGACCGTCTTGACACACGTGAAAGGAGATTCGCCCCGGTCCCGGCGCCGCCGGGACAACACACCCCAGGCAGGCACCCAGCCCGCAGGCCATAGCGGTTTCGAGCGAGGCCTGGCACTGAACTCCCTTCCCGAGACACAGGGATGCAACCTTCTTAAGCATGGCCGCAGGCCCGCAGGTATAAACGATCTTCTTGCCCTTTCCTGCGAGGGCGTCTTCAAGAAGGGCCGTGACAAGGCCGTGATGCCCGGCTGACCCATCCTCCGTAGCCACAGCAACCGCGAAGTCTTCTATGCCGAGCCGGGCCGGGGAGACTATCTCGGCAGCGGTTCCATATCCCGTCAAGAGGGTCACCCCCGTCTTCTCCATGGACCGTGCCAGCAGCACAAGGGGCGCAATTCCCATGCCCCCCGCCACGAGCAGGCACTCCTCTCCTGTCCCCGGCGGCACAAATCCCCTGCCGAGGGGTCCCACAACGGAAAGGCTGCTCCCTGCCCTTATCTCTGCCATGATCCGTGTTCCCTTCCCGACGGCCCGGTATAGGAGCAGCACAACAGTGCCGTCACTCGTGGAGCAAATGGAAAACGGTCGTCTCAGCAGGGGATCAATCCCGTCGGCAACCCGCAGCATGACAAATTGCCCGGGTTTTGCGGCGGAAGCAATCGGTGGGGATTCCAGGCCCATGAGGTAGGTATTTGGAGCCACCTCATCGTTTTGAACCACTTCCGCCCTATGCTCGAAAACAGCCACCTTCCCCTCTCCCCCGCTCAACGCTGGAACAAGACGCAAGCAAACGGTTTTTCGCATCATTACACAAAAATACGAAGAGAAGCAATTGTTTTGGCGTAGTTACGCAACTAACAACTACAGCGGAGCAAGGCCGACCGTGAGCAAAAACCATTTCCGCACGCCCGCTCACTTCGTTCGCGCGTGCCTCCCCATAAATAGATCTTGAGGCACAGATGAATGCTGTGCTACATATTATATGCTGCGGATGCTGTTTGGAGAGGCATAAGGCCGAAGGTTTAGGCGAAAGGACAGTGATGAGAGATGAACGCCGGCAGGGGAAAATTATGACGCGAAAAGAATATCTTCTCAAACAGAAAAAGCAGAAGAGACACCTCATGGGGGTCTTCCCTGCCCAGTACCCGAAGGAGATCCTCTGGGCCATGAACGTGGTGCCGGTGGAAATCTGGGACCCTCCCCTCAAGAGCACCGCCGCCAGCGCGCACCTGCAATCCTACATCTGCTCGGTGGTACAATTAGGTCTTGAGCTGGTCCTCCAGGGAAAGGGTGATATCCTCGACGCGTTCCTCTTTCCCCACACCTGCGATTCCATACAAAACATGGCCTCGGTGATCTTTGATTACATCGGGGCAAAAAAACCCTGCTATTTTTTCTACCATCCCAAGGCCCCCTATGGCGCCTCGGCCCGGGAATTCTACCGGCGCCAGCTGCAGGACCTGGCCGATTCCCTGTCATCCCAGTTCGGGCCCCTCGACCCGAAGGCCCTCAAAGAAAGGGTGGAGCAGGGACAGCATCTTGCGCGCCTCCTGCAGGAACTGTATCAACTGCGCACCCGGAACAAACTCGAACTGAGCAACGCGGCCTTCTACGAACTCATCAGGCGCGGGGAGTATCTCTTCCCTGATGACTGGGCGCCTGAACTTGAAGAACAGGTAAAGAAGCAGGCGGTAAGGACCGGAACCCCCCGGGTATCGATCCTCCTGAGCGGAATTCTCCCGAATCCGACGGAACTTCTCACTCTGCTTGATGAATTACAGGTGCAGGTGGCTCATGACGACCTCCTGAACGGAAGCCGGCGTCTCCTGGTCCCGGGGAATGATTTCAAGGACCCCCTTGATCAGCTTACCGAGTCCTATTTTTCCATGCCGCCCTGCTCCACCAGGGGGTCCTCGGTGGGCCGCCGCAGAGAGTACCTCTTCAAGCTGCTTGATGCAACCGGCGCACGGGGAGTCATTTTCAACATCGTGAAATTCTGCGAACCCGAGTGGTTCGATATACCGAATCTCCAGGAAAGCCTCAAGGAACAAGGGATCCCCAGCCTTGTCCTCGACACGGAAGTGAATCAAGGCCTATCCGGGCAGATGGCAACGAGGGTCGAGGCCTTCATCGAGACGTTGGGGAAGGGTTAGCCCGTTTGCCGGTTGAACGCGTGTGCCGGTTGGCCGGTTAGCCCGTTGGCCCGTTCAGCAAGGAGTGAAATTTGAGCATAACGACGACGTCCGATAAAATAGCCATATGGATAGGCACGAGGTAGCTTATGTCCCTGTATCAATCAGCCAGGTACTATTTCATGAAGGACATGGGAGCGCCCGCCCTTCTCCGACTCCAGAAAAAGAGGAAGAAGGGCACGGGGAAACCCAGCCCGCATCTGGGGCCGCCCCTTAAATGCTCCGGCCGGCTCCGGGAGATCATGACCCGGCATTACTACCTGTCCCGCTTTGCCCCGGGGGCGAAGCCTGTAGCGTGGGTGACCAGCGGGGCGCCCGTGGAACTCCTCAGGGTTTTTGATTTCTACACCGTGTATCCGGAAAACCACGGTGCCCTGTGCGGGGCGCAGAGAAGGGGGCCGGAACTCTGTTCCGAAGCGGAAAAAAGGGGATACCATCCCGATCTCTGTTCCTATGCCCGAATCGACCTGGGCCATGCGTTCTCCGGTAAGACCCCGGCGGGGCGTCTCCCCAGACCGGACCTCCTCTTTTGCTCCAACAATATCTGCCAGACGGTCCTTTACTGGTTCAAGGCCCTTTCCCATTACTGGAACATTCCTCTTATCCTCTTTGACACCCCCTATAACTTTGAGGAGATAAGGGATCGAGATGTCCAGTACATGGCGACCCAGCTTCACGAGATGATTCCCGAACTGGAGCGGATCTCCGGACGAGTATTCTCCGAAACCCGGTTTCAAAAAATTATCACCATTGCGCGGGATTCCTCGGCCATGTGGGGCGAGGTACTGGCAACCATGAAGAACCGGCCCGCGCCCATGAGTATTTTCGATGCCTTCGTGCACCTGGCCCCCATTGTTTCCCTGCGGGGTCTTCCCGTGGCCCTGGAATACTACAAGATCCTCCTTGATGAACTGCAGGAACGTGTTGATCGGGGCATTGGGGCCATTACCCATGAAAAAAAGCGGCTCATGTGGGACAATATAGCCGTGTGGTTCAAGCTGCGGGACTGGTCCCTGCTTTTCGCGGAAAGGGGATTCAATTTTGTGGCGGCTACCTATACCAATGCCTGGGCCGAGACTATCCACCACCTGGATGAAGGATCACCATTCGAATCCATGGCAAAGGCTTACGGCCTGGTTATTCTTAACAATAACCTGAACTATCGTCTGGAGCTGATGGCGCAGATGATCAAGGAGTACCAGATCGATGGGCTTGTGGTCCACTCCGACCGGAGCTGCAAACCCTACTCCGTAGGCCAGTATGACCTGAAGCGGCTGCTGGGGGAACGCCTGGGCATCAATTCCGTTGTGATTGAGGCGGACATGACCGATTCTCGCGCCTATTCCGAGGAGCAGGCCAGGACCCGTCTGGAGGCCTTCTTCGAGGCGTTGGAAAACGAGGCGTGAGGCTTCAGGCACAAAGGGGAAAGTCCAAAACACCTCATGATTTGTCATGCCTTTAACATGGCGACCACGGCGAACCTTCCTGTTTTTCCCTCTTTGCGGTAAGAATAGAAGAGGTCGGTGCTGCATCGGGTGCAGGCGCCTGAAATCTCGATATGATCCTCGAAAATCCCGGCCTCCATCAACTGCCGGCAACTGATCGCCCAGAGATCGAAAAAATTCTTCCGCACCTGGAACCTGCGGAAGCTCTCCGGAAAATATTGCTCATGCCCCTGGAATTCCGCGCAGCATGGGCCCAGGGAGGGTCCGATGGCGGCATGGATGCTGTCCGGTCTGCAGAAAAAATCCTGCTCCATGCGCCTGACGGTCTTCCCCAGGATATTTCTGACATTTCCTCTCCACCCGCAATGGATTACGGCAACGACATTTCTTTCCGGATCATAAAGGATAACGCCTTGACAGTCCGCCAGCTTCACCAGAAGAGCCTGGCCGGAGACATTCGTGATCTGCGCATCGGCGGAACAGGGTCCATCCTCGGAAACGGCATAATCTCTTCTGCGAATAATCACGTTATCTCCGTGGACCTGGTCTACCTGCAGTAATGCCTGCGCCCCGATGGAGTCCTGGATCCTCATGAGGTTCTCCCGGACGTGGACCGGCGAGTCATGCACGGATGAGCCCACATTGAGGCTTGCAAACGGCCCCTTGCTCACTCCGCCTTTGCGCGAAAAAACCGCGTGGACGAGATTTTCCTCTTCGGACAGTCCCGGAAAACAGAAGAACAAAGGTCCTTTGTCCTGTTGAATGAGGCTGGAGATGGTGTATCGCGGAATAGCAGGGAAAAAAGGAGAATAAAGAGGACTTGAAGAGTGCATTTCAGGCGGAGTCCTTGGCCGTGCATCCCTCTTCAAACCATGAACGGGAAGCCCTCTCCATCGGGAAATCAGAGGTAGATTCCTTCACGACACAAACTCTCTTACTTACCGCTGCT
>CAZONI010000090.1:0-14147 GCA_964581175.1 uncultured Desulfobacteraceae bacterium
GGGCAGGATCGCCTATGGCAATGTGCTTGATGTAGAGGGGGCACTTCTGCAGGTACTTGTCGCAAATCTTGGTCAGCCGCTCTTCCGCTTTTTCTTTTTCCCACTCATGTATTTTGTCAATGCGGGACCGATCAAATTCTCCGTACCAGGGATCATGGTATCCCAGTTCATCGATGACATAGAGGACATGCACTTCCGTCTGGTACTTCTCGGATAGCGACGTCACATAGGGCAAAGCATATTCCGCATTTTTTGAAAAATCCGTGGGCCAAAGCAGCTTCATGAACTGCATGTCAACACCTCCTTGATCACAGTTAATGTGTCGGAAATTCCGGATTGGAATACGGAAAATCCTGTATATCGCAGTGTGGAAACCTGTATTCCAAATGAGCCACTCCGCCGCAAGCAGCAGGGTATCTATCCCTCTGTTGTCATTCCGGAAAGCCCACAGGGCTTATCCGGAATCTAGATTCCTGTATTCGCGGAAATGACCGCAACGTCGCAAGCGATGGGGTATGTAACTCCGTGTAGGGACAAAGCGAAAAGCCGCAGGCAGACTGTATGTGCAATGCCGCCCGGGTCACTGCTGTCCGGGATCGGGCAGGTCAAGGCCCTTGTTGACCCCGAACCAGCTTTCACCCCCGTCAATGCTTTTGAAGACCCCGCCAAATGCGCCTGCGTAAAGTATGGAGCTCTTTTTCGGATGAACGATCACTTTCCTGATATCAGTGTCCGTCAGGCCCGAGTTGATGAGAGACCACGTTCCGCCCCCATTTATACTCTTCAAAATGCCGCCTTCAGCCCCGGCATAGACCCTAGAGGGCCTGGTTGGATCGAGAGCCAGGGTCCTGATATTGGTCAGATCGAGCCCGGTGAGGGAAGACCATTGGCTGCCGCCGTCGGTGCTTTTCATCACGCCTCCATAAGCTCCGGCGTAGATGATTCCAGGACTGATCGGATCGATTGCCAGGGTCCTGACGTCCGTGTGTTTCAAGCCTCGGTTTACCGGATACCAGGAGATCCCGCCGTCCGTGCTCTTGAAAATCCCTCCGAAGGCACCTGCGTAAACCGCATTCCGGTTGCCCGGTTCGATTGCCATGGTCTTTATGTCGGTGTCTACGAGTCCTCGAGCCACACAATCCCAACTCCAACCTCCGTCGCGGCTTTTAAAAACATCCCCATAGGTGCCCGCGTAGAGAGTATTCGGATCAATTGGGTCGATGATCAGTTTGTTGACCCTGGTGTCTTCCAGGCCGGCATTGGCGCCGTACCAATCGGATCCGCCGTTCATACTCTTGAAGACCCCGCCGTATGCCCCTGCATAAATCGTGTTCGGATTCACAAGGTCGATGGCCAGCGTCAAAATATCCGTCTCTCTCAGTCCTCTATTGACGGAATGCCAGTTCGCCCCGCCATCGCTGCTCTTAAAAATTCCCCTGTGGGTCCCGGCATAGACCGTATCCGGATCCACCGGATCAACGGCCAGGGTCCTGACATTTCCCCCTTTCGGATCCCGGCCGGTCCCCTGGCCTTCTGCGAACGCGGGAAATGCATGAAAAGAAATCAGAGAGATGAAAAGCATGCAGAAGGTGCAGACCTGAAGTCCGGTGCGGTGAAAGGACATTACTTTTCCTCCCTGTGGCTGTCGATCGCCGAGGTGATTCCTGCAAATATTCCTCTGTCTTGACAATATACATAAATCTACACAGGGCGAATGGGGTCAATACGGTATTTCATCATTGGAGATGGAGTATTAATATTAATACAATGCAAACTATCCCGAATACATTTGGACCGCATCCCCCATCGTTCGAGCGTTTGTCAATGCCCATCCATAAAATACATTTCGGGCACGAACGAGCTTCTAATCCAGAAATGAGATATTTTTTGCAAGACCAGGAAAAGAAAGAGAAAGAGGTGCAAAATGGATCTCATTACCAGAGAGGACCTGTTATTCTTATCGGCGTGTCAGGACATTCCCTGCGCTTCCATCTACATACCGGCGGATCCAGCCGGCGTCGATCGGGAAAAGAAGAGAATCCTTTTCAAAAACCACCTGCGCAGAATCGAAAGGCAGCTGGATGGATATCCTTCAGCACCCCAGGGATTCCGGAACCATCTTGAGCAAGCCAGAAGCCTGATCGACCATATGTCCTTCCGCGTCAATCAGAACCAGGGGCTTGTCCTTCTATTTTCCGACCGGATATTTCGCACGTACAGTCTCCCTGCGCGTTTCCGGGAATTTGCGGCAACGGGGCGGCGTTTTTATCTCAAGCCCCTTATCGCCTTTGTGTGCCGTGATGCAATTTTTTGCTTGATTGCCCTCAGTGGAAACAGCGCTAAATTCTACAAGGGATCCCGCCAGCTTTTCCATGCCGTTGAGCCGGTAAACATGCCGAAAAGCCTCTCAGAGGCCCTCAAACACGATATCCTCAAGAAACATCCGCAGCTCCATACAGGCGCAGGCGGCGCCGGAGGTCCGAGGCCGGCCCTTTTCCATGGGCAAGGGATCGGGACCGACGATATCAAAGACCGGTTTCTGAGGTACTTTCGGCAGGTCGCAGAGGGGCTTCAAGAGCTTCTGCGTGAGGAAAAAGCTCCGCTCGTTTTTTCCGGAGTGAATTATCTTTTTCCCATATTCAGGGAAGCCTGCCCGTATGAGAACCTACTGGACGATTTTATCGGAGGAAATCCCGAAGGCCTGGAGGAAAAGGATCTCCACGAAAGTGCATGGAGAATCCTGTCGCTGTACCTGGAAAAGGAAGAGGAACAGAAAGCAGCACGTTACAGGGATCTCGTCCACACGGGGCGCGCTGCCGGGGACCTTGCAGAAATCGTCCGGGCTGCCCACGAGGGCCGCGTGGATTCACTGCTTGTCACGGAGAATGGCCATCAATGGGGGACCTACGATCCTCTCGGCCACGAGGTCAGCATCCACCATAGACAGGAAGGGGGCGATGAGGATCTTCTGAATCTCGCTGCGGTTCAAACCATGTTGCGGGGGGGCGAAGTCCATGTCATCGGTGAGGACAAAATACCGAATCGGAGCATGGCAGCCGCTATTTTTCGTTATTAATTATGAGGCGTCATTCTTTCGGTTCGTTCCTCTTCTTGTCGCCGGTCTCCGGATTAGAACCGAAGGAGCAGATTTCAGCGGCCCTACCCCTCTCCTTCATTTCCGGAACGGCAGCTGATATTACGTTTAACTAATTTTTAATATTATATATGATACGTAATTAAAATAAATATAATCTTGATAATCTATTTTCATTCCCGAATCAGTGTATTGACTTAACGCTTTCATTGCAGTATTAAGCAGCGGTAGGGCTGGAATCTGAACCAAATACAGGATTCAACCTATTTACGATTTCCTTTCATAATCCTATCTTTTAGGAAAAAATCGAATTCCGCAGTAATTTTGCAATATTTTTATCAATTAAGGGAGAATTCATGCAGCCTGTTTCCCTGTCTCATGCCTTGTCGCCCTGGGCACCCGGTATGCTGAGCCTGGTTCTCTATACCGGCGGAGTCCTGTTTCTGATCGGGATCCTCCTTTTCCTGGTGGCCTGGCTGGGGGAGAAAAAGCCGGGTGTCGAAAAACAGAGACCTTACGAATGCGGCGTCATTCCCACGGGGTTGGCCCGCTTCCGCTACCCTGTCCCCTTCTATCTCGTGGCTATTTTCTTCCTCGTCTTCGATGTGGAGGCAGCATTCATCTTTGCCTGGGCCGTGGCCTTTGACGAGCTGGGGTGGACCGGTTACCTGAGGATCACCTTTTTCATTGTCGTACTCCTGTTCAGCCTCCTCTACGTGTGGAAAAAAGGAGCACTCGATTGGAAGAAGCCCGAATGATCCCGCCGGGAAATGGTGACGGATTTCTCCTGGCGAAGCTGGATGATCTCATCAACTGGTGCCGCAAGTACAGCCTCTGGCCCATGTTCTTCGGTCTGTCCTGCTGTTTCATCGAGCAGATGGTAAGCTACACATCCCGATATGACATTTCCCGGTTCGGGGCAGAAGTGCTCCGGGGTACCCCGAGGGAATCGGATGTCCTCATCACTTCCGGGACGATTTTCAAGAAAATCGCCCCTGTCGTGCTTCGCCTGTATGAACAGATGCCCGAACCCAGGTGGGTCATGTCCATGGGGTCCTGTTCCAACTGCGGGGGGATGTACGACGTTTACAGTGTGGTCCAGGGAATCGACCAGATCCTTCCCGTCGATGTCTATATACCGGGCTGTCCCCCCAGACCGGAGGCCGTGCTTCAGGGGCTGGTCCTGCTTCAGGAGAAAATAAAATCAGAGCGGCCCTTGCGTCCCATTCTCCACATGTCCGGTGGGACTCAGGGGAGTAAGACACCTGTCCTCGTTGACGGGATCACCAAGTCCAGGGATCCCCGGGGTCCGGGCTACTACGGAACCCCGCCACGGGGATCCTCAGTGACGCCCCCCGCTTTCTTTGAAAGCCGCTGCGACCTCATGTGGACCCCTCCGCCTCATTTGGTCGAACTCAGTGAACGGGATAAGGACATGACCCGGGTCCTGGAGGAGAAGTTCGGTGAGAGTGCCCGAAAGGCCCCCGAAACCTCCGACATGATCACCTTTCATGTGGACGAAGGTTCTCTGAAAGCTGTCCTCCGTTTCTTGAAGAGCCAATATACGTTTCGGCGGTTGGAAGATGTGACGGCCGTTGACGAGTCAGCGAGGCGCAACCGGCAGGACTACCCCGATTACACCCTGGTGTACCATCTTCTCTCCTACGATTCGGCAAGCCGTGTGCGCCTCAAAGTGGCTCTCCATGGACCGGAACCTGTTTTTCAGAGCATCACCGACATCTGGCCCTGCGCGAACTGGTATGAACGTGAAGTCTTCGACATGTTCGGGATCAGATTCGAGGGTCACCCCTTCCTGAGGCGGATAATCATGCCTCCTGAATGGGAAGGCCACCCGCTGCGGAAGAGTTTTCCCGGGCGGGCCACGGAAATGCCTCCCTATACACGCGCGGATGCCGAGAGGTATGAACCCATGGATGCGGCTGAATACCTGACCCCGAAGAGTGACGAAGAATATCTGCTGAATGTCGGCCCCCACCACGTAAGCACCCACGGCCTGATGCGGTTCATCGTGCTGGCTCGCGGGGAGGAAATCCGCGGGCTGGAGATGGACATCGGCTACCACCATCGGGGCGTGGAAAAAATCGGTGAACGCCAGTCGTGGTACCAGTTCATTCCCTACACGGATCGGGTGGACTACCTGGGCGGGCTGTTGAACAACCTCTCCTATGTGCTTTCGCTGGAGACGCTGGCCGGGATCCGAGTCCCGGAAAGGGCGCGGTATATTCGGGTGATGCTTTCGGAATTCTACAGAATTTCCAATCATCTCATGTGGCTCGGCACCCTTGCCCACGACGTCGGCGCCATGACCCCTGTTTTTTACACCGTGAGCGATCGCGAAAAAATCATGGACATCATGGAGCTGATAACCGGCGCCAGGCTCCATCCGGCGTGGTTCCGGCCGGGCGGCCTGGCCGCCGACCTGCCGGAAGGATGGAAGGAACCGGTGGACGCCTTTGTCCGCTCTTTTCCCGGCCGCATCAAGGCCTATGAATCCCTCCTCACCCACAATGCCATCTTTGAAGGCCGTACCCGGGGAGTGGGGCACCTGTCGCTGGATGATGCCGTAGAATGGGGCATCACCGGGCCTCTTCTCCGCGGCAGCGGACTTGCCTGGGATGTGAGGAAGAACATTCCCTACTCCGGCTACGAGGACTTTGACTTCGATATCCCCTGCTTTCAGGAAGGAGACAGCTACGCCCGGTACCTGGTTCGCCTAGAGGAAATGCGTCAGAGCCTCAGGATCATAGAACAGGCGGCGGCCAAGATGCCGTCCGGCCGTTACGTGACCGATGACTACCGCTATGCGATTCCCCGGAAAGAGGAAACCTTGCGGGACATCGAGACGTTGATTCACCACTTCATCAACGTGACCCGTGGGCCGAAGATACCCAGAGGGGAAGCATACCTCACCACCGAGGGCCCACGGGGAGAACAGGGCTACTATGTGGTGAGCGACGGTCTCAACATGGCTTATCGCATGCGGATCCGCACACCGGACTTTCCCCATCTTCAGGCCATGCCTCTCATGGCGGTCGGCCAGAGCATTGCGGACCTCATAGCCATCATCGGTTCGGTGGATTACGTGATGCCCGATACGGACAGGTAGGAGTCTTCCATGATACCGAAGGCTATGAAGGACCAACTCGGAAAACACATTGCAGCGAGCGAACATCCTCGAGAACAGGCGGTCGATGTCATGTATGCGCTCCAGGCACACTACGGGTACCTGAGCGACGAGGCAGTCTTCGAGGCGGCCGAACTCCTGGGAATGACCCCGCTGGAGATCGAGGAACTGGCAACGTTTTACGACTTTATTTACCGGAAACCCGTGGGGCGGTACGTCATTCACGTGTGCGACAGCACGACCTGCTGGATGTTCGGTCATGAATCCGTAGTGGACTACCTCGCCGGAAGGCTCGGAGTCATGGCCGGCGAGACCACCGCTGATGGGCTGTTCACCCTTTTGCCGGTGTGCTGCGTGGGTTATTGCGATCACGCCCCGGTGATGCTCATTAACGGCAAGCCATACGGCGACCTGACACCGGAATCCATCGATGAGATCCTCGAGGCACTCAGGACCCGGCAACCCGACGTGGAAGAGGTCAAATAGCCATGGGCCGAGAGCGATTCATCCTGATAGACCGCGCGGAAGACCAACCACTGACGCCCGATGAATACCGCCGGACCGGCGGATACCAGGGGCTTGAGAAAGCCCTCCGGCAGTATTCTCCCGGCGAGGTGACAAAGATGGTGCTCGACTCGGGGCTTCGGGGCCATGGCGGTGCAGGGTTTCCCACCGGCCGCAAATGGTCCTTCCTGAAGGATGGCGCGCCGTATCCCAGATACATTGTGGCGAATACCGATGAAATGGAACCCGGGACATTCAAAGACCGTGTACTCCTTTCTGTGAACCCGCACACGGTGATTGAAGGAATGGTGATCGCCGCGTATGCGAACTCGGCGGAGAAGGGGTATTTCTTTGTTCGCCCTTCCTACGAACAGATCACTCTGACATTCGAGAAGGCTCTGGAGGAGGCACGGAGCGCCGGGCTCGTGGGACAGAACGTTCTGGGAACGGATTTCTCCTTCGACATCACTGTCCACAGAAGCGCCGGACGGTACATCTGCGGGGAAGCAAAGGGATTGATCCACGCCCTCGAAGGCAAGAGACCTCACCCCAACATTGAAGGACATTTGACCGATGGAGGACTCTGGGGGCAGCCGACGATCGTCAACAACGCGGAGACCCTGGCCTACGTCCCGCATATCCTGCGGAACGGCGCTGAGTGGTTCAGAAACTTGGGGAGGCACGAGAAAGCCCCTGGGGTTAAGATCTACAGCGTCAGCGGCAGGGTAAACCATCCCGGCGCTTTTGAGCTGCCTTTTGGAACCCCTTTGGGCGAGATCATTGATGAACACGCAGGAGGCATGCAGGCTGGATGTGAGTTTAAGGCCTCTCTGACGGGCGGCGCATCTACCCGCTACCTGACCCGGAAACACCTTGGCGTCTCCATGGACTTTGATTCCGTTGAAGAGCTCGGCCCGACCTTCCATTTGGGAACCGGCGCGATAGTGGTCTTCGACCACAAGACATGTCTGGTAGCTGCCACGTTGAACATGATGCATTTTTTTGCCAGAGAATCCTGCGGCTGGTGCACCCCCTGCCGCGAAGGACTGCCCTACATGGAGGATCTGCTCAGGCGCATCGAAAATGGAGAAGGGAGAGAAGAATTCATCCCCGTCCTCCGGGAAATGTGCGGGCACATGTCGAAGGCTTACTGCGCATTTGCAGCAGGAGCGGCCGCCTCAGTGATCGGCCTTCTGGAGGACTTCATTGATGAGGTCCACGAACACATAAGCCTGAAAAAGTGCCCATTTGAACATCGAGTTCGAGACAACTGGCCTCTCAAGACGAGTTCAGCAGAGAACCAAAAGCCTTGAGCCTTGAACCGTGAGCCGCGGACTATGCCGAAACTGATCATTGACGGACAAGAGATTGTAGTGCCCGAAGGGACGAAGGTGATCGAAGCAGCGGAACGCCTTGGAATCATAATTCCCCGCTTCTGCTATCATCGAGCCCTGGGTTCCGTGGGCGCCTGCCGGGTGTGTGCCGTGAAGTTCGTAGAAGGACCGCGCAAAGGGATCGATATGAGCTGCATGGTGGAAGCCAGGGACGGTATGGTTGTCTCCACCACGGATGAAGAGGCCGTGCAATTCCGAAAATACGTGATCGAGTGGCTCATGCTGAACCATCCCCTTGACTGTCCGGTGTGCGACGAGGGCGGCCACTGCCTTCTCCAGGATGAAACGGTCTCCGGGGGTCATGGTGTGCGCCGGTACCCGGGGAAAAAGCGGACCTTCCTTGATCAGGACCTGGGGCCATTTGTCCAGCACGAGATGAACCGGTGCATTCACTGCTTTCGATGCAGGCGCTTCTACCAGGAATTTGCAGGGTATCGGGATCTGGGAGCACTGCAGATCGGACGGCGCGAGTACTTCGGCCGGTTCCAGAGTGGGCACCTCGAGAGCCCTTTTTCCGGGAACCTGATCGATATCTGTCCCACCGGCGTTTACACCGATAAGCCTGCTCGATTCAAGGGCAGACGATGGAATTTTGAACGAGGTCCCTCCTTGTGCATTCATTGTTCTCTCGGGTGCAACACCACGGGCAGCGCGCGATACCGGGAGATAGTGCGTCAGGAAGCACGATTCAATGATGCAATAAACGGGTATTTTATCTGCGACCGGGGACGATTCGGGTTTGACTTTGCAAACCATCCCGATCGTATCCGGCAGGCGCTGGTCGAGCATAAACCGGCGGGGTGGGAGCAGACCGTCAACGGCGCCGCAGACGCCCTGAAAAAAATCCACCAGGAAAGGGGCGCCGATTCCATCCTTTGTGTGGGCTCCAGTCGATGCAGTCTGGAAAGCCAGGTGGCTCTCAAGCGTTTGTGCGGGCTGCTGGAGTGGCCCGAACCGAGGTATTTCATAGAATCAGAGCTTGAGCGGAAGGTCAGGACCGCTGCAACCAGGCTGGATGAAAGCGTCGCCGCGTCCATGGGAGAGGTGGAAGAGGCCGATTTCATTCTCTCCCTCGGCGCCGATCCCGTCAACGAATCACCGATGCTGGCGCTTGCGATGCGGCAGGCCTGGCGAAATGACGCAAACGTAATCGTGGTGGATCCCAGGCCGGTCTTCCTCCCCTTTGAATTTTCCCATTTTCCGATGGGGCCCCAGGCTATGGATTCCTTTGCCGGAGCCCTCGTCCGGGAGGCCTTAAGGGAGAAGGAACCGGAAAGACTCCAGGGGAAGGCAAAAGGTTTTTACCACTCCCTCCCGGCCAGCTTTGCCCCGGATCCTGATCTGGAAGCAGAGATCAGGAATCTCGGCCGGACGCTCGCCGGCAGCAGGAAACCCGTGATCATTTGCGGCACGGACCTGGTCGGGAAAAATACCGTGGGATTCGCCTCGGACCTCGCCCATCTTCTGTGGAAAGATATCGAAGGCGCCCGCCTTTTCTACGTACTCCCCGGGGCCAATGCTTTCGGCGCGGGTCTTTTGTCACCGGCAGGTCCCACCGAATCCGCCCTGGAGTCCATGGAGTCAGGGCGTATCAAAGCGCTTGTCCTCGTGGAACAGGACCCCTTCCGGCTTTTTCCGGATCGTGACCGGCTGGCAAACGCCCTGGACAAGCTCGAATATTTACTGGTCCTGGATTATCTGCCTTCTGAATCGGAAAAGAGAGCACACGCCGTCCTGCCCACGACCACCCTTTTCGAACGGACACCCGTCACCTTCGTCAATCAGGAAGGCAGGGCACAGAAGGTATTCCCTGTGCATCGGGGAGGAGAGCCCCTTTCCCAGGTCAGCGGGGGCAAACATCCGCCCAGGATTTTTCTGGACCGTGCTCCAGGCTCCCTGCCGAAGGCGGCGCATGAGGTGCTGGCGGAACTCTACACCGCGATCTCCGGACGAGACGCGGCCGTGCTCCTTGATAAGGTCGAGGAGGACACTGGCTACCTCTCCGGCGCGGTCCGGCTTATTTCCCGGGAGCCGTCCGGAGATACGTTTTCCTCTGAACCGGCGCCGCCTTATTCAGGAAAAGAGGGGATGGAACTTCTGCTGGTGGACTGGACTTTCGGCACCGAGGAACTCTCCTGCTATTCCCGGTTCACGATGAAGGCTGAGTGCACTCCCCGGTTTCAGATGCATCCTGACGACGCCGCGCGGCTCGGTCTTGCCGAGGGAGACCGGATCGCAATCAACCTGAACGGCGGCGAATTTTCCCTTGAGCTGACCCTCGCCTCGTCCATGGCAAGGGGGATGATCATCGCTCCGCGTCATCGACAAGCCGCGTGGCAGAAGATAAACGAAGTTCCGTGTCTGGTCGGGGATCAGCAGATCCATAAACTCTGAGGTTTCACGTATGTCGCTTGTGCTGGGAATCATACTGCTGCTGGTAAAGCTCGGGCTGGTGCTCATAGGACTCCTTGTGGGTGCCGGCTGGCTCACCTTTGGAGAGCGGCGGCTCCTGGGCTGGATTCAAATCAGGCTCGGGCCCAACCGTGCCGGGCCCTGGGGCCTTCTCCAGCCGGTGGCCGATATTGTAAAACTCCTGACCAAGGAAGACTTGATTCCCGAAGGTGCGGACCGGTTCATTTTTCTGTATGCCCCGGCAGTGGTCGCAATGACGGCTCTCCTGATCTTTGCGGTGGTGCCTTTTGCCGGCGACGTAACTCTCATGGGGATCAGGATTCCCATGGTCATCAGCGATCTCAATGTGGGCCTGCTCTTTGCCCTGGCCCTCTCTTCCCTTGGCGTCTACGGCGTAGCCCTGGGCGGCTGGGCGTCCAACTCAAAGTATAGCCTCCTGGGAGGCATTCGGGCTGTGGCTCAGATGATCAGTTACGAACTCTCCCTGGGATTGTCCCTGGTACCGGTGGTCATGCTTGCACACTCGTTCAGCCTGGTGGAAATCGTTCAGGGCCAGGCAAAGTATCCCTACATCCTGGTGCAGCCGGTGGCTTTTCTCATCTTCTTCATCAGCGCCGTAGCTGAAGTGAAGAGAATTCCGTTTGACCTGCCGGAGGCGGAAAACGAACTGGTGGCCGGTTACCACACCGAGTACTCAGGCATGCGCTTCGGCCTGTACTTTCTCGGCGAATACGTCACCATGGTGGTTCTGGGAG
This sequence comes from uncultured Desulfobacteraceae bacterium, assembly GCA_964581175.1. Lineage (GTDB taxonomy): Bacteria > Desulfobacterota > DSM-4660 > Desulfatiglandales > Desulfatiglandaceae > B46-G9. The sequence continues at coordinate 11,305 of CAZONI010000090.1, forward strand.
CTCTTGTCGCCGTCTTCTTCCTGGGAGGCTGGCGAGGCCCTTTGCTGCCGCCCATTTTGTGGTTCTTCGTGAAAGTAACCCTTATAGTCTTCGTCTTTATCTGGCTCAGGGCTACCCTGCCCAGGCTTCGGTATGACCAGTTGATGCACCTGGGGTGGAAGGTCCTGGTTCCGGTGGCGCTGCTCAACATCGTCGCCACCGGTGGCGTGGCTTTGATGCTGGGAAGGTGAAAACAGGAAGGCGTGAAAAAATATGACCGATAGTAAGACAAAGGACGGTTACCTGCAGCAGACCCTGGAGATATTTCGGGGGATGGGGCAGGGGCTGGGCGTGACCCTTATCCATCTCTTTCGTCGAAACATCACGGAGGAATACCCGGAGTACAAGCGCCCCCTTCCCGAACGCTCCAGAGCGAGAATCATCCTCACCCGTGACCCCGACGGTGAGGAGCGGTGCGTCGCATGTTTTCTGTGCGCCGCGGCATGCCCGGTGAGCTGCATTTCCATGGACGGAGACGAACGCGAGGACGGCCGGCGTTGGGCCCGATGGTTTCGGATCAATTTCGCCCGGTGCATCTATTGCGGGTTGTGCGAAGAGGCTTGCCCTACCCTCGCTATTCAACTGACCCCCTTTTTTGAATTCTGCGACAGGAAGATCCTAAATCTTGTAGCCGAAAAGGAAGACCTCCTCGTGGATCACGGCGGCAAGAACGAGGAATACAACTTTTACCGGTACGCCGGAGTGACCATGGTGGGCGAAAAGGGTTCTCACATCAATGAGGAAAAACCCGTGGACCTGAGAAGCAACCTGCCCTAGAGGAGGACGTGTGAGCCTGTACGCCGTGATATTTTATCTTCTTGCGGCCCTCATCCTGGCGGCCACCGGGCTGGCTATCACCCGCAGGAACCCGGTGCATGCTGTGGTGTTTCTTGTCTTTTCATTCCTGGGGAGCGCCGTGCTCTTCTTCCTTTTGGGGGCTCCTTTTATTGCCGCCCTCGAGGTGATTATCTACGCCGGCGCGATCATGATCCTTTTCCTCTTTGTCATCATGATGCTCAGGGTTGACGTGGCCGATCGCATAGGCCTCTCCGTGGGTCGCTGGATCCCCTCTATCGTGCTCGGAGTCCTGTTCCTGGCCCTCTCGGCTCTGATGATATTCAGGGATTCCGGCAGCGCCGCAGTGCTCGTGCCGGCCATGGCGACACCCAGAGGATTCGGGCGCTTTGTTTTCGAGCGTTATTGGCTGGCCGTGGAGATCATCTCCATCCTGCTTCTCCTGGGTCTCCTGGCCGCTGTTCTTGTGGGGAGAGACAAGGGTGAAAAAGCGGACCCGTCCGGGGATGAGAGAGGAGAAGAGCCATGATCGTTCCGTTCAGCCACGTCTTTATGCTGGCAGGCGCCGTATTTTTCCTCGGCCTGGTGTGCATCTTCACGCGAAGGAACCTGATCATGACCCTGATCGGCGTCGAGATCATGATGAACGCGGCAGCCATAGCCTTTATCGCTTCTTCGGTACACTGGCACAGGCTTGAGGGTCAGGCTTTTGTCCTCTTTATCATCGGGGTGGCTGCGACGGAGGTTGCCGTGGGGCTCGCACTGGTGGTCGCCGCTCACCGGCGTACAGGCTCCGTTGATCCGGACCGCTACGACTTGTTGAAATGGTAGATTCAGAGTCTCAGAACGTAATTCTTTGAGTTTTAAGCTTCGGAACGGCATGAAAATATGACCCAGACAGCATCCATTGATTTCACTCTCCTGGCAACGGCAGTGTCCATCTGGCTGCCTTTTGCTGCTTTCGTGGTCATCACGATCTTCACGAGGGCACGCCCCCGCCTTTCGGCAGGCCTTTCCATCGGCAGCGTGAGCGTCTCCATGGTCATCGCCTTCTCGCTTCTTGTGCGTCTCTGGTCCATGGGGCATGCCATCGAGCACACAAGCCTCTGGTTCCGAAGCGCAGGGTTCTCGCTCTTCTTCGGATTTCTGCTGGACCCCATAAGCCTGCTCATGTTCGCCCTGGTCGGGATGATCTCCTTCCTGGTCCAGGTCTATTCCCTGGGTTACATGCACGGCGACCCTGGATTTTCCCGCTACTATGGGTTTCAGTCCCTTTTTGCCTGGTCAATGCTTTCACTCAGCGTATCCGCCTCCTTACTCCAGCTTTACATCTTCTGGGAACTGGTAGGCTTGTGTTCTTATCTGCTCATCGGTTTCTGGTACGAAAAATTCAGCGCCACCCAGGCGGGGAAAAAGGCGTTTGTCATGACCCGTGCCGGAGACACCGCCTTCCTGCTGGGCGCGATGCTGCTCCTGCTGCATTTGGGAAACGTGAGCATCATGGGGATGAATGCACCTTCTGCAGTGAACCGCCTTTCACCCGCCTTCATGACTCTTTCCATCCTCCTTATTTTCGGGGGCATTGTTGGGAAGAGCGCCCAGTTCCCTCTGCTCACCTGGCTCCCGGATGCCATGGAAGGTCCCACCCCGGTGAGCGCTCTCCTCCACTCGGCCACTATGGTGGCGGCCGGTGTTTTTCTCTTCGCCCGGCTCTTCCCCTTTTTCAGCCACTCCTCGGCCGCCATGACGGTCTGTCTGTCCGTGGGCACCCTCAGCATGCTCATGGCCAGCACCATGGCCATGGTGGACAGGGACATTAAAAAAGTATGGGCCTATTCCACCATCAGTCAACTGGGTTACATGGTGATGGGTCTTTCGGCCGGCAGTTCCTTTGCGGGGGTCTTTCATCTCACGACACACGCCACCTTCAAAGCGCTCCTCTTTTTGTGCTCCGGCGTCTGGATCCACTATTTTGAGACCAATGATATGTATGAAATCGCCAGGAAGAA
>CAZONI010000091.1:0-13997 GCA_964581175.1 uncultured Desulfobacteraceae bacterium
CGTCCATGCTCCAGACCGGGAAGAAATACGGGATGCAGTCCCTGGACGACGCGATTATGGAACTTGTGAAGAAGAAGGTTATCGATCCGGATGATGCCTATTCCAAGGCCAATGATAAATCCAGGTTTCTGCCTTTCCTGAAAAACCCGCCGGAAGATTTTACTGAAGTGTAAGGCGATTCGGAGGCAATGTGAGCATGAAAAAGCAAGAACTGGACCATATCCTTACGACCATGCTTGAGTCCTATGACAATGTTTCTGATTTCAACGTAACTGTAGATAAACCCTTCCAGGTGGAAAGCTCAGGACAGCTTTTGCCGGTGTCATTGAACCCTCCCGTTCATCGGCTGACTCCCTTCCAATCCGAGATATTTGCCTTGAACCTCATCGATGGGGACCGCCGTCTTACGAAGATTTTGCTCGAGGAAGGATCGTGCGATTTGTCCTACCACCTTGCAGGAAAAGCCCGGTTCAGGGTCAATGTCTTTTCCCAGAAGGGATGTTATTCAACGGTGATGAGACAATTGGCCAACAGAGTTCCCACCATTGAAGAACTCAATCTTCCCAACGCTTTTTTTAAGATGGCCCAGGAACGAAACGGAATTATCCTGGTTACGGGGGCAACGGGAACCGGAAAATCCACCTCGCTTGCCGCTGTATTGAATGAGATCAACGAAAAATCCTCAGTACACGTAGTTACCCTTGAGGATCCTGTGGAGTACGTACACTCACAGAAAAGAGGGACCTTTAACCAGCGTGAATTGGGGGCGGATTTCGACAGCTTCATATCCGGTCTCCGCGCAGCCCTCAGGCAGGCGCCCAAGGTTATTCTGGTCGGTGAAATGAGAGATCGGGAAACGGTGGAAATTGCTCTTTCCGCGGCGGAAACCGGCCATCTGGTCCTCAGCACCATCCACACGGTGGATGCCGGCCAGACGATTAATCGAATCATCGGTATGTTCGAGCAGGAAGAAGAAACCCAGGTCCGTTCGCGGCTTGCGGAAACTCTCAGATGGGTGGCTTGTCAGCGTCTCCTTCCTCGAAAAGAGGGCGGACGGAGGATCGCGGTTTTCGAGATTATGGGGTCCAATATCCGGGTGAAGGAGAGCGTTATCCAGGGAGAATCCGAGGGGAAAACTTTTTATGAGATTATCGAGGGAAGCCAGGCTTTCGGTATGATGACCTTCGATCAATCCATATCAGAGGCGTACCGACAGGGCCTGATCACGGAAGAAACGGCAATGAGTTATGCATCCAGAAAAGCGATCGTGGGTCGGGCAGTCGATTCCATAAAAGCGGCCAGAGGCGAGAAGACAACTTCTATTGAGGGCCTTACATTGGATGCAGAATACGAGAATAAAGTCGTCAGGTAACCGTATTCTTAAAGGAAAAAGACAATGGAAGTCATTTGTGAGCATTGCAGAACAACGTTGAACATCCCTGACGGGAAGATTCCCAAAGGTCAGAAAATCACCGCTGCCTGCCCGAAGTGCCGGAATAAGGTCACCATCGATACCCGTAAGAGGGCAGACGAGGAGAAGACGAATTCGCCGGGTCCCGGTGCCAATGCCGGGAATATGAAACTGGATGCTCTGGAGTTTCTCGAGGGCGAGGATGAAGCCCTGGAATACTATGAAGAGGGAGTGAAGCTGGCCCTTGTGATGGGAGAAAGTGCAGAGCAGAGCAATCAGATTGAGAAACATCTCGATGCGATGGGTTTCCGGTGTGTGCTGGCGGACAATACGAGAAAAGGTATTGGAAAGATGCGGCTGCATCATTTTGACCTGGTGATCTTCCCGGAAGACTTTGGTGGGGCCGCACTGGACCAGAGCCCGGTCCTTCATTTTCTGAATCACCTTTCCATGTCCGTGCGCCGGCGGATGTTTGTGGCCATAGTGGGGAATAACTTCAAGACAATGGATCAGATGACGGCCTTCGCATTGAGCGCCAATCTCGTGATCAATAAAAAAGATCTCGGCCGCCTGTCCATGATTATGCAGCGGGCTATTTCTCAAAACGAACGGTTTTACAAGGTATTCATGGAGATCTATCGGGAAACGGGGAAGGCGTAAAGGCGGGTAAGATGACTAGGATAAACACGTACCGTCTGCGGGTACAGTCCTGCCTTCTGACGGTCATGGACGTGCACAGGATGATCGGCGAAGAGTACGCGGATACTGGTTTCCTGGAACAATTTGAGGAGTTGAGAAAGAATCTCGAGACCCTGGACATGGGCTTCCTATCCGAGGGTGATATACTCCTGGTAGAGAAGGCCACAAACGCCCTGTTGCGGGAGTTCGAGACCCTGTACAGACGCTGCGGGTTAGGACCGGTTTACCAGGGCACAAAAAGCTGATGTTTCTTCCCGGGGATGGTGAAGGACAAGGTCCCTCTATTCATTGCACCCCGCTCTGGTCGATAGCACAATCCAGGACCTTCGCCCCTCTGATAGGCGCGAGGGTCTTTTCCCACAACAATCCGGCCTTCCCGATGCTTTCCGATTCACCGATCCCCCAGACCGCCCCACCCGCGCCTGCACCGGCAAATCTGGCGCCGCATCCACTTTCTTCCGCCTGCTGGATGAGGACCTCCGTAATGGGAATCAGGGCTTCGGGGGTTATTTCTCTCCGAAGAGCCATTTCCGCCCGGAGCAGGCGGGCGGCTTCCGACCAACGCAGATTTTGGATGGCCAGTGCGAATTCCCGGACGATCTCATTTACCTCGAGCCATCCTTTTCGTGTTTTTCCGGAGAGGAATTCCGTGAGCCATTTTCTGTTCGTCCGGGAGGATACATGACTCCTGCCGCTGTACGCGACGATGAGGTGAGTGGACATGTCCCTCTGATCTCTTGTTCCGAGGAGCGGCACCCTCTCAAAAGGATTTCCGGGATTCGAGTACTGCCAGGTCCAGAGGTTTACTCCGCCGTAAGTTGCCGCGGCTTGGTCCTGGATCCCGCAATTGCCACCGCTGATGCCGTCTTCCAGGTGGTAGGCAAGGTGCAGAATGGAACGGGCATCGAGGCCGCCGCGCTCCGGACGATTGCCGATTTTGTCCAGGGCCTTGATTAAGGCCACCAGCGCCGTGCTAGAACCTCCCATGGCTGATGTCACAGGTGATTCCGAACGGATATGGACATCGATCCCGTGGACGTCAAAAAAGGAGATGGCCGCGAGAAATATCGCAAAAGGAGAATCAAAAGGGAGGTCGTCCTTTTCAAAGACTTCAGGCTGGGAGAATCCTTCGGAGGAGATGCGTATCTTGCGACCCTCATACGGGGACAGCGTCACACTGGAGCGGAGAGTCAGCGCTATGTTCACGGTAGCGGGCCTGATGTGCTCAAAGGGAAGGGCCATGGCCTTGATATCCCAGGTACCGCCGGAGTCAATACGACACGGGGCAGATGCCTCTATTGAGCTCTCTTTCAGTATATCCTGAACGGAGCTGGATATGTTTTTTCCTTTCCCGTCCGGATACATATCAGAAAAGGCGGGTGGAATGCAACTTCCTGACTTTCCTATCATGATCCTCTTCTATTTGTCCGATTGATTGGATACGGTTTGACATTATTTTTTATTGTTTGTATGCTCGGTTCTACATATAGCATACTGCGTCCATTCTGGCTAGTGTTGCCGATAAGGAGTGGGAAATCATGGTGTTGTCGCCTTACGTGCGGAAAATGAGGATTCTTAAAGTCCTGGTGTTGGTCATGATGACCGGTTTCTTTATTTTCGGATGCGGGAGTCCGGAGGAAAAGAAGGCAAGCCATGAAAAACGGGCTGAGCAATACCTTAAGGAGGGAAAACTCAACGAGGCGGTCATCGAACTCAGGAACGTGGTCCAGCTGGACCCGAAAGATGACAGCGCCTACTATCAGCTTGGAGAGACCTATCTGAGGCTGAAGAAGGGGCCTGAGGCCTTCAGGGCGTTCTCCAGGGCGGTTTCCGCGAATTCCGCGAATTTGAAAGCCCAGCTCAAACTGGGACAGATCTACCTCCTGGCAAAGAAGACAGAGGAGGCCAGAAAAAAGGCGGAGCTCCTCCTTAAAAGTGCGAAGGACGACACGGATGCCCTTTCCCTCCTGGCAGGAGTGCAGGTCCAGGAAAAGGATATTGATTCGGCCATAGGGACCTTGAAAAAGATTACAGCCCTCGATCCCGATAGTTTCAAGACCTACCTCTCTCTTGGCCGTCTTTTCCTCATGAAAAAGGATCTTGCCCGATCGAAAGAGGCCTACCAGAAGGCCATTTCCCTGGATCCGAAATCCCGGGTTGCCTACGTGGAGCTGGCGAATGTGTATTCCGTCGAAGGAAAATGGGAAAAGGCTGAAGCGGAACTGCAGAGATTGTTGAGCATTTCCGAAACCAAGTACCGCGACCTGCCTCTTCTGGCGAGGTTCTACGAACGTACGCGGAAATGGGAAAAGGCAGAAAAGACATACCGGGAGGCAGCGGATCTGGCTCCTCCTGATGCCGTGTCGCCGCTCATGAATCTTGGCGCATATTACGCCCGGCAAAAGGATTACAAGCAAGCCCTCGAGGCCTTCGAAAAGGCAGCGTCCATTCAGAAAGACAACCTTGACATCCAGATGGCCATTGCCCAGCTGCACTTTGATTTCAGGAAGATGGATAAGGCCGAGGAGGTGGTTGACGGGATCTTGAAAAAGGATAAGGGTCATGTTGCGGCGAATTTCCTGAAAGGCCGCCTGAGTCTGGTGAAAAGGGATTTTGCCGGGGCCCTTGATCGGTTCGATCTCGTGGGAAGGGAGTGGCCACAGAATGCGGGAGTTCATTACTTCAAGGGCCTGGCCTTCTTGGGACAGGGAAAAGACCAACTGGCGATGAAGGAGATGGTGAGAGCCGTTGAATTGAATCCAAGGCTCACAGAAGCCCGGCTCATTCTTGCTGAAAGGTACCTTCGGGAAAGGGAAAAGAATCTCGCACGGGAACAGATTGATGCAATACTCAAACTCTCTCCCGATCAGGTGAAAGCCCTTATGCTGAAAGGAAGCCTGGAGGTTCTCGAGGGAAATGCAAAGGCAGCGGAGGCCGTGTTTCAGCGGGTTACCAGGGTGAAATCTGATTACGCCCCTGCCTATGTACGGCTAGGCCTGCTTTACCAGTTGACCAAACGGGATGATGCGGCTCGGAAGAGCTTGAACAAGGCCCTTGAGATCAATCCGCGGCAGATGGACGCCCTGACCCTGCTGGTCGGCACCTACTTGCGGAAGAAGGAGTTCGACGAGGCTTTGCACCTTTGCAGGGTACAGCAGGGGAAGATAGGAGACTTTACCCGCGGCCAGGGAGAGATCGAGTCTCTGAGGGGAAAGATCTACCTTGCCAGGGGCGATACAGAAAGGGCGGAAGCCCATTTCAAAAAGGCGGTTGAAACGGACCCAAACCTTCTAGGGTCGTATGTGTCACTTGCCCGAATCTATCTCGGAAAGAACAAATGGCAGGAAGCTGTGCAGGAATATGAGAACGTTCTGGAGAAGAACCCGAAATTTCTCCCTGCATATATGGCACTTGGAGCCATTTATGACCAGAAGGATATGGGCGAGAAAGCGGTCGCGCTCTACAGGAAGGCATTGGAAATCAAGAAAGACTTTGCGCCTGCGGCCAATAACCTGGCTTGGGATCTCGCGACGGGAGGAGGGAACATCGATGAAGCGTTGGGATACGCGCAGACTGCAAAGGAACACATGCCTAAGAACTCTTCTGTCATGGATACCTTGGGCTGGGTTTACTACCTCAAGGGCAGTTACCTGAGCGCCATATCAGAGTTTCAGGACAGCCTCGTCAGTGATCCTCAAAATCCCGTTATCCAATATCATCTGGGCATGGCATTATACAAGAATGGGCAACTCAAACAAGCGAAGGAGGTCCTTGAAAAGGCGTTGAGCATTTCGAAAAAATTCAAGGGGTCCGATGAGGCGCAAAACACTCTTGATGATGTCAGGAAAAAGCTCGGTATTTCCTGATAGTTCGTCAGTATAAACGTTCCTTTTTTCGTTCTAATTTGTGCCCCCCGGTTATCGGGGACCGGACCATGAATAATGAAGCATATTCCATACAAGATTTTATTCCTGTGCGTTTTGTTGCCGCCTGTGTGCTATATTCTGACCATACAATCTCTCGAGGGGTACCTCGAGAAGCGTGAAATCGCGAGACTCGATGTTATTCTGATCCAGCATCCTGATGCGTTATATGAAGGGCAGTACCCGATCAGGGAAGAGATAAATAGAAATCTCAGCAGGTACCTGAAAAACAGCATCAAAACAAAACTCGGCGTGGAGACCACTATCCTCGTAAAGACAAAGGATGGACAAATTCTCTATCCGCCGGTTTTTGGGAATCAGCAGGAAGATGACGATGAAAATGCCCTGAAAAACCTGAACTATGTGGAGGTGGCGGCCGACAATTATCGAATCCTGAACGCCGGTCTGATGGTGGACGTGGGGTTGAAGGTCAGGTACGACAGCTGGCTTTCGGGCAGTATCCTGATTTTCTACATTCTCCTGGCAGGGATAGCTCTCCAGTTGGTCGTGCGAAGGGGCCTGGCCGCAACACAGAGGGAAGAAGAAGAACAACGGGAAAGGATTGAGAAACTCACGTCTCAGTTGACCCGCACGAGGGGACAATTGGAGGAGGTGATCGCCAAGGAGAGCACCTACCTTGGAAAGATCGGGGAGCTGAACAAAGAAAAACGGAATCTGTCAAAGGACGTTGACGGGCTCCTCGAAGAGATGGAAGAGCTGGAATCAGGCCTGAAGCATCAAAGGGCGAACAGGGAAGAGTTGGAAAATGAGGTTGGGGACCTGCGAAGCGAACTCGACCGGCTGAAGCAGAAGGGAGAAAAACGAGGAAGAAAGAAAAGGACGTCGGAGAACATCGGGAGACGTTTGAGACTCCTCTATAAGAATCTGGAATTTTCAGATAGAGCGATCACCGGTTTTGCGGACCTTACCCCTGAGTTTCAATTGAAGGGTGAAGAGATTATCCACCAACTGAATGAAAACGATGAACTCATTTCCATCAGGAGGAAGGTGTTCGGAAAAGGCGGCAAGATGAATGTTCTCGAGGTGGATTTTGCCTATTCGGGAAGACTCTACTTTCAGAAAAATGCCCAGAGCAAAATCCACGTGCTGGCAATCGGTACGAAGAACAGCCAAAATCAGGATTTGACATACATAGGGAAGTGGTACGAGTGAGGGGACAACATCTATGAAAGAGAAAAAAGAGACGATTCTGGTGATTGAGGATGATCAGGATGTCCTTTCCATGATGATCAAGCATCTGAAATACCTGGGCTACCATGTGATAAGCGCCAAAGATGGTATGGAAGGACTTAAACAGTTGGAGGCCGGGGGCTACGACCTCGTTATTACGGATATTGTTATGCCTTACGTGAGCGGCGTTGGAGTGGTGACGGCACTCAAGGCAAAAAATGCCGCGATTCCGGTAATTGCTATTACCGGCTACGGAAAAGAGCCTGAGGCTGTTGCCTTGGAGAAAAAAGCCGACGTGGTCCTGTCAAAACCCGTGCGCATGGGTGTGCTGAAAGAGCACATCACGAGACTATTGGGGTAACTGATTATATCATGAATCACAGCTCGGGTCATCGCATTTCGTTTGAATGGGTTCTCAGTTGCAACTCAACCTCCTACTCTCGTTGAAGGACCTGGATAGATCTATGGATCCAGGGTCAAGGAGAGAGTATCTTTTGAATCATGATGCTCAGGGAGAGGTATCTGATGCCTCCCCCTGTGCGAGAGAGGCTATTGAAAGAGCGAGGTGACGAGCCATGCTGAAGCTTTATGTCATAGAGGGTCCCGGTAAGGGCCAGTCTTTTGATCTTGGAGAGGGAACCGCGTCCCTCGGAAGAGGTGCGGGAAATGATATACAGATAGAAGATCCTTCCATTTCCCACAGGCACATGAAGCTGGAGCAGAGAGAAGGACGGTTTTTTGTTGAGGACCTGAAGAGCACAAATGGAACGTTTGTGAACGGCGAGATGATTGCGCCGGGAAAGGTGGCGGAGTTGAAGGAAGGTGTCCCGATCGCAGCGGGAAATACCCTCATGGTCCTGGATCAGGCCTTCACCGTTGGCGGCACCCTTGTTCATCATGCGGTCAATTTTCCTGTAAGACAACGGAAGGCCAAAGGACTTGTCTTTTACAAAGACAGGCCCATGACAAATCCCAGGAACCTCCAGCTTCTCTATAACGTTTCCAACGTTCTCACGGAGTCAATTGAGATAAACGAGGTACTTGAAAAGCTCATGGGATACCTTTTCGACTGTCTTAAGCGCATTGATCGAGGAGCCATCCTCCTCTGTGATGACGCCAGCGGTGACCTGTCGGAAATTATCGCCAGGGGCCGGGATGAGAAAACACCCGCCTCAATGGATTACAGCAAGACCATAGTTGACCAGGTTATTCGCACGGGAAAGCCGGTCTCTATGGCAGACACCAGCAAGGAAGAGGAGGTGAACCTCTCAGACAGCATGAAGGCCCTGAGAATATGTTCGGTCATGTGTGTTCCGCTCGTAAGCCGGGGCAAGACGCGCGGAGTGATTTATGTGGATTCACTCGATGTTCCCCATGGATTCAGAGAAGAAGACCTTTACCTGCTCGTGGGATTGAGCAGCCCGGCAGCGGTTGCCATTGAAAATGCTCTCCTCTATGCGAATCAGGAGAAGTTAGTGGAAAGCCGAACGAAGACTTTGCGCAAGACGGAGCAAAAACTCAGAATAAGTGAAGCCAGGTTCAGGGCCATTTTCGACAATATGAAGACCGGGGTGATGGTGTATGAAACCGGGAACGATGGCGGAGAGTTTACGTTGCTGGATTTGAATCAATCTGCTCAGGAGATCGAACACATTGAGAAAAAGGATGCTCTCGGAAATAACGTCAGCACTATCTTCCCTGAATATGCTTCCTTTGGACTTCTCGAGGTCTTCAAGAGGGTTTGGAAGACAGGACAGAATGAACACGTTGATCCTGTATACTCTGAAAGAAGAATGTGTTCAGGATGGCGTGAATATGATGTGTACCGCCTTCCGTCAGGTGAGATAGTGAGCCTTTTTGCGGACCTCACCGAGCAAAAGCGTGTGGAGGAGGAGCAGCGCGCCTTGCAGGAACGTTTTCTCAATGCGCAGAAGCTGGAATCCGTGGGACGGCTCGCCGGCGGGGTCGCTCATAATTTTAGGAATATTCTTCAGGCCATTCTGGGAAACATGGAATTTTTGGAAATGGTCTATGATGATATGCCGGAAGTAAAGGACACCGTAAAGAACATTGATAACTCCATCACCAAAGGTGTTGATCTGGTCAACAGCCTGCTCCAGTTTTCAAAGGCCGGCACAGAGGTCAAACCGGTCGTCACTGATCTTTCCCAAGTCATCCAGGAAACATACCAAATCGTCGAGCGGCTCTTTGACAAAAAGATTCAGGTTTCTGTCGATGTGGAAAAGGGCTTGTTTCTAAAAGGAAACCGTTCGCTCCTCGGCCAGGTATTTATGAATCTCTTCACTAATGCCAGAGATGCCATGCCCGGCGGCGGCCGGTTGCTTGTGCAAGCCAGGAAGGATGGCGATGAGATACTGGCGGCGGTGTCCGATACAGGATACGGCATGGACAAGCAGACTCTGGAGCAGATATTTGATCCGTTTTTTACCGGCAAAGAGGTTGGAAAAGGCACAGGTCTCGGCCTCTCAACAGTCCACGGTATTGTGGAAGAGCACGAAGGGAAAATATCTGTTTCCTCGTCTCCGGGAAAAGGGACAACCTTCAAGATCAGATTTCCCCTGGCGAAGGGTGAGACCGGAATGAAAAGGGAATCGGAGAAATCCATTATTCCAGGAAAAGGTCAGAAAGTACTCGTCGTCGATGATGAATCGGGCTCTCTTGCAGCTCTGGTAGGGATGACACGGACCTTGGGGTATAGGGTCGCAGGCGTGTCAAGGTCCGTTGAGGCCGTTGAGCAATACTCTGAATTTCAGCCCGATGCAGTACTCATGGACCGGAACATGCCGGGGATGGATGGTATTTCATGTATCCGGGAAATGTTGCGTCTGGACAGGAACGCCAAGATTGTCATCGTGTCGGGATATGAATCATCAGGTCCGAACGGTATTGATGAAGACGTGAAGAAGCTGATCAGGGGATACCTTACAAAACCGTGCGGCTTGGAGGAATTGAGCCTGGTCTTGTCGGAGATACTGGAAGCGTAAAGCAGGAGGACTCAACTACCATGGAGACCAGAAAAAATGTCCTGGTCATAGAGAGAAATTCCGTCATTCTGAAACGATTAGATGACAAACTGGATCGCCTCGGTTTTCCTTTCAGATGTGTGGGTGCCCCGGAAATGACAATGGAACAACTGGAAGCACTTGTTCCTGATCTGGCGATCATCGGACCAACCCTGGACGAGGAGGTTTGCTTCCAGTGCATGCAGAAACTGAAGATAATAAAGCCGGGAATGCCCATCTTGCTCTGTTGTAACGAGAAGGAATTCCAGAAAAATGTTTTTCATGTCCCGTACAGCGGCGTCGAGTGTTTTGATCCGGACCTCTCTCTCGATGCTCTGTCCGCGATTCTCAGAGAAGCCATACGAGCCGGCGAAGAGAGCGAAAGTCTACCTGATTTCCCCCTGCTTGTGGGCAAGAGCAGGGAGATCCGTCGGATCAGGGAAAAAATCGGAACCGTGGCGGGCAAGGATATCACGGTGCTCATAACCGGTGAAAGCGGAACTGGAAAGGAACTCATTGCCAGATCGCTTCATTATTATTCGAGCCGGAACAAGGGACCCCTCATCAAGATCAATTGTGGCGCTCTTCCCGATGAATTGCTGGAAAGTGAAGTTTTCGGGTTTCAAAAGGGGGCGTTTACCGGTGCTCACAAGGATAAGCCCGGACGCCTCGAATTGGCGCATGGTGGGACCCTCTTTGTGGATGAAATAGGGGACCTTTCTCTTTCACTGCAGGTCAAATTTCTCCAGGTCCTCGAAGACAAGGCCTTTTCAAGGCTTGGCGGTGTCCGGGACAGAACCGTAGACACACGAGTTGTTGCCGCCACCAATAGAGACCTGTCCCGCAAAGTAAGGGATGGGAGTTTTAGAAAGGACCTCTTCTTTCGGCTTAATGTCATGCACATTGAGGCTCCCCCACTCCGTGACCGCCGGGAAGATATCCCCATGATGGCAGACTATTTCATGCACAAGTATTGCTTTGAATTCAGGAAAGGCCCGCTGAAACCCCCCGACAGAATTTTGAACGCCCTCAAAACGTATCCCTGGCCGGGGAATGTGCGGGAACTGGAAAATGTGATCCGCAGAGTCATTGTCCTGAAGGACTGGGACGCCGCGTTGCACGATATTGGGAGATCTGACACAGCAAGCAGTCGAAGGTCCTCACCTTTTTCAAAGGCCCTCGGAAACATTCGGCCATGGGGCGACGGAAAGATAGACAAGTATTTCAGAAAGCCGGGCACTTCTCTGAAAAAGATTACAAGGGCATACGTGGGAGAAGTTGAGCAGAAGGCCATCTCTCAGGCCCTTCGAGAGAGCAACTGGAACCGAAAAAAGGCCGCGGAATCCCTGGGAGTGAGCTATAAGACCCTCTTGAACCGTATTGAAGAGTTGAACATAAGACCGTGACAAAGGGGCTTTCCGGACTGTCACAAGACTGCAGCTTTTTGGAGAAGACATGGGATTCAGGACTATTGAGTACGAGATCAAAGAAGAAGGAATCGGTCTCCTGTCGTTGAATCGCCCCAGAAGGTACAATACGGTGAATCAGGAAATGATGGTAGAACTTGAAGCGTTCTGGGCAGAAAGGCTGCACGATCTGGATACCCATGTCATCGTGCTCAGGGGGAATGGGAACAGAGGATTTTGTGCCGGTCTTGACATGAAGGAGACCATGCGGATCGCTCCATCAATGAATGCGGACGCATTCTATCGATTCCAGGCCAGGCTTGGGCGTTTGAATCTGGCTATGCGGCGGGCCCCGCAGCCTATCATTGCGGCCGTTCAGGGGGCTGCTGTCGGGCTGGGGTTCAGTTTCGCCCTCGCGTCCGACGTGCGCGTATTGACGCATGATGTCCGATTTGCGGCCGCATATATCAATGTCGGTCTGGGCGGCGCAGATATGGCGTGCAGTTATTTCTTGCCGCGTCTCATCGGCGCCGGCAGAGCTTATGAGTTTATGCTCACCGGAAACTATATGTCCGCCGAAGAGGCGATGAATTTGGGGCTTGCCAGCCGCCTGGTCAAGGAGGATGAGATGCTTGAAACCGCAATGGATCTCGCCCGGACAATGAACAGCAAGAACCCCATGGGTCTCAGGTTGACCAAGGAGGCTATCAATATGAACATTGATGCGGGTGGACTGGAGCAGGCCCTGCAGATGGAAGACAGGAATCAGACTCTCCTTCTCCTTCGGGGCATGCTTGATGGCGGCAAAAATTCCCGCTATTTCTGAGCATGGACGATGCCCCTGCTGCAATCTAGGTTCCATCCATAAATGGCTATTTTTCACAATCTCATCGTCAATCTGCGGGATCACTTGTGCGACGTACTAACGTACGTCTCCTCGTAATCCCTTGATTTTCTTGATCTTGTAAAAAATATCTCATTTCCGGATTGGAAACCCGCCAGTGTCCAAATTCTATTTGTGGATGGGCACTATCTCGGAAGAAGCGCGATGGAAAATCATGGACATTGAGCGATGTTATAAAATCCTGGAACTTGATCCGGATTCATCGCTGGAGGAACTGAGACAGGCCTACAGGGACAGCGTCAGTATCTGGCATCCGGACCGGTTTGGAGGGAGCAATCCCCGCCTGATAAGAAAGGCAGAGGGGAAATTGAAAGAGATCAATGAAGCCTATGAAACCCTGATCTCATCCCTGTCGGGGCTGGAGAAAGCAGGTCGCCGCAAAGACGAACAAAGTGCATTCGGAGCGTCCGGAGAGAACCGGCAACCTCCCGGCGGAAAAAGCAGGAAGAACCATGAGAGCGCTTTTTCTTCAAGAACCGAAGCTGTTGCGGAGGCGGGAACCAGAATGCTGTTAACCGCATCATCGCAGCTGATGAAGATGTTCCGGCGGTGGATTGACGCCGACGAGGCATGATTATCCTTAGGGCGGGTCAAAGATCCCGCTCCGCGGGAGTCAGCGATCAAAGGCTATGCCGTGATACTCCCGCGAAGAATCCAGGAGTCAGAATTCAGAATTCAGAATAAAGGTTTCGCCTACGGCCCAACCAAATAGTACAAATTTGCTGGAGCGAAGCGACTTCAAAATTCTTCCGGCTCCTGTCTCCTGACTTCTGAATTCCCTGTCTCGTTACCTATTTTGCGGCTGTAGCCCCTTCCAGGAACAACCTAAAGCCCGGGCCGTCCAGACCCGGATATTCACTTTTCATGATCCTGCATATCATCCTGAAATCCTGAGAGAAATGCCCTTAACATCGGACGAACATACACGTTGCTCAGATCGAATTTGGCGACGGCCTGTCCAAGTGTCTGGAGTTTTTCCTCTTTTCGGACGTCTTTGTTTATGATGAGAATATACCGTTCGCCAAGCCGGCAAAGCCCCCCGGGAGAAAAGAAGACTTCGTTTTCTATAATCTCATAGCGGATTTCGATGCCGAGCGTTTCGGCCAGGTTCTCCAACTGGCGTAAGAGATTGTCCTCGTCCATGATGCTCTTCCTCAAAATTCCAAAATTATAACTTTTTTCATCATAGCACGAATGACATGAACGCTCCAGTTATCCGGCAGGATGCATCTCCGCCTTCTTTCCGGATATGGGCCCGCGGTTCCCTCGCGGCTCTCCTCGAAGGGTTGCCTGATGTCCCGCACCTTCGGCGTTTTCACCGGAAACGTTCCCAGGGTGGGGAAGAACCCCGAAAATGCAGGGAGAAACAGTGTCATTGCTCTTGGGTTGGGAAAATCGGGAAAAAAGTGTTGATTAATTTATAAGCATGTGTTAATAAAT
>CAZONI010000092.1:0-13508 GCA_964581175.1 uncultured Desulfobacteraceae bacterium
AAAAGAGGGAGGCCGAAGGAGGCCAATAAATAGGTGTGACCCCTTTTCCTACATTCGCTATGATTTTTATCAGAACCCGCTTCTTCCGCCGTCCGTCAAATTCTCCGTAAAAGATCTGCTCCCAGGTTCCGAAATCCAGCCTGCCGTCGGTGACGGCCACCACCACCTCCCTACCCATGACCTGGCGCTTCATGTGGGCATCGGCATTGTCCTCACCCACGTTGTGGCGGTACTGTGAGACCGGTTCATGGGGCGCAAGTTTTTCCAGCCATTTTTCATAATCCTGGTGGAGGCCGGACTCATCATCGTTGATGAAGACCGATGCCGTGATATGCATCGCGTTGCAAAGGACAAAGCCTTCCTGTACTTTGCTCTCGCGAAGTGCCTCTTCCACCTGCGGGGTGATGTTCACGAAGGCCCGCCGGGTCGGGATGTTGAACCATAATTCCTTTCTATAGCTCTTCATACTCCTTACCCCTAATCCTTAGAATTAGAATTGCCCCACCAAGACAAATGAAATCGAATCACTAAAATAGATATACTTGGCCCTGACGAAAGGGACCGCTGCTTACTGTGGGTTTTGGTTTTCCAATATTTCCTCATATTCCTGTCTGGTGAGGGGACAATCTAGGAGAGATTTGAATTGATCAGAGGTGAGTTTCAATTGTGTGGCCATGGCTCCGAAAAGGCCCTTGCCAATAGGTTTACGCCCTTTTGGTACAGTAATTCTCGCGGCCTTCCTACCTCTAAGGAGAAACCATCCGCTTTGCTCTTTGGAACCTTTTCGGAAAGTGATCCCTAATTTCTCTTCACAGATACGTTTCACAGTTAAACGAGCATAATTAGGAGCGGGCATTCTGTGATCAGTTTATCCTTTCTTCTAGATAGTCTTTAATGGGTTTCCAGTCGTCAGTGAATGAATCATCTTCCATAAGATCCTCATAGACAGATTCAATTTCACGTTTAAGCATTTCAATAGCCTCATCCTCGCTAGCGCCATAGCCATACAGCGGGAGAGCAGGGCAGCGAGCTAGATAATTATCACCGTCAGGTTCGACAACAACATCGATCGGTTGGCGTAATTTTTTTGTGACTAACTTTGTCAAGGATGACTTATGCGGCCAAGTCGGCTGAGAGAGGTAGTCGTGCAAAAATCTCCTGATTTTCCTCTGTGGAGAAATTATTTCCAGGCTTCCGAAATGAGGGATGGTCCTCGGATAGGCAACAGACATCGACTTGGCCATCTTTCACTCCTTTTCCTGAGAGGTTAGCCTATCATTATATTCTTTGACTTTTTGGTTTAACCAGGTTGCAAGGGACTTTGCTACGTCAGGACTGATGGAGACGCCGAACAGAACGTTTCTGATCACTGCGTCTACCTTGTCCTCGCTTTTGGGAGTAGTCGCAAGACGACCGTTCGGCAGGATTTCAAATTCTTGAGATTTAGGGATGGCCCCTCGCTCGTAGAAAAAATTTATGGTAATTTCGCCAAAGGCATTCAATCCCCCAAAGGCACCCGAAGCCGAGTATGTGGTATAGCTTGGAACGATACGATACTCGAATTTTACGGTCTTCCTTTCTTTCTCCATTGGTTCCCTCATTCTATGTTCCAGGTTATCTATTGGCATCCTCTCGAAAAGTCAAGAAGCTTTCTCCATGAGCGGCTCGCTGGCCACGTGATGCCCTCTGTGCCGGGGGAGGAGACTCACAGACAGGAGTAGATGTAAGTCTCGTATTGGAGAAATCACAAAGGTGGTCAGCAGGGTTGACTATCCAGTATTTCCCGGAGCTTCTGGGAGAGCATCTTGATGTTGAAGGGTTTTTGAATGAACCCATTGCACCCCCGTTTCAATATTTCGGACGCCTCTCCCCTGATGCTGTAGCCGGTAGAGAGGAGAACCTTGACGCCGGGATCAATCTCCCGGAGCTGGTCGTAGGCGTCGCCGCCTCCCATGCCGGGCATGATCATGTCCAGGACCACTATGTCGACATGGTCTTTGTTCGTCCGAAACACCTCGATGGCCTCCGGGCCGCTTCTGGCCGTCAGGACCTTGTAGCCAAGCGCCTCAAGGATTTCGCCTCCCACCTCGATGATCATGTCTTCATCGTCTACCAGGAGAACGGTCTCGGGCCCGAGGAGTATCCCGCCCTCCGGTCCTGTCTCTTTCTCCACCATCTTCTTGCTGGAAGGGAGATAGATGGTAAATGTGGTACCTTCTCCGATCCCGCTTTCAACCTCGATAATGCCGTTATGATTCTTGATGATCCCATAGGCTGACGCAAGTCCGAGGCCCGTGCCGCGGCCCATTTCTTTTGTGGTGAAGAACGGCTCAAAGATCCTGCGCCGGGTATTTTCATCCATACCGAGGCCGCTGTCTTTCACCGTTATCCGGACATACGGTCCCGGAGACAGGGCATAGTGATTTACCTCCTGGGCGCTGAGTTTGACATTTTTCGTCTCGAGGGAGAGGTTGCCGCCGCCGGGCATGGCCTGCCAGGCATTGACGAAAAGGTTGAGCAGGACCTGCTCAATCTGGCCCTGATCAGCCTCTACCGCCCACAGGTCTTTTTCAAATCGGGTGGAGATGACGATCTCCTTCTTGGTCCTGCCGAACATGGTTGCGGTCTTTTCCACCAGCTCGTTGAGGTCGATGGGCTTGACATCGTACTTGCCTCCCCGGGCAAATCCCAGCAGCTGTTTGGTGAGTTCGGCCCCGCTCTCGATATACTGCTCGACGTTTTTCAACTTCTGATAATGGGGATGATTGGGATCGATTTTGAGGAGCATGAGGGAGGTATAGCCCTGGATGCCCATGAGCAGGTTATTGAAATCGTGCGCAATGCCCCCCGCGAGGGTCCCCACGGCCTCCATCTTTTGCGCCTGCTGGAGTTGGGCCTCGAGACGCTTCCGGTCGCTGATATCCCTGGCCACTCCATGGGTACCAAGGTATGCCTTGTCCGCCGCCTGAACGGACTTATCGTACATCCCGGTCGCTTTCAGCTCTATGGTCAGGTGGCGAATCTCGCATGCCCGAAAAGAATCATACCCTTCCGCCGCCTTCAAGCGCAGCTGTATGCCGGTAGCGGCCCGTTTTCCAGTTCTCCTCTCATTAAAGAACCATTCGGCTCGTTCCAGGTCTTCATCGCAAATAATGGTTGAATAGTGTTTCCCGATGAGTTGATCAGCGTCGTATCCCAGGAGACGCCTGGCTGCCTGGCTGATGAAGGTGAAATTTCCGTTTTCATCCAGGGTGTAAATGATATCGGGAGAGTTCTGGACCAGGTACCGGTACCTTTCTTCGGAGAGTTCCAGTTTCCCGTTGATGATTTCCTTTTCACTCTTGAGTTTCTTCTGATCGAGGGCATTCTGCACGGTCTTGAGGAGTTCTTCGAACTCAAAGGGCTTCCTCAAGTAATCGTACGCCCCTCTCCGGAGTGCCCCTATGGCCGAGTCCAGAGAGGCATGTCCCGTGATGATGACAACCATGGTCTCCGGACTTGTCTCATAGATATACTCCATGAGCTGGTGACCGTTCATATCGGGTATAACCATGTCCAGAAGCGCGAGGTCGAACTGATACACCGACAGGACATCTCTGGCTTCCTGCCCCGATCTGGCCGTATAAACATCATATCCCTGTTCATCCAGGAGGAGTTTCAGACTGTCGCGAATCCTTGGTTCATCATCGACGATAAGAATTTTGGCGGAAAGAGGCATGGGGCATCTCTGATAAATATATTGGTTAGTGCATTATAAACAAAATGCATTCAAAAGAAACGGAAAACCTCCAGCGGGATCACCTGCAACGATGAATTTCAAAATCCGTACGCCGAATCAATGACAAATAGCAACTCACCGGATTGCGTAAAAGGTGACGCCGTTGCGCGTGACTCCGTCGTCCGCTGCAGCAGCAGACAGGTCAGCCGGTTCGCTTTTCCCCGGTGAATCGTGTAACGACGTTTGCCGGGCGGTCCTTGACGTCAGCGATTGTCTTTGACCGGGAGAGAGATATTGAATGTCGTGCCTTCTCCCTCCTCACTTTCACAGGTCAGGATCCCTCCCAGGGCCTTAATCGTCTGAAACGCGATGGAAAGGCCGACTCCCGAATGCCCTTCCTTCTTGGAGGTCACAAAAGGCTCGAATAACCGTTCCTTCATCTCATCGGCGATCCCCGGTCCGTCATCCCTGAAAACGATCTCCACGTAAGAATGGACACTCTCACCGGTTCCTCCCGCATCTCTCCGGAGATCTGCGGAGATCCTGCGGGTAGAGATATAGATGTTGCCCCCGTCAGGCATTGCCTCGGCAGCGTTCTTCATCAGGTTGATAAGAACCTGCTTAAGGCCGTCTTTTTCGGATATGGGTTTCGGGATGGCGGGATCCAGGTCGGTGTGAATGGTAATTCCTCCCTTTTCCGCCATTGCATCCCTGGATATCTTGACCAGGTCTGTTATCAGGGTGTTGATATCAACCTGTTCAAGCCTGGGTTTCCGGTTTTGGGAGAATGCGGTGAGGGTGCGGAGAATCATCGCAATACGATCGATTTCTTCGTTGATGATCCGTATTTCATCCTGGGCGACATTTGTCGATGCCAGTTTCATGCTGAGAATTTTGAGGTAATTTTTGATGATGCTGAGGGGATTGTTCACTTCGTGTGCGACCCGGCGGGCCATATCGGAGGATGCGATTGCGCCTTTCGACTGGATTTTCTGCATCTGCTGCCGCCGGAGGACGTTGGAATTGAGCGCAACGGCGGCCTGCTTTATGAAGAGATCGAGGAGTTTGCGGTTTCTTTGAAAGTCATCGAGTTCAGACCTGTCAACCCCAAGCAGGATCACACCGATAGAGTCGCCATTCGCTTGCAAGGGCAGGCACAGGATGCCTTCCTTGTCCAGGAAATGAATGATCTGCTCGTCAATAAGGGCAAGGGCGGACTCTGACGAGATGCTAAACGAATCCAGGAAATTGCACTGGCGGAGACAGGAGATAAAGAGGCTTTGCTCCGCCTCCAGAGGAATGAGGAGCCCTTCCACGAGGGCCGATTTTCCTTCCCCGCTGACAGATTTCCCCACGAGCCCCTTTTTGCCGGCGTCCATGAGGAAAAAGAAAACATCGCTGATATCAAAAAGAACGCGAAATCCATGTTCGAGGGACCGCAGGATTTCCCTCTCATCGCGGGCTTCCAGCAGATTCTGAAGGGTACCGAGAAGGAGAGATACATTTCGTACCTCGCTGATGAGATCTCCCTCGATTTTTCGATCTTTCTCACTCGGACCTGCTTCAGCAGCCTCCGGCGCTTCTATCTCGATGTCGAGGGACCGGGCGACTTCCACCACCTCTTCATCGGCTCGATCCTGTATGGATTCGATATCCTCGTGCGACAGCCCCAGTACTTTTTCAGCCGTTTCCATCGCGTTATCCGGAGAGATGTTTGGGCCCTGGGAAAGGATGTTGGCTGCAAAAATGATCTTGACGAGGGAAAATGCCCCCATGATCCTTTCTATCGGCTCATGGTGATAGAGGACAGCGTCCGAGACGAATGATTGGAGATTCCAGCGCTGCAACAGCCACGCACCCACCTCGCAATGGCTCAAGCCGAGCCGTATTTCACCTGCAAGGAGCAAATCCGGGCGATTCGCGTGTTGTCGAAGAAGAGCTGTGTACTCTTCCTTGAAATTCACCCAGAGCACAAGTCTTCCGATATCATGAAGCAATCCTGCCAGGAAGGCCTCTTCGGGACCATGGTATCTCACTTTCAGGGCCAGCAGCCTGGCCGTGACTGCGCACCTGAGGGAGTGCCACCAGAAGAGTTTGAGATTGAGGATTGCATTTCCAGCGGTCCGGTCAAAGGCCCTGAGCACGGAAGCGCTGATGGCGGTATTCTTCGTGGTATTCGTTCCAAGGAAGCCCACTGCCTGCTTGATGGTGCTGACCTTCCTGGGCAGGCCGTAGTAAACGGAATTCACGAGCCTGAGAATTTTTCCGCTCAGGGAAGGGTCCTTCTCTATGATGGAGGAAATTTCTTCGAGTGATATATTCTCGTCACTGCACGCTCTGATGAGTTTGATCAGGATATGAGGAAGGGTAGGCAGATTCCTGAGAGTTGAAACCTTTTCACCTATGGATTTTTGCAGATCAGCCATGGCGGCAGTATAATTAAAAAATGTTTAAAGTCAAGGAGATTGAGATAAACATGTGCAAAATATTCGCATATTGTCTTAGTGCTCACCTTCCTGTCCTGGAGGTCATCAAGCACGGATGACTTTCGATCTGTAACCTGGGTGTTCCTCGGCCAATATCCCTAAAAACCCTATGCAAGGCTGATGCCAAAGGCAGGAAAGATTGCTCCGGTCTTTCCTCACGCCTGTGTAGAAGAGGAAAAAGAAAGCGGAACGATATTGACAAACTTGTCCGAAGGAGAGATAATATTCAATTTGGATAAATAACTAACTTGCTCAATTTATGAGGTATTTCGGCATGCACGCGCAGCACGAAGAGCGCCCCCTCCTCGCCATTACCATGGGTGATCCTGCGGGCATAGGTCCGGAAATCATAGTGAAGGCCCTTGCCGACAGGGAGCTATACGATATCAGCAGGCCGGTGGTACTGGGTGACTGCGGAGTTATCTCTTCGGCACTCCAGCGGGAGGCTTCCAAACAGCAGATTCGGGTCGTGGAAAAGGCAGGGGAGGCGAAGGGAAGCCCTGGACATATTGAACTCGTGGTGGTGTCGCGCCTGGAAACAGAGACCATAGTTCCCGGCCGGCCGACCCCGGAAGGTGGAGAGGCCATGATGCATGCTGTTCTCAGGGCGGTGGATATGGCACGTCGCGGAGAGGTCCACGCCATGGTGACCTGTCCCATCAGCAAGGCTTTGATGCAGCAGACGGGCTACATCTACGAAGGCCATACCCAGCTCATCGCTGATCTGACCGGCGCAGAGGACTACGTGATGATGCTGGCGGGAAGGCGGCTCCGGGTTGTCCTCGTGACGATCCACTGCGGATTGAAGGAAGTGCCCCGGTTGTTGAATACGGAAAGTGTATACCGCACCATCTGGATAACGGCCCGGGCTCTTGTGGAGGATTTTGGGAAAGGGTCCCCGGTTCTGGGGGTAGCCGCTCTCAATCCTCATGCAGGAGAAGAAGGGCTCTTCGGTTCCGAAGAACAGGCCGTCATCCTGCCTGCAATTGAAAGAGCAAGGAGAGAGGGACTTCACGTTGACGGTCCGCTCCCCGCTGACACGCTTTTCTGGAAGGCGGCTGGAGGAAGGTACGATGCGGTGGTGGCTATGTACCATGACCAGGGACTTATCCCGCTCAAGCTCCTCCACTTCAGCGATGCCGTCAATGTGACCCTGGGTCTTCCCATTGTCCGCACTTCAGTGGATCACGGCACAGCCTATGATATCGCCGGCACGGGCAAGGCCGATCCGTCCAGCCTGAAGGCGGCTGTCAGGACGGCACTCGAGATAATCAACAATCGACGAAAGAGACAGTAGGAAACATGGGCACGGATTACATCAGAATACGGGGAGCAAGGGTCCACAACCTGAAGAATATTTCTCTGGATATTCCCAGAAATCAACTCGTGGTCATCACCGGCCTCTCCGGGTCGGGAAAGTCTTCCCTGGCATTCGACACCATCTACGCTGAAGGTCAGCGACGATACGTGGAATCCCTGTCGGCATACGCGCGGCAGTTTCTCGAACAGATGGACAAGCCTGATGTGGATACCATCGAGGGCCTTTCACCGGCTATCTCCATCGAGCAGCGAAGCTCCAGCCGCAATCCGCGCTCCACCGTGGGCACCGTTACCGAGATCTATGACTACATGCGTGTCCTCTTCGCCAGGGTGGGGAGACCTCACTGCCCCAAATGTCACATCGAGATCCATTCCCAGACCGTGCAGCAGATCGTTGATCGGATTCTGGCACTTCCCGAAGGAACTAAAGTCCAGATCCTGGCGCCGATGGTGTCCGGGCGAAAGGGAACCCATGTCCAGACCTTTCAGCAACTCCGGAAGGAGGGGTTTACCCGTGTCAGGATAGACGGTGAGATCAGGCTCCTGGAAGAGGATATCGTTTTGGATAAGAACAGGAAGCATGATATCCTCGTCATCGTGGATCGTCTCGTGGTGAAAAAGGGGATCAACAAGCGCCTGACCGATTCCATGGAATTGACCCTCTCACTTTCCGACGGAATCGCCGTTGCCGACGTGACTGACTCCGGTGAGATCTTCTTCAGCCAGAAAGCCGCCTGTCCGTCCTGCGGCCTGAGTATCCCTGAACTCACTCCCCAGATGTTTTCCTTCAACAATCCCCGGGGGGCATGTGAGGAGTGCAGCGGGCTCGGAACCAAAAAATATCTTGACCCTGATCTGATCGTGCCGAACCCGGACCTTTCCCTCAGGCAGGGCGCGATCGCCCCCTGGGCCAATCGCCATTCCGTTCATTTCCAGCAGATACTGGATTCTCTGTGCCAACACTATGAAATAGACATCCACGCCCCTTTCGAAGACCTTCCCGAAAGGGTTCAAAGGGCTTTGCTGTACGGATCCGGCGAAGAGGAGATAAAGTTTTATTTTGAACGAGGCCACCGGCGCTACTTCCACAGCCGACCCTATGAAGGAATAATCTCCAACATGGAGCGGCGCTATCTTGAGACGGACTCCTACCAGGTCCGGGAAGACATTGAACAGTACATGAGTATCCGGCCGTGCCCTGTCTGCGGAGGCGCACGCCTCAAGCCCGTGAGCCTGGCCGTCACAGTCGGGGAGAGAGGAATCCACGAGATCACCGCCCTTCCCGTAGAGAAGGCTGTGGAGTTTTTTGACCATCTCAAGTTGACGGAAAAAGAGGAAGCCATTGCCAGGAGGGTCTTAAAAGAGATCAGGGAAAGGCTGGATTTTCTCATGAGCGTGGGATTGAATTACCTGACCCTTGACCGCGGTTCGGCAACCCTGTCCGGAGGAGAGGAGCAGAGGATCAGGCTGGCTACCCAGATCAGTTCGGGGCTTGCAGGGGTGCTCTATGTTCTGGATGAACCGAGCATAGGGCTGCACCAGCGGGACAATCTGCGGCTCCTCAAGAACCTCAATCGATTGAAAGAACTCGGAAATACCGTGCTCGTGGTAGAGCACGACGCAGAGACGATCCTGAGCGCCGACCATATAATAGACCTGGGGCCAGGGGCCGGAATGCTCGGAGGCGAGGTTGTCTTCCAGGGATCCCCGAAGGAGATACTTGCAGATACCGGGAGTCTGACCGGTCAATACCTCTCGGGAAATCAGGCGATCCCCATCCCAGAGGAACGCAGGAAAGGAAATGGACGATCCCTTGTCATCGAAGGGGCCAGAGAACATAACCTGAAAGATATCGCGGCCAGGATACCCCTTGGGACCCTTACCTGTATCACCGGCGTTTCCGGATCCGGGAAGAGCAGTCTCATCAACGGCATCCTCTATCCGGCGCTCAGCAACAAGCTCTACCGTTCCAAGGCCAGGGTGGGAGAGGTCAATGGACTCAAGGGGATCGAGTTCATCGACAAGGTCATCAATATTGACCAGAGTCCCATCGGCAGGACGCCCCGTTCCAATCCTGCCACGTATACGGGTGTCTTCACTCCGATTCGCGAACTTTTTTCCCGTCTGCCCGAATCCAGGGCAAGGGGGTACAAGCCGGGCAGGTTCAGTTTCAATGTCAAGGGCGGGCGGTGCGAAGTCTGCCGCGGGGATGGGATCATAAAGATAGAGATGCATTTTCTTCCGGATGTCTATGTTAAGTGCGAGGCATGCAAGGGACTCCGGTACAACCGGGACACGCTGGATATTCGGTACAGGGGCAAGACCATCGCCGAGGTCCTGGACATGACCGTCGATGGGGCCTTCTCGTTTTTCCAGAACATTCCCCATATCCGTGGAAAGCTGAAAACGCTCGTGGATGTCGGGCTGGGCTATGTGAAACTGGGACAGCCCGCCACAACCCTTTCCGGCGGTGAAGCGCAGCGTATCAAACTCTCGAGAGAACTGAGCAAAAGAAATACCGGCAGCACCCTGTACCTGCTTGATGAGCCCACCACCGGGTTGCATTTCGCCGATATCAGGAAACTGCTCGAAGTCCTCAATTACCTGGTGGCCCTCAAGAATACGGTTGTGGTCATCGAGCACAACCTGGACGTTATCAAGACCGCGGATTATATCATCGACCTCGGCCCGGAAGGAGGAGACAACGGAGGGTACGTCGTTGGGACCGGTACGCCCGAGGAGATTGCGCGGAACAAGGAGTCTTATACCGGGCAGTTCCTGAAGAACATGCTTGCGGCATGATCGAAGAGTCCTTGATGGACTCTTGCACATTGCGTGTTGCCTGTTGCTTGTGGCGGGAAGGAACTCCCCTCGGGAGTCTGCAACCAACGACGAATAACGCACCAGGAGCAGGCAATCTGGCCAACGCTTTGCTTGATTTTGCTCTCTAAACGCGGTATGATACCAAAAATTTTTTTACTCGGGATGCTAACCCGTCTGTAGGAGCAACCTCCTGGTTGCGATAAGACTTTTCAGGAAGCCTTCCATTCGCGACCAGGAGGTCGCTCCTACAAGGAAGGGATGGAGAAGAAGAGCATATCGTGGATATGATGCTTGAAAAAGTGGTACAGAAGAAACCGGTTCGGTATGCGGCGCCGCGGCGTACAGGACGATGCCTGTCTTGCGGAACCACTGACATGAAACCGGGCAGACGGTACTGTTCAACACAATGTCGACAGCAGATAACGTGGGTGCTTTCACTATCCAAAGGCCTGCTGAGAACATTCAACGCACGGTATGCTGCATTCTCGTTTACCTCCGACTTTGTTGTCCTTGATGTACTGCCCGTCTGGACGAAGGGGATCAGCAGGTTCATCGGCCGCCGTACCCCCGGGCAAAAGCCGGCAGCGGACCTGAAGAATCTTATACTGGAGTCAGGACAGGAATGGTATGGTCTCCTGGACCGGAGGAATTCCAGGAGCGTGGCATCGCTTCGACTGCTCAAGGAGACCCATAGCCCGCATCTGGATCCGGAAAGTATCAAACCTGCAAGAAAAGATAATCCCCGACTGTCGAAACTGGAAAGGGATTGTCTCAAAATCCTGAAAATTAAACGGGAGGCACTCTCCTCCAAAACCTGCGCGTTGAAAATCAAGACTGCCTATAAGCGGCTTGCCAAGCGGCACCATCCGGATGTGGGTGGCGATGCAGAGATATTCAAACGGTTGAACGAAGCCCATCAACAGATGCTCCTGTGGGCGGAGAACCCCCAGTATACGTGCAGAAAAGCTCTCCTGGATTCCTGGTCCTACGACGGCGCCACCAATCGCTGGGCCCCCCCCTTGTAGCTTTACTGAATTGATAAGCCTCGTTACCCTTTCACCCTCGCTTCAAAGCACCATGCAACGGTGCATTAAACATCGGGAGGGCCAGCGGGTTCCTTGCCGGCGGGGTGGGAAACCTCATGCGGGCTGATGTTCCTTTCGAAGCAGGTCATTGATGGTCTTTACGGGGTTGAACGTGATGGAGGGGACATCCACGAAGACCGTGTTCCAGTATGCCATGGCCCCGTTCCACAGGCCGGGCAGTTCGAGCGCTTTGAGTTCCTTGCCTGCCTGTGATTTCCGGGAAATAAACACCGCATCATGATCCACGAATCGGCTGAGGTCAAATGGGCGCCTTTTCCAGTCCTTCATCCCACAGACCAGATCTACCGGATTGAAGTGCGTTGACGCGGCGACGATTTCTTTCTGTTCTTCCGACCGCAGATCGATCTGGGCCATCTCCACGATCTGGCATGAGCGGTTCCCGTTCTTCTCCTCGACCCAAAAAGGCCCCCCTCCAGGTTCCCCGGTATTTTTTACCATGCCGCACACCCGAAGAGGACGATCAAGTTTCTCGAGAAGAGAATCTCTCAATTCTCCGGGCGATTCCTTCCTCACGTCATCGGGGATCTCCAGGTGCAGTTCTGTCGAGGCAAATTCCATGGCGTCGTCAAGAAGCTCTCGTGACGGGAGCCCTCCGGAAAGGCGTTCCAGGTAATTGAAAGTCCTGGCCTGCAGCCGGATAAAGATTCCGCCGAGGATTTTTTTCCATTGAAAAGTTCTCTCCTTCAGGCGGTCCGGAACAACATTATCGATGTTCTTGATGAAGACGAGGTCCGCCTCCAGGTCACCGAGATTCTCGATGAGGGCCCCATGCCCAGCGGGGCGGAAAAGCAATTCGCCGTCTTCCAGCCTGAACGGTCGATTGTCGAGATCAACGGCGATGGTGTCCGTCTTCTTTTTCTGCAAGGAAAAGTCCACCCCGAAAGACACTTCGTATCGCTGCTCATAGAGCGGCCGGATTCCTTCCAATAAGGACCTGACCTCTTGCAGGTGTTCCTGGGAGACGGTGAAATGGAGCCGGCAAATGCGGTCGCTGTTGGCCGTGTACGAGACCGCTTCTACGAGATGCTCTTCAAAGGCGGTCCTGGTTTCACCGTTATATTTATGGAATTTTATGAGCCCCTTGGGCAGGGACCCGTAGCCGAGTCCTTTGCCGGTGAGAAGGAAAGCCAGGATTTCGCGCAGGGAGTCCTTGTCCAGGAGATTTTTCATCGACGTCCCTGCCGCGCTGATAGCTGCTTTCAGATCGGAAATAAAAGCGAATCGGGGAAGGCCCGTGAAGAAATCTTCAAGGGTCCGGACTTCCGGGTCCCCCGGTCGAGCGTCTTTCGCAGCGGAGGCAAGAGACCACGGTCGTTCCGTGTTGAGAAATTTCAGGAGTACTTTGAACATGCGGGTGGCGGCTCCCGACGCCGGAACAAATTTGAGAAGCTCATACGCATCTTTTTTCTCATCAAAAAGATGTACAAGAGAGCGAGCTTCTTCATCGGACAGTACCTTGATACCGTCTCCGGGAATACAGGGCCGGTGAAGCTTCAGGTAGGCACGAGGTTTTTTGAAGAATGCAATCTGGCGGAGGACCGCCGGCACCGTGAGTCCATGGCGCTCGATCTGCCGCGCGTCGGATGAGCTGAAAATCTTCGCCTGCATGGAGGTTTCCTTGATTTTTTAGTGATGACGTGAATTCAAACGTGCCTTGGTGATAATGTCAACAGAAATGAGTGCCCCTGATCACCATCAGGATTCTTTAGTTGTAGCTATCCCACGCTGATAAGTCACTGAAAAGACCAGCCCGGAGCCTCGGAACGGAAGAAATGGCCTCCTCCCTGAACAGCCCTCGAAGGCTTCATGATGTTTCCCGCTCTGCGGGAGGACTCACTCGAACTGGAAATGCCGTCCGCTCCCGGGCACTGGTCACGGAGCCACCCGACTTGCCCTGAATAGTAAGCTGTTAGAGATTTTTATAGAATTTTATGAAAAAGCAATTATAATAAAAACTATCGAATTGTGTATCCGAAGGCCCTTTGCCCGCGGGACATAAGCCAAAGGAGGATCCCTTACATTGAACCCGTTTTACAAGAATCTGGCACTCTGGCT
>CAZONI010000093.1:0-13126 GCA_964581175.1 uncultured Desulfobacteraceae bacterium
AGATACTCGGACTCAAAGGACTTGACCAGGTCAATTTCTGACAGGCCGCAGGAGGACCAGGATGATGGGGCCCGCGGCCTTCCGCGGTCAGGAGGCCGGCCCCGGGCCCGAGCAGTCGATTCCCGATTATGAATTTCTCAAAAGTTCCCGGGATATCACCAGCTTTTGTATCTCATTCGTCCCTTCATAAATTTGTGTGATCTTGGCGTCACGCATCATCCGTTCAAACGGGAATTCGGTCATGTAGCCGTATCCGCCTGCTATCTGAAGCGCCTGGGTCGTGACTTCCATGGCTACGTCCGAGGCAATCAGTTTCGAACACGCGGAAAGATAGCTCTTTTCCCGGCCTTGACCAACGTCCACCATATCCGCCGCCTGATATGTCAACGCACGCGCCGCTTCTATCTTTGCGGCCATCTCCGCCATCATCCAGCTTAACCCCTGAAACTTGCTGATGGGCCTTCCGAACTGGACCCGTTCCTTTGCATACGCTATGGCCTTGTCCAGCGCTCCCTGCGCCAGGCCCACCGCCTGAGAGGCTATCACCGGCCTTGATGTATCCAGCGTTTTCATGGCATAGATGAATCCCATGCCTTCTTCTCCAATGAGGTTCTCAGCCGGTACCTCCATGTTTTCAAATACCAGCTCCCCGGTCGGGGACCCCCTGATCCCCATCTTTGATTCATACTTGGCAACGGAAAAACCGGGAGTATCCGTCTCCACGATAAACCCGCTGATTCCATGCACTCCCCTGGAGTCGTCTGTCATGGCGAAGAGACTTATGATGTTTGCAATGGGTCCGTTGCTGATAAAGCACTTGGACCCGTTGATGATGTAGGTGTCCCCCTCTTTCACCGCCTTCGTATGCATGGCGGCGGAGTCCGATCCTGCCCCGGATTCCGTCAGCCCGTACGATATCAACCTCTCTCCGGATGCTATTGAGGGACCGTATTTTCCCTTCTGCTCATGGGATCCCCCGATATGTATCGGGTGCCACCCCAGAGACTGCACCTGGACAATGAGGGATGACGAAACACAGGCTTTCGCGATCTCCTCCACTGCCAGGCAAAGGTAGAGATGCCCCTGGTAACATCCGCCATACTCCTCCGGTATGCTCAGGCCCAAAAGCCCCATCTCCTGAAAAACCTCTTTCAGATCCCAGGGAAACTCCCCCTTTCGGTCGATTTCAGCGGCCCGAGGCTCCACCTTCTCCGCCACCATTTTCCTGACCTGGGCTACAAACATCTGCTGGTCTTCATTTAATAATCCCATGTCTCCTCCGTGCAGAAAATCGCCTCCAATCCCAATCTACTTATTCTTCTCTTCCAGGGCCCTCAGGATCATCTCCGGCGTGGTGGGGAATTCGGTTATCCAGACGCCGATCGCATCATGAATTGCCGCCGTTATGGCCGGGATCTGGGCATTTGAAGACATCTCGCAGAATCCCTTTGCCCCGTACGGCCCATCCGGGTGCGGCACTTCGAGT
Organism: uncultured Desulfobacteraceae bacterium; assembly: GCA_964581175.1. Lineage (GTDB taxonomy): Bacteria > Desulfobacterota > DSM-4660 > Desulfatiglandales > Desulfatiglandaceae > B46-G9. The sequence goes on from CAZONI010000093.1 coordinate 1,487, forward strand.
ATCTCATACGAATCTTCCTTCGGCATGTCGGCGGCCGTGCTTATAATGTAATCCCCCAGGGAATCCGCAGCAAAATCAACGGACGGCCAGTAAGGATGGGCGCTTTCAGACAAGGCCATGCCGATGCCCATGGCGGTGCCGCCGTTGATCTGCCCCTTGCACACCAGCGGGCTGATGGCCCTTCCGATCTCGTATGCATGCGTGGTTTTCAGCACCTCGACAACTCCGGTGCCGGTGTCCACCTCCACCTCAACGATGCAGGCCGCGAAGGCCGCGGCCGAGAGAAGCGGCATAGCCCCTGTCTTGGGATCGGGCACCATCGGACCCGCAGGGATGTACGCGCCCGTCCCTATGAGATACGCACCGCCGAAATTGGAAGCGCCGCCGATATCGGCCATTCCCAGGCTCTTTTCCGGATCGCTTTTCACAAACACCTTACTGTCGGCTATCTCCAGCTCTTCCGGTTTTGCCTCAAGCATGGGGGCCGCGAATTCCCGCATTTTCCTTTTCAAATCTTCACAGGCAACTATGATCGCGTTCCCTCCCACAAATGTTGCGCGGCTCGCGAACGCACCCATGCACATGGGAATAAAATCCGTGTCGCTGTTTGTCAAAGTGATAGACTCAACCGGCACATCCAGGGCCTCGGCTGCGATTTGACGGTAGGCGGTCTTGCACCCCTGCCCTATGTCGGACGTGCCCATTATGAGATCCAATGTCCCGTCCATCTTTATGCTGATTTCAGCCTGGTTGGGATCGCCTCCCCCGAAAAACCCGGTGGCGTAGCCGATGCTGGAAATGCCTTTGCCTCTCTTTTTCATTTTGGTTACCTCCTTCGCGAACTCATTGCCTTGAGGTGTTCGGGCAATTCGATACCATCCATTTCCGCCGCCTTCTGCATGGACTCGATCAAGCCCGCAGCTACGACCTTCCATTGAGTCGGCGCGGTGTCACCATCGCGCCACGCGTTTATGAACCGTATCTCCCAGGGATCCATGCCGATCGCTTCCGCCAGAATATCCATCTGGACTTCAGATGCATACGTCACATTAACGACTGTATATCCCCTCATGGAGCTTGACACCGGCTTGTTCGTAAACACCGCGTACCCGTCATACCAGACATTGGGCACTGCGTACGGCCCTGCGATATAGAGACATTGTTTCTCAACGGCATATTGCCCCATGGTATTGTAGGCCCCGATATCGTGAACCGCCTTGATCTGATGGGCGGTAACCTGTCCACTCTTTTTCACCCCTGACTTATAGTCAAAAACAAAGGCGCCGCGTTTTGTGGAATAGAGGAGGTCCTCTTTCCTGGTCAGCAGGAATTTGACCGGCTTGCGGAGTTTGAGGGCCATGAGTCCGGCCACGTGCTCGCACTGCATTTCGTTCTTGCCGCCGAAACCGCCGCCCACGGTACCGCCGATGAGGTGCACCTTGCTGATGGGGAGATTGAAAACCGGGCACAACTGGATCAGATGAAAATGCCGGGCCTGGCTCACGGTGTGTATGGCCAGCCTGTCATTGCCGTCGATATACGCAACCGCGACATGGGGCTCCATGGGCGCGTGATCATTCATCCTCTCCACATACCGCTTTTCCACGATCTCGTCGGCCTCGGCAAAACCCTTTTCCACGTCTCCTTTTCGCAATACCCTGGTCATGCCGCTGTTGAACTCCCAGAGATTTCCCTCGGGACGGACCTTGGGCGCACCAGGTTTCATAGCCTCAAAGGGATCAAAAACCGGCTCCTGCTCCTCTATGTCCAGTGTGATCTTTTCCAGCGCCTCCTGGGCCGTATCTTCATCCACGGCGGCGACCGCCGCTATGCGTTCTCCCTTGTAGCGGATGTTCTCTTCCACGAACACCGGCTGATCCGTTGCATAGTATGCGTTCTGGCCCGGGACGTCTTTGGCGGTGATCACGCCGGCAACGCCCGGCATGTCCGCGGCCGCTGAGACATCGAGGTTGCGAATGATTCCCTTGTGTACGGGGCTGCGAAGGACCTTGATATACAACATTCCCGGTACGGAAATATCATCCACGTACCTCGTCGTACCGGTTACGTGACCCAACCCCTCATACCGGGGTATCGGCTGTCCAATGTACTTTCCCATGTCCTCTACTCCTTTCCTTCACCATTCGCGACTGCTTCAATGGCCTCAATGACCTCAAGATAGGCCCCGCACCGGCAAAGATTCCCTGAGATTGCTTCGACGATCTCATCACGGCTCGGCTTCGGATTCTTTTCCAGGAGAGATATGGAAGAAAGAAGCATTCCGGGTGTGCAGAAACCGCACTGGGTAGCGCCGTGCTCATGAAACGCTTCCTGAAGGGGATGGAGTTTCCCGTCTCTGGACGTGAACGCCTCAATTGTCTTGACTTCTCTTCCGGCGGCGGTCATGGCGATGGTCAGGCACGATCGCACCGGTTCCCCGTCAAGCAGGACCGTACACGCTCCGCAGTCCCCCGTGTCACACCCTCTCTTGGGGCTTAATACCTGGAGTTTTTCCCTCAACACGTCGAGCAGTGTGTCGTTCGGTTTGACCAGGACGTCCACCTCACGGCCGTTCAGCGTAAAAGACAGTGTATATTTCATGGCAGTTTCTCCTCCTTCTCAGCCTTCAATCCCGGCCGCCAGCACAAGGGCCCTTCTGACGAGATTCCTTCCGGCCTTTTTCCGATACCAGGCGGATGCCCGCTTGTCGTCAACGGGGCTGGTTTCCGTTATCGCCGTTTCAGCACACGTATCCAGCAGGGCCGGATCAACCGGTTGGCCGGTCACCACCTTTTCCGCCTCAACACACCGGATCGGCGTCGGCCCCATGGACCCGACCGCAATGCGGGCTTCTTTACAGACCGTACCTTCCAAACGGATGCGAACCGCGGTATTCACCACCGAAAGGGTCATGGCCCTGCGACGCCCGAGTTTCAAAAAAACCCCGTTGCCTTTTACAAACGGGACCCGGATCTCAGTCACCAGTTCATCAGGATCCAGCACGGTAGCACCGGGTCCCGTGAAAAAGCCCTCGAGTGCTGCGGTTCGCTTTCCCTTTGCACTCCTGATGACCACTTCGGCATCCAATGCCAGCAGCGCCGCTACCAGGTCGGCGGCCGGAGAGGCATTCACGATATTCCCTCCTATGGTTGCGGCATTTCTTATTGCGGTGCAACCGCCCTTTGCGGCAGCCTCGGCCAATACCCGGGCCCTTGCTTTCACAAGTGGATTCGTTATAAGACTGCTCCAGGTGGTGCCTGCCCCGATCGCCAGTTTCCCGTCCTCCTCCCTGATGTAGTCGGTGCCGATTCCTCCCACATAGAGAATAATGTCCGGCAGCAGTTCGTAATAATTCACTCTTGGAACCAGATCGGTCCCCCCGGCCAGCACCGTGGCCTTTTCGCCATACTCAGCGAGGTAATCCAGCGCTTCATCAACTCCCCGAGGAGCAAAATACTGCATATTTTTCATATCTTTTCCACCTCCTCACCTACCTCTTTTCATAAAACGCAACAGCTCCCAGAATAATAGCCCCCTCCACAATCCATTGCCAGTACCCCGATACACCCATGAGGTTTAAGGCATTGCTGAGCACCGTCAATATAAAGATACCCGCAAACGTGCCGGAGAGCCCTCCCTTTCCTCCGCTCAGAAGGGTACCTCCCACCAGTACGGGAACGAGGGAATCAAGCATATAGGGAGCACCGATCAATGGGTCTCCCATGCCCATCCTGCCCGCCAGGAAAAGGCCTGTGAGAACCGCCGTCAGACTGCAGAGCATGTACGTGAACACCTTGACCCGATCCGTCTTCACCCCGGACCGTCTCGCAATTTCTTCATTTCCCCCCAGCGCATAGATATGCCGGCCGAACGGTGTCCTCTTCAGGACAAATATGCCCGCAGCACCGACGCCAACAAGCAGGAGAAAAGGCACCGGGACGGCCCCCAGTTGTCCCCACGCGAAAGACACCAGCAGGGGTGCGGCTTCGCCGTAAGCAGCGTTCGTGTAGACCAGGGCTCCTCCCTGAATAATGGACATGGTGCCCAGAGTCACGATCAGGGGTGAAATGCCTGTTTTGATGATGAGAAATGCGTTCATGAACCCTATGGCAAGCCCGATGGCGAGAACGAGGGCTGTCACCGGGAGGAACATGGAATTCCTCCCCATCATAAGCCCTGCGGTCAAACACGAGGTCAGGCTGATAACGGACCCGACCGAAAGATCGATACCCGCAGTCAGAACAACAAGGGTCTGCCCGATGCTCACCAGCCCTATCCCAACCGCCTGCCGAAGGATATTGGCCATATTGCGGGGCCTGAGAAATATTTCGGAAGAAAAGGCGGAAATCACCACCAGCACAAAAAGGATGAAATACACGATGATGATCGTTCTATGTTCTCTTACCTTAGTGAGACTCATGGACATGGTCGGTTCCGTTTTCCTTCACTTGTCCGGTTGCCATCATCAGTATCTGCTCCTCCGTGGCATCAAGACCTGAAATTTCCCGCATCAATCTTCCCTCATGCATGACCGCGATCCTATCGCTCATACCGATGATTTCAGGCAGCTCAGAAGAGATCATTATCACTGCTTTGCCTTCTTTTGCCATCCGGCGAATGATTTGATAAATTTCCACCTTTGCGCCCACATCAACGCCGCGGGTCGGTTCATCCATAATAATGAGTTTGGGTCCGGCGCTGATCCACTTTGCCAGAATAGCTTTCTGCTGGTTTCCCCCGCTTAGATATTGAATTTCCTGTTCGAGACCCGCGGTTACGATGTTGAATTGCTCCACACACGCCTCCGCGGTCTCATCTTGCGCTGCAGCATCGATCCAGCCCCATTTGCTGATCTCCGGCAGGATGAGAGACGTCAGATTTTCCTTCACGGACAGGCACCCTACAAATCCCTCTGTTTTTCGGTCTTCGGTCACAAATCCTATACCGTCTGAAATTGCTGTTTTCGGGTTCAACCATTTCACGTCTTTCCCTTCAAAAAGCATCTCCCCGCTGTCAAAGCCGTCCGCGCCGAAAATAACCCTCGCGAGATCCGTGCGGCCGGAGCCCACCAGACCGGCTATCCCCAGAATCTCACCGGTATAGACCTTCAGCGAGATATCCTTCAGGACCTTCCCCCTGCATACTTTTTTGAGGGAAAGGATTTCTTTCTTCTCCCCTCTTTCCTTCTTCGGAAATGTCCGGCCCAGGCTTCTGCCCACCATCATTCGGACGATTTCCGATTTTTCTATTTCTTTCGGGCAGACTGTTCCAACCAGTTTCCCGTCCTTGAGCACCGTCGCCCGATCCGCAATCTGAAAAATCTCATCAATACGATGGGAAATATAGACTATGGATTTTCCGCTCTTCTTCAGCGAGCTGATAATCCGGAACAGGGACTCCAGCTCCTTTCCTGAAACAACGGCTGAAGGCTCGTCCATGACAATGATATCCGCGTTCAAACACAGGGCCTTGGCAATTTCAACCATCTGCTGCTGGGCCACGGAGAGATTCTTGACTTTCTCATGCGGGTTTATACCCGCCTCAAGACTTGCCAGGAGTTCCTTTGATCGTTGATAAAGATGTTCGTTGTCAATAACGAATCCTTTCATCTTCAAGGGTTCGCGTCCGAGGAAGATATTTTCAGCCACGTTCAGTTCAGGGATCAGATTGAATTCCTGATAAATGATGCTGATCCCATTCACCTGGGCATCTTTTGGAGAGGAAAAGGACACCTGCTTTCCCTTCACGTGGATCTCCCCCTCATCAAGACGATACGCACCCGCCAGGACCTTCATCAAGGTGGACTTCCCGGCCCCGTTTTCCCCCACCAAGGCGTGAATTTCCCCGGGTACGCAGGCAAAATCAACCTTGTCAAGCGCCTGGACGCCGGGGAAGGTTTTCGAAATCCCATTCATTTCGAAGATATTAGCAGTCACCGCCGTGCCCTTATCCCCGTGAAGGGAGGAACCCGGCGTTCCTCCCTTTCCGGGTCTCAATAGGGGAGCCACTTCTTGGGAAGCGTGTGCCCGATCCACCAGTTTTCCGGCTGATTGGGCTGGGCAAGTTTACTCCACGGTTCATCAGCCTTGATGTCCGCCGTTTCATTCGTGGTGGACACGAGCGTCGGGACATTGAAGTGATGCGGTACCGATTCTCCCTGGAGAACCCGCAATGCCAGCTTCACCGCCTCGGCGCCCATCCTCGGGGGATATGCCCCCATCACGGCCTTGAAATTATGTTCCAGCACCTTGCACATGAAACCGTTCAACTGGTCACCGGTAATGGGAACATTCATACCGGCTGCGACCATTGCTTCCAGGGCGCCGAGACCCTGCAGGCCGCTGTCACACCACACCCCGTCAATCTTCTTCCCGTAGGATTGGATCATGGCCTGCATGACGGTCTTGCCTTCGGTCGGGGAATAATGGGTGTATTGATAATCAAGCACCTTGACCCCCGGATACCGGGCAAGAGCTTCGTCAGCACCGGCCTTCCTGTCTATGACGGATCCGGCGCCCGGCCAGCCGCCCAGCATCACGATATTTCCCTTTCCGTTTAATATCTCGCAGAGCCAGACCATATTCATACGGCCCAGCACCTGGTTGCTTGCGTCAACGAACGAGACGTAGTTATCGCTCTTGATGCCTTTTGAAACCGTAATAACCGGAAATCCCTGTTTGTAGAGTCGCGAGATCACCGGGTCCAGGGCCGCCTCGGTCGTGGCCCGCACAATAAGGATGTCGACACCTTTGGCCATCAGGTCTTCAATATCGCCGATCTGTTTGTCCGCCTTTCCTTTGGCCTCTGTTACATACAGCTTTTTTATGAGGTCCGGGTGTCTTTCGGCCTCGGCCTGGACTTCACGGTGCATGAAAACCGCCCATGAATTGGAGATGCCGGCATTGGAGAAACCAACAGTGTACGGGGGTTTCTTCTTGTATTTTTTCGTGTCGATCATCTTCACGGTACTGGGATTCCAGAGGGAAGCTCGATCCCATTGGCGCTGCTCCCAGGCAAAACCGGGTGTTATCGTCGCGCCCAAGAAAATGAGCCCGGTCAGGGAAAATAATAGCTTTTTCATAACGTGTGCCCTCCTCAATGCAGATGGTGAGTAAAAAAGTGCATGTTTTATGATGAACACAGTGTCAGACCGATCTCACCTCCTTTCCCGAACAAAAACTGTTAGTAGGCCGCCTTCCTGGCATAGAAGGAAGTGGCCACGATAATGGCCCCTCCCTTGACAATGTACTGCAGTTGCAACGGGAGATGGAGAAGCAGAACAAGATTATACAGTGTCGCGATTATGAGCACCCCTGCCGTAGTGCCGATGACCCCGCCTTTTCCGCCCTCGAACGACGTTCCGCCCATAATGACCGCAGCAATGGAATCAACTTCGTACCCTTTTCCCACCCAGTTATCCGAAATCCCCAGCCAGCCGGCGAGATAGAGACCTCCGAGCGCGGCGGTAAATCCCGAAATCACATACGTGGCAATGATAATCAGATCGGTGTCGTAGCCGGAAATGACGGCCGCATGGATATTTCCCCCCGTTGCGTAAATCTTGCGGCCGAACGTGGTCTTGTTCAGCATGACTGCGGCCAGGATCAGCAGGAACCCAAAAGACAGGACGGAAACCGGGACCGGCCCGATATTTCCATTTCCCAGAAACCGCAGGAAAGGCGGAAACGTTCCCTTCGGAGCCCCTTTTGTGTAAAGGAAACGCAGGCCCTGGATAATAACCATCATCCCCAAGGTTGCGATAAACGGCTGCACCCCGCGCTTGGTGACGAGGAACCCGTTTGCCAGGCCCACAAGGATTCCAAATAAAATGCAAAGCAATGAGACGGGAAAAAGAAGGGCATCCTGCCCGCGGGTGTTCATGGAGACGATCACGGTCACGGTCGCCATCACGGAAGCCACGGACAGGTCAAGGGCGCCTCCGCCTATCAGAATAACAAAGGTCTGCCCTATGGCAACCATTCCCAGGGTGGCGGCAGGGGTGAAGATATTTCTGAGATTTTGGGGGGTTAGAAACGCGGGTGAAAGGATAGAGGAAACCGCAAAAAGGACTATCAGGAAGATGTAGATTCCATATTTCTCAAAAATAGGTCTCCCGAAAATCATTTTTTTCCCTGAAAAAATTTTCTGGTATGAAGAAAGCGAACCGGGATTCCCGCCTTTTGCTGTCCCCGCTCCGTGCATTCCGGACGACAACGATTCAGGCCTTCCACACTTCCTATCACCTCGGTTTTTCAGTGTCAAGCATATTTTTACCTATACTGTACTTTCTTCACATCGTTTACAATTATCACACTCCCTTCTTTTCTCTTCATTTCTCAACCCTTGAGAGCCCTTAAAACGAAGGCGGCGTTTGCACCCATAGTACTTCAATAGGGTCGCCCTCCAGGCCCCGCCACCTGATCGGTGTGTCAGCGGGGTGAACAATGCTGTCCCCCTGCTCAAGAACAAAGACCTCGTTTCCCACCGTGAATTCAAGTCTTCCTTTCAGCACAACACCGAATTTCTCTCCAGGGGCATCGATCATCGCCTCGTCACCGGAACTCTCCCCTTTGGAAATACGCATGAACATAACCTCGAGCTGCCGGTTCAGGTCCGGGGTCAATACCTCGTAAAGCACGGCACTGCCCGGCATTGTGACTCCCTTGCGTTTATCGGCGCGCACCACCTTGACATCCCTGCTATACACAGACGTTTCGTTTCCCGGTTTTCCCAGGCTCCGGCCGTAGCCCCAGAGATTCTGATCAACGTGATTATCCGTAAGAAAGTATACAACGCTGATCCCAAGCTCATGCGCAATATTCTTGAGTGACGTAACGGAAGGCTGTGCAAGGTTCCGTTCCACCTGACTGAGAAAACTCTTGGAAAGACCAGTCCTTCCGGATAACTGCTCGAGGGTGAGTTTTCGCTTCAGCCGTTCCTGACGGATTTTCATACCGGCATCGACCATAAAGACTTGCCTCCTCTGAATATCTTTCACGCAGAACCCCTGTTTTATGAATCCTGCGGGGTCATCATATAGAAAACAGGCTCAGCGTGCAAACAAAAAGTGAATAAATACAAAAAAGTTCACTATTAGTGAAAAAATGTTGACATAGATCAACTGATCGTGCATAGTGAGATCGGTTTCCCCGGCACTTGTTCCATCACGCCGGATATCCTGTTCACGGAGAGGTGCGAAACAATAACCTTCAATTACCAGAGCAGAAAATGGATACCAAGGCAAAGAAATTGATCGAGGACGCGGGACGCAGGGCCGTTGATTTCAGGAGACAGGGTTTCCATTGCAGCGAGGCCAGTTTCATGGCCATCAATGAAACCCTCAAGATCATGGACCCATCCATGGTAAGAATCATGACCGGTTTTCACGGAGGGGGCGGCTCACATCGCTTGAGGCCGGGGGTAGACCTCAAAGGTGCACTGGAAGAGCTTGCGTCCGGCAGGGACCGTCGTGACCCCGAAGAGGCAGGGGTAGCCATCACGGGTCATATCTGCGGCCCTCTCGCATCGGGTATCGTGTGCATCGGGTATCTCTATGGCAGGCGGACTCCTGCCGATGATCTTCCCTGTGTCGATGAACTTGCTTTTGAACTCCATCGCAGGTATCTTGAAACGCTCAAGGCAAAGGAATGCAAGGCCCTGAGAGAGATATGGGTTCCCGTGAGCCCCAATCATACGTGTGAATACGTGTATGAGACGGGCTCAAAACTTGCGGTTGAACTGCTTCTCGAGGCCCATACTCTGGTTCCTGAGTGCGAAAAAAGGATATTCATTGAAGACCTGTGAGGAGGGGATCCAGGGCCCGGCCGCGGATCAAGGCAAAGAACTGTGAAGGGAGGAGGATATTATGGCGCAGAATCCTATTATCGGTTTCCAGGTTGACCCTGCAGACATTGAGTTTATCGGTGAAGGGCTCCAGAGACCGGAATGCATCCTCGCAGAGCCGGACGGAACCCTGTGGTCGGCTGATGCGCGGGGCGGAGTTGTTCGGATACCGCCGGACGGCGGCCAGGAGATCATCACCCAGGCCTTTGAATCCGCCTTTGAAGAAGCTGCCGATGAAGAGAGCCGATTTACTGAAGGCACTCTGCCGAATGGTCTCGCGTTCGCAGAAAACGGAGACATCCTCATTTCCAATTTCGGGACCGACGTGCTGGAAGTGATGAGCCGTAACGGCGAGACCAGGCTTCTTTACGACAATATCGACGGGCAACCCATCGGCAAGGTGAACTTCGTCCTGCGGGACAGCAGAAACCGTATCTGGCTCACTATTTCAACCCGCATCAAAAACTGGATGAAGGCCATGAGCCCCAACGTCTCGGACGGGTATATCGCCCTGGTGGACGGAAAGGGAATCAGGATGGTGGCCGAGGGATTCAAGTTCACCAATGAAATCCGTCTTGATGCCAAAGAAGAGTTCATGTACATCGTGGAGACCTGCGGCCAGTGCATATCGCGCATGCGGGTCCAGCCGGACGGCTCGCTCACCGATCGGGAGGTATTCGGCCCTTCCAAGCTGGGGAGATACGGATTCCCCGACGGGATCGCCTTCGATGCATACGGGAACCTCTGGGGCACCCTTGTCATGGCCGACCAGATCTACGCGCTCACCCCTGAGGGTGACTTTCATGTCATCCTCGACGATACGGTCGAAGAGACAGGCCTCGCCCTTGAAAAGGCATTTAGCGAGGACCGCCTCACCCCCGAGATCATGCTGGCGGCCGGCGGGACCATAGCCCAGTGGTTCGCGAGCGTGACATTCGGCGGGTCCGACCTGAAGACCGCCTACATCGGGAGTCTGAAAGGGGACCGCATTCCCTACTTCCGCTCCCCGGTTGCGGGGCTGCCCATGGTGCACTGGAAATAATCCCTGACGCCAACCGCATTTAAAAAGAACGGATTTTGAACCCGGAAGCGTTAGAAATTACTTTATGCACGTAAGGGATAGGCCCTGCACATTTCACTAACTCAAAGTACTCAGTAACCGAATTGACTTCTGGAAATGCGCATGAGGAAATCACTTACAGCAAAACTTTTCTCACGGCGTTCCTCATATGCAATAGTGACAGCTCCATAGCGGCCGTACAATCGGGCCCGTGAGGCGAAGAGGCGCGGGTAGCACCGGGCCAGGGCATCCAGGTGCGACTCGCCGGGCTTCTGTGAAAACATGCCGTTCCACACCATGGGATGCGGCTCTGAAAGGTAGGCCGCCAGCAGCCGTTCCTGGACAGCGGGAGGTGTTGAGAGCAGGACCATGGTTGTCAGCCGGGAGAGTTTTTCCAGGAGATCATCTCCCATATAGATCACGCTCCCGGTGGTATCCACGACAATATTTTCCCGCGCTCCCTCGTTCCCGCCCTCCAGGTACTCCATAATCTCTTGAAGGACCTCAGCCTCCAGGGACAGGTATCGCTTCTCCCGGTCCCTGTACCGGCTTTCATACGGGAACCCCATCCAATCGGCAACGCTCATGGAAGTCCCATCCTGGTTCCTGAGCTCCGGCGCCAACTTTTCCGCAATCATGTCGTCACAGCAGAAACGTTTGAATCCATGCGCTTCCAGCTTCCTGGACCAGTGGGTCTTTCCTGATCCCGCCATCCCGATCAACGATAGCCGCATATT
>CAZONI010000094.1:0-12956 GCA_964581175.1 uncultured Desulfobacteraceae bacterium
TTTCCCCGGTATCCGTTCAGCAATTGCCGTAGCAGGAGGGATCTCGAGACTCGGCATCATAAGAGTGGTTTTCCTGGCATTGATCAGCTGCAGTGTCTGGAATCTCATCTGGATCTGGGTGGGGTATTCTCTCGGAACCAACTGGGATACAGTAAAAGAAAAGATGTCGAGCATCCTTGTCCATTACAATATTACCGTGGCGGCGTTGATGGGCGGTGTGGTTGGTTTTTTTCTCTTGAAGAGACGGCTCCGGAATCGGCGATGAACGTGCCGGGTAAACAAATCGGAAATCATCATAATGGCTTGACAGCCGCTCTGCTTTTCCCTGTTGGGCCGACAGGGATGAATTTTGGTTGTGCCTGACCCTCCTAGCTCCGGAGGTGGACCAGGACAGGTTCTGCCGATCCAGAATCCGGAAGAGTGCGTATCAGTCGGATCGTGGTGCTTGGGGCGGAAGTCCCCATTTTAACCCTTGACCTGGATCGTGAGAGGCAATATATTTTTGGGCAGTTTTTTGTCGGTGAAGCAACGGAACCTGGAAAGGAGGTGGTGGTTTTTCCGAGAAATGCAAAAAGGCGTGTGATACTTTGAATGACTATTTCAGAAGGAGGTTTTGTAATGAAAAAAGTATTTGTGTTGATGATTGCTGTTGCGTTTGTGGTGAGCGCTGCGGGATTTGCCTTTGCTGCGGGCACTCCTATGCAGGCCAATGAAAAAAAGATACACGACAGCTTTGTTGCGGCGATTCCGGCCGACCATATAACGGATGTATACAAGCTGCATGAGGTCTGGGAAAAGGCCATGGCCGATCCTGCCTACCGCAAGACGGTTTATCTCATCGACGTGCGGACCGATTCCGAATGGAACGCCTTTCACATCGAGGGCACCGATCATATGCAGGCCGGTCATATGTATGTCCTTACCAAGAAGATTACTGATCCGAACGCGGAGATCTACATCTGGTGCCGCACGAATCACCGAGCGAAATATGTCGCAGGCTTCCTGTGCAAGTATGGGTACAAGAATGTCTACTGTGTTAGCAGCACCACCAAAAACGGCAAGAAGAATGTCGGCGGCGTTGTCGGCTGGGCACAGGCGGGGTTCCCGTTCGTGAACCAGTTCACCGGTACCTTTTACATCAAGGAATACCGTGCAAATCCGTCCAAGGCCGAGATGTCCTACCGCATCAGGATGTGGCATCCCTATTAATGTGTTAGATGCATCAGGAGGAAAAGCATCCTCCTGATGCATCTGGTTTGAGTTGTTTCCTCTCTCCGGATTGAATCTCCTGCGCCTTCCTTTGAGCCCTGTTCTCCGTATGGCCTGGTGAAGAGGTACGGTCAAGAAACGCCATCCGGTAAGCCGTGAGGGTGACGGCCCCGAAGTCATTTTCTACCTTCCCTTTCAGGACACAGGGCCTTGAGGCGTTGAGCAGGTGACAGCAGCGATGGTATACCTTCGGGAAAAACACCGTCTCATAGATGCCCGTCGGGTCCTCGAAGGTGATAAATTTCATTGGATCCCCTTCTTTTGTCCGGACTGTCTTGCCGGTGACCAGCCATCCCGTGATGGTCACTGTTTTTCCTGCCAGCAGCGGTAAGTCCCGCGCGTGAACATGATCCATTCTCTCCAGAGCGTTTGCGTAAAGCTCCAGGGGATGAGTAGAAAGCATGAACCCCAGTGTCTCCTTTTCCTGCTCAAGCAGGATATGCCGGGGAACGGCGCTGTGCGCTTTCCCGGGGAAAAGCCCGGGAACCGAGAGAAGAGAGGGGCTGGCTTCCTTTTGGCCGAAAAATCGGAGTGTTTGCCACAGCAAAACGGGTCTCGGGAGTTTTTCAGGAAGATCGTCAAAGCAACCAGCCTTGATCAGGAGCCGCACGTCCTGGAGGCGGAGGTACGGACGGGTCCGGCCCAGGAAGTCCTGGAAGGATGAAAACGGGCCGTTCCTGTCGCGTTCCCGGACGATAGCCTCTCTTGCCTCACGGGACAGGTCCTTGATCTGCATGAAACCCACAAGGAGTTCTTTTCCCTTCCCCGTATACCTGATATGGCTTTTATTGATGTGAGGTGGAAGCACCCGGAGCCCCATGCGTTTCGCCTCGGAAATGTACCCAAAAGTGGAATAGTAGCCCCCTCCGTTAGAAATGACGGATGCCATGAATTCAGCCGGGTAATGGGCCCTGAGGAAAGCGGATTTATAGGCAACCAGGGTGTAGCTTGCCGAGTGGGGTTTGCAGAAACTATAGCCGTCGAACCCCATCATCATCGCCCATACCTCCTCGATGATTTCCTGGGATACGTTGCGTTCCCGCGCCCCTTGGACGAACCGGACATAAAAATCACGGAGTTTCTTTTCCTTGTCTTTCTTGCTCACCACTTTCCGAAGGGTATCCGCCTCGGCAGGGCCGAATCCCGCGAGGTGGATGGCGGCCTGGCTCATCTGTTCCTGAAAGACCATGACACCCAGGGTTTCGTCCAACACCGGTTTTAAGGCCGGATGGGGAGGCTCCCAGGGGGCTCCCCTGAGCCGGGCAAGCCATGTTCGAATACTCTGGTTGGATGCAGGCCGGATGATGGAAGTCACCACTACGTTGATCCGGAAATGGTCCATACGCCGGTAATCATGGAATGAGAAGCCGTTTCCCACCTTGGTGAGGACCTGCCTGGTGGCGGGGCTCTCAAAGTAAAAGACTCCAAACGTATTCCCTTCATGAAAGATGCGCGCGGTCTCAGGATCATCAAGGGGATTGAGCCGTGCATAGTCCAAGCGGCGGCCGTAATTTTCATTGACCAGCTCCAGGGTGTCGCGGATGACGGCCAGGCTCCGGTTCCCGAGGATATCTATTTTCACCAGGCCGCTTTCTTCCACCGAATCCTTTTCCCACTGGAGTACCTGCATTCCGCTGGCGGAGATCTCAACCGGGCAGTATCGGCGAATATCGTCGGGTACAACCACCACTCCACCGCAATGGGTTGAAAGGTGCTGAAAATGGTTTTCGAGACGGGAAGCGGTCTGCAGGATTTCGCTCCATGGTTCCTGAAATGCCACTCCCCGCATTTTGGGGTGGCGGGTGAGGTCCTGTGAGAGCGTGCGAAGCCGCCAGCCGAAACCGATCTGTTTTGTGACCCGGCCGATTTCCTGATCTGTCAAACCGAAGACCTTGGCCACTTCCCGGATGGCTGATCGGGCGGCGAACGTGTTGTGGTTGGAGACCATGGCGGTCCGGCGTGTTCCGTGGGTCGCGAAAAAAAGATCGATGATCCTCTCCCGCTCATCCCACGGAAAGTCCACGTCAATATCCGGGGGATCCACGCGCGCGGGGTTCAGAAATCGCTCAAAGAACAGGTTGTGTTTGACGGGGTCCACGTGGGTAATTCCCAGGGCATAGGAGACAATAGAGGCGGCTGCGCTCCCCCTGCCGCAGGACCTGGGGGCCTGGCGGGTGATCTCGGCCACCACGAGAAAATAGTGCGCGAAGTTTTTTCCCCGGATGATATCCATCTCGTGGGTAATGCGTCTTCGCACTTCCGGGGTGAGTTCTCCGTACCGTCTCCTGCATCCTTCAAGGGTAGCTCGGTAGAGCTTCCGGAACGCTTCCCTGTTCGTCATTCCCCTGAAATTCGGAAATATGATCCGGTCAAAATGCCACTCGGTCCGGCAGGAGTCTGCTATTTTTTGGGAATTGGCAATGGCCACCGGTACGTGGGGAAACTGGGACGTCATATGGGCATCCGGGTTCAGGAAATTCTGGACCAGGCAGGTGTCGCCCGGAGCGAGCCTGGAGAGCTTGGTGTTCAGCGAGATCGCTCTGAGGATGCGATGGAGCCTGAACTGATCTTTTGTGACAAGACAGACCCGGTTGGTGGCCACGGGAGGGATATGACTCTCCCGGGAAAAGGCATAGCAGCGTCCCATAAGGTACCCGGGGGAGAGCTCCACGTACAAATCTTCGGCGGTCTGTTTTTTCAAGATTTTCAGAAGTCTGAAATCGTCCGAGAGAACGATGAGACCTTCCCGTTTTTCCTGCAGGCTTTGAACCAGATCGAAGTCCTGATTACAGTGGCGGTCGGAGATGATCCTGCAGAGATTGCCGTAGCCTGTGAGGTTCTTGACCAGGAGCACGGCACGATGATTTTGGCAGGTGATTTCACTGCCTACGATGGGATCGAGTTTCCGCTCCATAGCGGCCTGGGTAAAGAAGATAAGCCCGTAGAGGTTATTGGTGTCCGTGAGGGCGAGCCTCTTCATTCCCATTCGGCGTGCGGCCTCACAGATTTCCGGGACGGAGCCGATGCCCCAGCCTTTGGAATAATGGGAATGCACATTAAGATGAACGAAATTCATGGCTAATCAACCACCTAGGCACAAGGCGCAGGGCATAAGGCGCAAGGTTTTTCCTTATGCCTTACGCCCTACACCCTACGCCTTGCGTCCTACGCCCTACGCCTTGCACTTATGCCTTACGCCTTTTTCATGCTGCCCCGGCGTACCGGATTGCCTCGTGCCCGTATCGCTCACGGATGTGATCCAGGGCCTGTATGAGGCGGATCTTCTTCCGGGGTTCGGGAGAAGGGATATCAAAAAGGGACAACTGCCTGCTCGGCCGCAAAAAGTCCCAGAACCATATCCGGATAAAGCGAATCCTGACGCGCCTGGTGCATGCCTTGAAAAAGAGGTCTTTCACAGGGCCGTAGAGCTCAAAGTCCCAGAAGCCGGGACGGTTGATAGAACACTGACGCCTGACCTCAACCTGATCGGCATAGCGGATCAGAAGCCCGGCCTTTCGCGGAAAAAGCGCCTTTTCCCGAAGGCGGCGGGCACACTTTTCCACGAGGGCAAAGAGTATCCAGAGGAGCTTGTGGTCGTCGTTTTCACCTTCGTGGAGTGTCATTTCCTCGCCTATCATAAGCTTCTTGGAAGGGGGATAAACAGGCGTTGGGTCAATCCCGAGGGCACGCTGGTGAATGACAGGGGCCTGCCGGCCAAAGAGAATGGCGAGGGTCGGCATATCCAGGACGGCAAGGTCTCCGACCCGGGTGATGTCGAGTTCCTCCAGGAGAAGGAAACGACGGGAACGGCCTATGCCGGGCACTACTCCCACAGGAAGGGGGGCCATGAAGGTCGATTCATTGCCGTGGGGCACATCCAGGATCGTTTCGGGCGAGACGATGCGGGAGGCAATACCGGAGACCATTTTATTTCCGGCAACGCCGGCTGTTCCCGGGAGGCACAGGCGGTCCTTAATTTCCCTTCTCACGCGCTGTGCCGCGTCCTTTGCCTTTCCCCAGAGACGACCGGTCCCGGTGAGATCCAGGTAGATATGGCCCGGCCTGGCCGGCTCCCAGAGGGGGGTATAGCAGGCCGCTATCCTGCACAATTCCTGGTTGGCCTTTTCCACCAGTCCGGGATCCGGGTCGATCACGGTCAACTCCGGGCAGAGCCCGATCGCTTTCACCAGCGGCATTCCTCCCCACACTCCCTGTCTTCCTGCTTCAGCGGACATGGAGAGAACCAGTGCACGTGCTGATCGGGTAGCCGCTACCGCCACGGGACGGCCCCGGAGTTCCGGCTGCATAACCCGCGCTATTGCAATGGAAAAGGCCGGTATATGGATATGTATGATGTGATGGCACAAAGTAACGACCCTTTTTTATGACTCAAAGGGTAAAGTTTTGGCCTTTCTCCTTCATTTGACCTTTGAGCTTTGGGTTTTGACATTAGTTGTTCAGGATTTCAAAAACCTGTGCCTGGCCCATAACCTACGAGCTGTGAGCTACCAGCTACGAGCTTTACTTATAATACCTCACAACCCCCACCACCTTCCCTTCGACCCTGAGATCGGCATTCTTTACGCGAATGGAGTCCATGCCCGTATGAGCGGGCCTGAGTTCCACGTGATCGCCATGGCGGTAATATTTCTTGACAGTGGCCTCATTGTCGATAAGTGCCACGACGGTTTCTCCGTTTTCGGCGGTTGGCTGCTTTCTGACAACCACAAAATCCCCATCCAGGATGCCGTCTTCTTCCATGGAATCGCCCTGCACTTCCAGGACAAAGCAGTCGCCGCTCTCGGCCAGGGAGAGAGGTACTTCAATGGCCCGCGGATCTTCCACTGCTTCAATGGGCCTGCCGGCAGCAACCTTGCCCAGGAGGGGAAGTTCAAAGCGTCTGGTCTCCACGGGGCTGATTACCTGAATGGCCCGCTTTTTATTCTTTTCCCGGGGGAGTCGGATATAGCCCTTCTTCTCCAGGATCTTGAGGTAGGTAGTGACCGTATTGTAAGAACCGAAGCCGAACTGTTTTCGGATCTCCTCAAAGCTGGGGGCTCTGCCCCATTCGTTGACATACCTGCTGAGATAAGCAAGGATGGTCTTTTGCTTGGGTGTGAGCTTCATGGGCTGCCTCCATTGAAATGAAATCCAGTTTATTTTTACTGTAAGTTAAACTGAAAGTCAAGGAAAGAACGCAAAAAAAGCGGGCCTTGTCACCCGCTTTACCCTGTCGACGGTCTTGAAAGACCGTTTCCGCTAGGCCGCTTTAATTGCAATCTTTTTAACAGAGGCTTGTTTGGTCTTGGGAAGTTTGAGCTTCAGAATGCCTTTTTTATACGTGGCATCCGCTTTCTCTGAGTCTACCTCCGCCGGGAGTTGGATGGAGCGGTAAAAGGAACCGTAACTCCTCTCAACCCGGTGGACGTTTTCTTCCTTTTCTTCTTTTTCATGTTTCTTTTCTCCCTGGATGGTCAGGATATTATTGGAAATGGATACTTGAATATCCTTCGCGTCCATCCCGGGGACTTCCGCCTTCACTATGACTTCTTCAGAGGTCTCGGAAATGTCCATCGACGGTACCCACTCTCTCTCCTCGCTCCCGAAAAGAGTGGGCCGCCAGTCAAAAAACCGGTCAAAGAGCCTGTCTATTTCATTCCTGAAGTGATCAACTTGCTTCGATCCCCGCCATGGTGTCAGGCTGAACATACTCACTCACCTCCTCCACGGTCGTTTCCTTTTTTGTCATAAAAATAATTCATGATCGGCCATTGTCAAGTCACTTGAATCCTTCCTTGGCGGCCAGAATGTCCAGGTGAAGGGAAACGAGATTTTCCAGTTCCATGGGCCCGGCTTTTTCAAGAACCCGTTTGTCAATTGCCTTTATGTAACGCTTGCATTGCCTGCAAAAATCCACCCGAAAGCCGTCTTCCTTTTCGACATCGAAATAACCTAAAGCCTTATGGTCCTGGTTATCACAAAAGGGGCATTTGAGGCGGGGGAAGCGCCATTCCAAACCACAAAGTCCGCAATGCATGTACCGTTTCCCCGTCTTTTCAAAAAAGGAAATGGAGGGTTGAGATCCGCAAAATGGGCAATAGCCATGGTCCCAGGTTTCCGTATCAATGCCGCCAGCAACCTGTTCCCGGAGGAGATGGATGGATGGAGTCAGGGCCATCTGGACAAGGAACTTGAGTGCCTCCGGTTCCAGGCCGACGTCTCCTGCTATCTGCGAGAGATCTTTCTCGTCGTTTCTTAGAAGCGCATTGAAAAGGTCTCGTGTCCAGGTCTCCTCCTGTTCACATTTTATGAGGGCCATGTGCAGGGACTCCCGGTCCGGTCTTTCCCCTTTCTGCAACGTTTCCAGGAATGTTTTGAGCAGTCGTGTCCCTGAATCGAAGTCTATGGGCAGTTCTTCTCTTGAAAAGAGGGGGAACCCTTCCTCACGTTTTATGTCCTGCAGCCGTTCATCCGCGGCCGCCTGTTTCACTTGAGGAACTTCCTCCGCCATGATTCCCACCAGGTCTCTGAAAGCGGTCAAGACCTCGTTCGCCATGGGCCGCTCTTCGATCAGGCGGTCGGTCTCCTTCAAAAGCTCTTCAAGCATGCGTCCCTCCTTGATTTCGTGCCTGCCCATATGGTGGATTTCTACTTCGGAAGTTCCTGGAGTTCCCGAACAAGTACCTCGAGAGCCGGCCGCTTGTTAATGTCGTGCACATCAATGTAACGGATAATTCCCTTTTTGTCGATCAGGAAGAGCGCCCGTTCCGCCATTCCGTCAGAGCGGAGTATGCCGTACTTGCCGCAGACCTGGCCATGCGGCCAGAAGTCGGAGAGCACGGGAAACCATAAGTTTCCCATCTGATTCGTCCAGGCGAAAAGGGTGGGCAGGTTATCCACGGTAATGCCGAGGAGGATGCTGTCATGCTGGTCGAAAACATCTTTTACGATATTGTATCCGGGCCACTGGTCAGAACAGACGGGAGTCCAGGCTGCCGGCACAAATGAGAGAACCACATTCTTTCTGCCGAGGAACTGGTGCAGCGCTACCTTTTTCCCTGAAATGGAGGGCAGGGTAAAATCGGGTGCCTTTTCACCTACCCGCACCTTCAGTTTGCTGTCAACCGGTTTGAGGATCCCCGGGTTATAGATGTTATTCTTATAGGCGAAAGAATGGGTCTGGGCCGCTGCTGTGGAGAAAGAGAAGATCAGTGCACCGATAATCGCAGGCAATAGATATCTTTTCATTTTCGTACCCCCTATTTAATTCCGGCGCGAACGCGAATAGATTTCAGGAAGGCATCGAGATCCTCAATTCCTCCCAGTTTGGAATAGATAACCTTTGGCGGGGTTCCGGGACCGGTTGCAACAACAAAGAAATAGGGAGTCCTCGTCTCTCCCAGGCATTTGTGGATTGTGAAATTGTTGTCCGAAAAGAGCGGAAACGGTACCTGGTATTTCTTCCTGAAGATATCTACTTCAAAGGGAGAGTTGCCTGCCCCGACGCCGATGATTTTCACTTTGCCCTCCAGCTCCGGGTCGGCCTCTATGCGCTGATAGAGCTTGTTTATGTTCGGGGCTTCCCGCTGGCAGTAGGGACAATACATGCTGAAAATCTCAATAATAACGGCTTTGGCCTTGATTTGATTGATCCTGAAAAGGCCTTTCCCCTGGAGCCCCAGATATTGCTGTTGGGCCGTGCTTGCGGGTATGGGCAATTGAAAATCCGGCAGAATGCTGTTCTCTTGCGGTGGCTGGGTCCCGGCCCAAAGAGTGATATGCCCGGTGAAAAACAGGAGAACAAGCAGCACCCCAACTTCAATTGTTCTTTTCATCTCTTTTCCTCCTCATCATAAGCAGAAAAGGGATACCTTGTGGAGTATCCCTTTCCTGCTTTTCCTGTGGCGGACGATCTAGCCGGCAAGTTTATGGAGCACGTTCCATTCTCTTGTCAATTCCTGCAAGGAACGGCCGATCTTTTTCAGAGCCATCTGTCGGTCCATGAGGGCCGGAGAACGCTCAACACTCGCGAACTCGTAGTATTTCTCAGGAGCATCGGCCAGGAGATGGAAGAGCCTCAGGTCGTCCAGTCCTGTCACTACCGCCTTGGGGAACCTTGCCTTTACCTCTGCCAGGCGTTCGTTGGCCAGGGCAACCATCTTGTCCCGGTCACCGAAGTTCATGGCCCCGGTGGGACAGGTCTTGACACAGGCCGGAAGCAGGCCGCTGTTAACCCGGTCCACACACATGGTGCACTTGGCCATGTACCCTGTTCCTTTTTCCACCCTCGGAATATTATAAGGGCACGCCTCGACTATAGCTTGACCTTTCGCCTTTTTCAACTTGTCCGTATAGAGGACGGCGCCGCTGTGGCTGTCGACAATGATACCGTCGGGCACATCCTCGTCCGCCGTCTCTTTGCAGGGCGGCTCAACACAGTGCCGGCAGGAGTCCTGGTAAAAATACCACACAGGCTTGTTATCGGGACCCATAAACTCCCTGAACCTGATCAGTTTGTAAGTGTAAAATGACAGGTCCTTCGGGTTCTGGTAGCTGCCCCAATTCTCCGTCTTTGTGGCCGGCAACTGGTTCCATTGTTTGCAGGCAATCTGACAGCCCCGGCAGCCAGTACACAGTGTCGTATCGATAAAAAATGCCTTTCCGTTCATCAGATCACCTCCTTTATATCTTTCTCACATTGACCATGAAGGCCTTGGTTTCAGGAATTCTCGTATTCGGGTCGCCGGTGGAAGGGGTAAGCAGGTTTGCAGAATCCCCCCCACCCTTGGGGTGCACCCAACCATAGTGATATGGCAATCCCACCTGATGAACCACGCTGCCCTGGATGTTGAAAGGATGGAAACGCAGGGTGACCACGGCAACCGCCTCGACCTTTCCGCGGGCGGATTCCACAATCACCTTTTCACCGTTCTTGATTCCTTTCAACGCGGCAAGTTCATTGCTCATCTCAACAAAGAGCTGGGGCTGCGTTTCCAGGAGCCACGGCTGCCATCTGGTCATCACTCCCGTTTGCCAGTGCTCGGATACCCGGTAGGTGGTGCCGACGATGGGGTACCGCGGATCGCAGGTCCTGTAAACATCTTCACTGGTGCTGTAAGTGGGCGCTGTTGGGTTGATGAGCTGGCTGGAAAAGAGGTTTTTCTCCACCGGGCATTCCAGCGCTTCATAGTGCTCGGGGAAAGGGCCGTCAGCGAGTCCCGGCCCGAAGATACGACCATGGCCTTCCGGTTTCATGATGAACGGATACTTGGTCTTCGGATTGATTGTCCCGTCCGGCTTCAGCATAGGAGGCCATCCGCCGTCCGGCACGTCGCCGACCCAGCCGCCTGCGCCTCCCTTGGCATTGGCATCCCATTGGATGACCGGACGTTCGCTATCCCACGGTTTTCCGTAAAGGTCAACGGAGGCACGGTTGTAAATGATCCGGCGGTTCACCGGCCAGCACCAGGACCATTCAAGGTTCAGGCCGATGCCGGACTTCTCCCTTTTTCTCCTGGCCGCCATGTTGCCATTGCCGGTGTAGGAGTTGCAGTAGAGCCAGTTCGCGCTGCTGGTGGAACCGTCTGCCTGGAGAAAGGCAAAGCTCGGCACCAGATCTCCCTTCTTGAAGGTTTTGTCCTTGATAGTCACATCTTTCAGGAAGTAACCGTTTATCTCTTTCGCGACCTTGTGGGGATCATAGATGCCGTTGGTGGTATAATCCCATTTCAGATTGAAGATGGGCTCCGTGAAGACAGCCGCCTTTCCCTTCTTGACGTCGCGCTTGTAGAGCCACTTTATCTTCCTGAACAGATCGATCATCATGTCGCCGTCGGATCTTGCCTCTCCCGGGGGATTTGCAGCCTGGTAACGCCATTGCATCCATCGTCCGCTGTTGGTAATGGACCCTTCCTTTTCCACCGAGACGGCACAGGGCAGGAAAAAGACTTCCGTCTTTATCTTTCGGGGATCCATGCCCGGGCCCTTCCAGAAAGAACCGGTCTCATTATCAAAGATATTGACGTTGACCAGCCAGTCCAGGTTGGCCATTGCATTCCGGGTCTTGTTGGCGTTGGCCCCGGAACAAGCGGGGTTCTGGCCCCAGGCAAAAAAGCCCGTGAATTCTTTCCGGTACATGGCATCAAAAAGGTCCAGCCATGAATAGCTCTTCCCGTCATCCAGCTTGGGGAGCCAGGAATAGCCGAAATCGTTTGCGGCAGTGGCCTTTTCCCCGAAAAAGGACTTGAGGAGACTCACCGAATACTTGGGATAGTTTCCCCACCAGTTGGCGCTCAAAGGATCATGCGTGACCGGGGTATACTTCTTGTTGTAAACAGCGAGAGTCGCGTCAGAGGCCTTGGGGGTCTTGAGGTAGCCGGGCCAGATGTGATAAAGGATGCAGTGATCCGTGGATCCCTGCACATTGGATTCGCCGCGGAGGGCATTCACTCCACCGCCCGCAATGCCGATGTTCCCGAGAAGGAGCTGGATCATGGCCATGCACCGGATATTCTGGACACCGACCGTGTGCTGGGTCCACCCCATGGCGTACATGATGGTTCCGGCCTTTCCCTTCTCGCCCGTGGCCGAGTACATCTCGTATACCTTCAGAAGATCTTGCTTGGACGTCCCGGTTACACCGGAGACTTTGTCAAGATCGTAGCGGCTGTAGTGAACTTTCAAGAGTTGGAACACGCACCGGGGGTTCTGCAGTGTTGTGTCCTTCTTGGGGATGCCGTCGGCGTCCTTCACAAAGGCCCATTTGCTCTTGTCGTATTTGTGGGTGGCAGGATCATACCCGGAGAACAGGCCGTCGTGAAAGCTATAGCTGTCGGACACAATGAAGGAAGCATTCGTGTATTGCGCCACATACTCCTTGAAGTACTTGTCATTGTCCAGGATGTACTTGATCATCCCGCCCAGGAAGGCTATGTCGGTGCCCGACCGGAGCGGGGCATAAAAATCAGCCTTGGATGATGAACGGGTGAATCGCGGGTCAACGCTGATGAGTTTCCCGCCCTTCTTCATGGCCTCCGTCACCCACTTGAAGGAGACAGGATGGTTTTCAGCCGCGTTGGAGCCCATGATGAGGATGCAGTCACTGTTTCGGATATCGATCCAGTGGTTGGTCATTGCGCCGCGTCCGAACGACTCTGCCAGAGCCGCAACAGTGGCGCTGTGTCAGATACGTGCCTGGTGTTCGATGTACGCCAGGCCGAGAGCCCGCATCATCGCCTGGATGAGCCAGCACTCCTCGTTGTCCAGGGCCGCGCTTCCCACATGGGCTATGCCGTTTGTCCGGTTCACCACCTCGCCCTTATCGTTTTTCAAGCCAAAACTTGCATCACGGCTCTTCTTGACCCGGAGGGCAATTTTCCACAGGGCCTGTTCCCAGGAAATAGGCTCCCAGTGATTGCTGTATGGCCGGCGATACATGGGGGTGGTAATCCGATTTTCGTTGTTGACGAGCTGACTCAATGCAGAGCCCTTCGAACAGAGAGTACCTTCATTGATTGGGTGATCAGGGTCTCCCTCGATGTTAATAACCTTCCCCGCTCCCGCCTTGCCCGTGTGGACGATAACACCACAGCCGACGGCACAGTAACAGCAGATGCTCGTCGTCTCCTTGGCATACCGGATCTTCAGTGTCTGCGCATGGGATTCAATGGGTTTAAGATCGATTCCCA
>CAZONI010000095.1:0-12857 GCA_964581175.1 uncultured Desulfobacteraceae bacterium
GCGGTTGTCCGTTTTAGAATCGATGGTGCGTGCCAGATCTATCAGACCATCCCGTTTGCCTACAAAAAGGCGATGGTTTCCCGGGTGAAGATTATGTCCGATCTGGACATCGCCGAGAAGCGCCTTCCTCAGGACGGGAAGATTAAATTCAGGAGATTTGCGCCGCTCGACGTCGAGCTTCGCGTGGCGAGCATACCAACGGCCGGGCAGAATGAGGATGTGGTCATGCGGCTCCTGGCCACGGGAGAGCCCATTCCTCTGGACAAGATGGGAATGAGCGAAAGGAACTACCAGTCGTTTATCGATGTCATTACGAAACCGTACGGCATAGTCCTGGTGGTCGGTCCGACGGGAAGTGGAAAGACGACCACACTCCACGCGGCCCTCGCCTATATCAACAAACCGGAGACGAAGATCTGGACGGCCGAGGACCCCGTGGAAATCACACAAGACGGCCTTCGGCAGGTCCAGGTTATGCCCAAGATCGGCTTTGACTTCGCCACTGCAATGCGGGCGTTCTTGCGGGCGGACCCGGATGTCATCATGGTCGGTGAGATGCGGGATCATGAAACGGTTTCCACCGGAATCGAGGCATCTCTGACAGGACATCTGGTATTAAGCACGCTCCATACCAACAGCGCACCTGAGACAATCACCCGGCTTCTGGACATGGGAATGGACCCGTTCAACTTCGCCGATGCGCTCCTGGGTGTTCTTGCCCAGCGCCTGGTCCGGACGCTGTGCCAGGAATGCAAGGAAAAATATCACCCCACTCAAAAGGAATTCGATTCCCTGGCACGGGCCTATGAAGGTGATTTTGATGCCTTGGGTTTCAAGTACAACGATGATTTTTTTCTCCACCGGGCCAATGGATGTCCCCATTGCGGAAATACGGGGTACCGGGGAAGAACGGGAATCCACGAACTGCTGGTGGTGGGAGATGAAATGAAGGACCTCATCCAGAGCCGCGCGCGAATGGAGGAACTCAGGCCCCAGGCCATTAAGAGCGGCATGAGCACCCTCATGCAGGATGGTATCCGAAAGGTATGTCTCGGCCTCACGGATTTGATCCAGGTCCGCAAGGTCTGTATCAGATAGAGACTGGAGAGATGCAGCCGGAGAAAAAGTGCATGCTTTCCGGGGCGTTTCGAAAGCCCTGCCCGCCGGCTGCCCGCAATTAGGGAAAAAGGCCGGGTCTCATGAGCCCCGCGCCTTCGTCGAAGCCGAACATGATGTTCATATTCTGAACAGCGCTTCCTGCCTGGCCTTTGACCAGGTTGTCAATGTGGCTGATTACCAACAGTTTTCCTGTCCTTTCATCCACGTTCACAGAGAGATTGCAGAAATTACTCCCCCTCACGTTGGCGGTATTCTGGGGCGTTTCCGGGCCAAAGACCCGTACGAACACATCTTCCCGGTAGAAGGACCGGTAAGCCTCCAGGATCCGGGCGATGTCGTTTCCCGGCTCCAGCTGTCCGTATATGGTGGTGAGGATGCCCCGGCACAGAGGGACCACGTGGGGGGTGAACGTCATCACCACCCCTTCTCCTGCCAGGATACCCAGCTCCCGTTCCACTTCAAAGACATGTTGATGGCCCGAAACTTTATACGCATTCATGTTATCGTACCGGGCGGGGTAGTGGAAACCGGGAGCCGGTTTCTTCCCGGCCCCCGAAACACCGGTCTTGGCATCGCAGATAACGGATTGGATTTCGATGAGGCGTTCCTTCATGGCAGGGGCAAGCCCGAGGATACAGCTCACCGCGAAGCAACCGGGGTTACCCACGAGGGCACTCTTCCGGATTTCTCTTCGATGGAGTTCAGCAAGACCGTACACGGAAAGGGGCAAAAGGTCCGGAGCAGCGTGCGGCTGCTGCCGTCCTATCCGCGCCGCGTACGACTCGTAAGAATCAGGATCATTGAATCGAAAATCACCGCTGTAATCAACGACCTTTGTTCCTCTCTCCAGCCATTTTCCTGCCTGCTGCTGGCCGACTCCGTCAGGAGTGGCGAAAAACACAGCATCAAGATCGTCGGGAACAGCGGGATCTTTCGGGTCCATGAGAGGCAGATCACAGAACCCTTTGAGATGCGGATAGAGGTCGCTGATGGCGCGGCCCATGTCCTGCGTATCCAGGAGCACGGCTATCTCCGCATGGGGGTGAGCCCAGAGCAATTCGATGGCCCCGCATCCTCCGTAACCGCCCGCCCCGATAATTCCTACTCTCATCTTGTTCACAGGCACCTCACAGCGGCCAATCGTTCATTGTAAGCCCAGAAACCCACAGTATCACTAGACGTTAAACCGGAAATGTGCGACATCACCATCCTGAATGATGTACTCCTTCCCTTCCAGTCGTACCTGACCGGCCTTCTTGGCCTCCTGAAAGCCGCCGTATTTTTTCAGGTCCTCAAAAGAAACCACCTCCGCCCGTATGAAACCCTTCTGGATGTCGGTGTGAACGGAACCTGCCGCATCGAGAGCGGATGTTCCTGCGGGAATCGGCCATGCCCTGACCTCGTCTTCTCCTACGGTGAAGAAAGAAATGCGGTTCAGGAGGGCGTAAGAACGCCGGATGACACGGTCCAGGGCCGACTCGGTTACGTGATACGCCACGATAAATTCCTCGGCCTCTTCCGGCGACATTGCAGCGATATCCTCTTCCAGACGTCCCCTGACAATCATAAGATCAACCCCGTCCGGCTTCCTGTTCCAATCAGGAAATTTCTCGTCTTCATCCCCATTGTTCAGGATTACGAGGTCGGGCTTGCCGGAAAGGAAGGTGAAACCTTTGAGGAGAGGGTGAGAGGCCAGTTCTTCATTACCGCGGATGGGTTCACCGTTTTCCAGAATCTTCGCGCACGAGAGAAGCAGGGCGTATTCCTCGGTCTCCTCCTTTTTCCCTCTTTTCCGGTCAAGTTCAAGACGCTGGATCCGGTTTTCGGCGACCACAAGGTCTGAGAGGATCATTTCTTCCTCAAGGGCCCAGTAGTCCTTTTCCGCATCCGGCGAACCCTCTCCGGGTGATGGAAAATTCCTCAAGACAAGCAGAAGCGCGTCACACGGGCGAACTTGGTTCCACAGACCGGCACGGGATTTCTCAGAAGAGGCCCCAGGGATTGCAGAAGGCAGGAGGTATTCAACCCTGGCAAAAGTGGTTTTTCTTGGCCGGTACATACTGGAAAGGAATTCGATGCGCTCGTCGAAAACCATCACCGTTGCCATTGTTGTATCTTTTCGGGCAGCGGAGTGATCGTCATCTTTGCCCCTTGCACCGGTGAGGGCACTGAAAATGGTCTTCTTGCCGCATTGGGGGAGCCCAGCGATCCCCAGTTTCATGGCACGCAATCCTCCCTTTCTTTCTCGTCCCGGCAAACCGGATCAAAAGGCACCCTTTCTCTTTCGAAGCAGAATATACAGGGCCCCACTCCCGCCATCGTATGGTCTGGCTGTTGAAAAAGCAAGGACTATCTTCCTTGCCGGACCGCGTGTAAGCCAGTGCGGCAGACGTTCTTTCAGGATGGGAATGTGATCTTGTGAGTTGAGACCGCGGCCGTGAACCACGAGCACGCATCGCAGCCCGGCATGGAAACTCTTCAGGATGAACTCGGTCACCCTTTCTTGCGCGGCCTGCTTTGTAAGTCCGTGAAGGTCTATGTAGCCCTGGATAGGAAATTCCCCCCGTTTCAACCGCTGGATCAGTTTTGGGTCGAATCCCGGTACGGACCCTTCAATATATTCGTCGGAAAAGGTGATGTCCATCTCGGCAGTCCCGCTCACCAGTTCAGACAGTCGGGTTATGGTCTCAAGCTCATCGTCAGGGGCAGGATGAGGCGGCCTGGTATCTGTTTTTGGCGGAGAGCGAAAGCGGTTGTTATTGTCAGCCAGGGGAGAGACGCCGGCCATGGCTTGTTCGAAAAGTATTTCATCCTCGCTCAGGTGGGAATCCGCCGGACCTGATTCCTCACCGGAGGGAGGTGAAGACGGGACGTCCATCTCGGGCAGAGGTATGTGTCTGCGCAGCGCAGGATTGAAGGGAACTGTCTTTCCCCCGGTGTTTCTGTCCCCGGCAGTTTTTTTTCTCTTTTTTCTTCGGGCCATATACCGCTGTTGACATTTGAGCTTTGACATTTATTTATTTCCGACTTATCCCGGTTAGGCTTGAAAAAATACCTGTGGTAACATAAAATCAATCGCAAGCGACAATGAAGTCGCTGATCATGAGTCGAATGTATTCTATGACGAAGGGTGTGAAATGGCAAGAATAGATGACTACAGAGCGGCCGTGGAGTTGGGGAAGAAAAGTCTGGAAGGAAAAGACCCCAAGCGCATCGCTGATCAGACAGGAGCACGCTTTGACCTGACCGACGATAACAAGGCCGCCTTGATACTGGAATTTCTTCATAGGGATGTTTCCATCGCGTGGGAGGATCTGGGCATTTCTTTCAAAGGCACAGGGGACGAAGTCCCCATCCAGCAGGAGATACTCATCCTGCACTACCTGAACGGGGCTGCGGGTGCAAAAGTGGAGGAAGAATGGATAGCCTACCAGGAGGTGCCGGACGGCAAGTTCTATCTCGATGCATTTATCAGGAGGGCCAAGAACCCCCTGGTCGAGGCCTTCGGGAGATGCCCCGAGAGACTGCTCCCCATAACGCAGCAGGTATACGGGGCCAGACCTTTTGACCAGGGTGACCATTCAGTGGTGGTGCAGGCCTTTCCCCTGGTGCCGGTCGCCCTGATTCTCTGGGAGGGAGACGACGAGTTTCCTCCTGACGGGAACCTCCTTTTCGACCGGAGTATTTCGCATATTCTCTCCGCGGAGGATATCGCCTGGCTGGCGGGAATGATCATTTACCCCGTCATGGGAATGGCTGGGGAAGGAAAGAACTGAACGCCCTCCGGGAATACAGGGTGTAGAGACGGATACAAGGAGGAAAGCGAGATGGCCACACAAGAACCAAAAGTCGCGGTGCTGATGGGGAGCACTTCCGATGCCGGTGTTATGGAAGGGTGCAGGGACCTGCTCCGGGCCCTGGATATCCCCTACGAGATAAAGGTCCTTTCCGCTCACAGGACCCCGGACCAGACGAGAAATTACGTGACGTCGGCAGCCGGCAGGGGGATAGAGGTCATTATCGCTGCCGCCGGATGGGCGGCGCACCTGGCCGGCGTTGCGGCTTCCTACACCACTCTTCCGGTTATCGGGGTCCCCATTGATTCATCTCCCCTGCAGGGCATGGATGCTCTCCTGGCGACGGTTCAGATGCCCCCGGGGATTCCGGTCGCCACCATGGCTGTGGGGAGCGGCGGTGCAAAAAACGCGGCCGTGCTGGCGGCTGAGATTCTGGCCCTCAAGTATCCTTCCATCGATCAAAAGGTTCGAGCGTATCGTGAGGAAATTACGCGGAAAACCCTCGAAAAGGGGAGCAATTTCGAGAGCGGAGCATAGAAGGGAAAGGAAGTGTACGACCGGCAGGCGGAAAGAAAAGCACCGATCGTGAAAGTGGACGCGGAGAAGCCGGACGAAAAGGGAATCCGGGAAACGGTGCAGATCATCAGGCAGGGCGGGGTGGTTGCCTATCCGACCGAGTCATTTTATGGGCTGGGGGTGGATCCCTCCGGAGAAAAAGCAGTGGAGCGTTTGTTTCAGATCAAGAGACGGCAAAGAGAGCAGCCCATCCTGGTTTTGATTCCCTCCATTGAAACACTTGATTTCCTCGTGCGCCGTGTCCCCGCTGCGGCGCGAATACTGATGCATGCCTTCTGGCCGGGGGGGCTCACACTGGTCTTTGACGCCTCCGATCGTGTCCCCCGGACGATAACGGGGGGCACCGGAAAAATCGGAATCCGCGTCTCCAGTCATCCGATTGCCGCATCACTTGTAGGCGCGGTTGGCGGTCCCATTACCAGTACCAGTGCCAACGTAACCGGAAAGCAGCCGTGCAGGACCGCACATGAAGTGGCGCGACAATTGGGGAGGCAGGTGGATGTTATTCTGGACGGCGGCACTACACCGGGAAAAAGCGCTTCCACGGTCCTGGATGTTACGATGGAACCCCCTGCAATCCTGAGAGAGGGCATGATTTCGCGAGCGCAGATTGAACAGGTGGCTCCCCTCCGCAGCCATCCCCATTCCTGTGTTTCCGAACCTTCTCTTTCGTAACGGGAAGGTTTTTAACAACATTTCATTCGGCCGTATCCCTGCGAGTCGAGATCCGGGAAATGAGGAGAAGTGTGGTGACAAAAGGCAAAACCACCAGAGAAATTCTCAACAGCGCGTTCTCAGAAAAGGAGCGTATTCCTCTGTACAGCCCTGAAGCGCTGTCCTCGATTCGGAGACAGGTCGAGGAATGGAAGAGCACCAAGGTAGCCGATGGCGATCGGGAAGAATGGATGAAGACGCCCAGCACCATCTTGGGGTCGAGCATCCCGAGGGAAATGGTGTATACGCCCCTGTCGAACGCGGGATTGGACTATCGGCGAGACTTGGGAAACCCCGGTGAGGAGCCCTTTACGAGGGGTATTCACCCCAACATGTATCGAGGCCGGAAATTTACCATGCGTCAACTGACCGGATTCGGATCTCCCGAAGCCACGAACGAGCGCATCAAGTTCATGCTTGAACACGGCGCGACAGGCCTGAACGTTCTTTTCGACGTTCCCACCATTCAAATGTACGATTCCGATGATCCCTTGTCCACGGGACAAGTGGGCATGTCCGGAGTCTGCGTGGACAGCGTGGAGGATATGGATCGGCTTTTTAAAGACATCCCCCTGGATCAGGTGACGGTATCCATCGTGACCCACTACCCCTCGAATACTGCCATCCTTTTTCCAATGTTTCTGGTCCTTGCGGAAGAGAGAGGCATCCCGTGGGAGAGGCTTCGGGGCAGCGTCCAGAATGATATGACACTGGAAGAATTGATTCGAAGCGGGGCTGAGTACACTCCTCCAAAGGATTGTTTCAGGATTCAGTGCGATAATATAGAGTTCATAAGAGAGCACGTCCCGCGATGGAATTACATTACACTCAACGGGTATAACCTGCGGGAATTCGGGACCTCAGGGATCACGGAAATGGCCGTGGCCCTGGCCAACGGCATTGAAACCCTTGAGGAGATGGCATCCAGAGGGTACGATACTGATTCGGTTGCGGATCGACTCGCCTTCTTTTGGTCTCCCGGCAATGATTTTTTTGAGGAAGTTGCGAGATTGAGAGCGGTCAGGAGACTCTGGTACAAAATCATGAAATACCGGTTTCGCGTATCAAACCCGAGGGCTATGCTGATGCGTTGCCATGCGCAGACATCAGGAGTTTCCCTGTTCCAACAGGAGCCCTTGAATAACGTGATTCGTTCGGCTTATCACGCGCTTGCCGCCGTATTCGGCGGAGTGCAGTCCCTTCATGTGGATTCCTTCGATGAAGCCTATTCGGTTCCAACGGAACAGGCCGCTCTTCTCTCTTTGAGAACCCAGCAGATTATTCAGGAAGAGACCGGCGTGACGGACGTGGCGGACCCCCTGGGAGGTTCTTTCTATGTGGAGGCGCTGACGAGCCATATGGAGGAAAAGATCCTCGATGAAGTCGACGAGATCGAGCGTTCGGGTGGGTATGTGAAGGCTGTAGAAACGGGACAACTGCACAAGAAGATCACCTCCTATTTCCTGGATCAACATCAGGGGATGGAAGAAGGCAGAATCAGGGTCGTCGGTTACAACGCTTACCCGTCCGACATAGAGGCGCCGCCTATTCAGGTGTTCCGCTATCCCGAAGGTGTTGAGGAGAGGCAGAAAGCAAGGTTGGCAAGACTGAGATTGAATCGAGATACTGAGAGAGTTGAGCGCGCGCTGAAAGGACTGCAGGATGCATGCGCCGGGAAAGAGAACATCCTTCCTTACAGTGTGGAGTGCGCCAGGGCACGCTGTACGGAGGGAGAACTGCACAAGGTATTCACGAAATCCTACGGATTATGGCAGCCGCCGATAACATGGTGAGAATATGTGGCCCTGCCATGCAGCAAGAGTGCGTCATGAGGACCGGGGGATGAGACAAAGATGATCCAGAGAAAGGTCAAAGTGCTCCTGGCGAAACTGGGGCTGGACGTTCACAATCGCGGAATCATCACCGTTGCCAGGATGTTGAGCCAAGCGGGAATGGAAGTCGTCTACATCGGCAATGCCACTCCCGGAGAGATCGTGAACGCTTCAATTCAGGAAGATGTGGACGTGATCGGAGTGAGTTCGCTCTGCGGAGCGCATCTGACGCTCGGAATTCCCCTGATCCGACAAGCCGGGGACAGGGGGATTAAAGATAGAGTCGTGTTCCTGATAGGAGGAGTTTTCCCTCCCTCGGACAAAGACCGGCTGGAAACGAT
The DNA here is from genome assembly GCA_964581175.1 of uncultured Desulfobacteraceae bacterium. Lineage (GTDB taxonomy): Bacteria > Desulfobacterota > DSM-4660 > Desulfatiglandales > Desulfatiglandaceae > B46-G9. The sequence continues at coordinate 8,380 of CAZONI010000095.1, forward strand.
CGGGTTTGACGGGGTTTTTCTTCCGGGGGCAAAAGCAGATGAAATTGCAGCGATGATTAGTGAGCTTCTTCGTAACAAGAGAACCGAGCCGACGGAGTCCGCCCCCTGAAAAATTCCAATCCGAAACCCCGCCTTCCTGCCCGAAGGCCTCTCAGCTCTCGGGAGCCGGTATGATCCAGGGAATGAACTGGATTTTCTGATTACCGGTGGAAGAGATCGAATCCAGAAATACGATCGCCCGCTGGTTGCTCACTGCCTCCGTGTCTGGAACAACGGCCGCCCTCTTGAGACATAAAAACAAGAAGAAGACGACGAGGTGAAGTTATGTCCGCTAAATGGCCGCCCGAATATGACCGTTCCTTTGTTCCACCTCCTGAATCCAGGTACTGGAGCGAGACCCTGGAAATCATGGATCCTGAGGAAAGGGATCAACGGGTCATCATTCCAAAATTGCAGGCCCAGTTGAAATATGCATACGAAAGCTCTCCCTTCTACAGAAGGAAATGGGATGAGGCGGGAATCAGGCCGGAGGACATTCGTTCGTTGGAGGATTTCGAGAGGGTACCGCTCGTGGAAAAGGACGAGATTCGCAGGGACCAGATTGAGAACCCTCCATTTGGAAGCAACCTTTGCATCCCGAGACGCGAGTTGGCGCGAATTCAGGGAACTTCGGGCACGACGGGGAAACCGACCGTTTTCGGCATCGGCCGGGGGGATATGGAACGTATTGCGGAAGCTCACGCCAGGATCATGTGGAGTTTTGGGATCAGACAGGATGACACGGTTTTTATGGCGTCCTTCTTCAGTCTCTACTGGGGAAGCTGGGGAGCGCTGTTAGGATGTGAACGTCTCGGTGCCACGGCATTTCCCTTCGGCGCCGGTGTATCGGGCCAGTCCGACAGGTCTCTGGAATGGATGAAGGAGGTGAGGCCGACGGTCTTTTACGGAACACCGTCCTATGCGCTTCATCTGGCCGAGAAAGCCAAGGCAAGAGGGATGGACCCGCGGAGGGATTTCAACTTCCGCATTCTCTTCTTTTCGGGAGAACCCGGTGCCGGGGTTCCATCCACAAGAAAACGGATCGAAGAATCTTACGGCGGCATCTGCATAGATTCCGGTTCCACCGCGGAAATGGCACCGTGGATGACCAACGCCGAATGTGATTGTCGTCAGGGCATGCATTTCTGGCAGGATATCGTCTACAGCGAACTTATCGATCCGAAGACGAAAAGGAGGGTCCCGGACGGCAAGGAAGGCATTACCGTTTACACGCACCTGGAGCGCACCTCGCAGCCCATGATCCGTTTTATGGCCGGGGATATCGCCATGTGGGTGACGGATACCTGTGCCTGCGGCCGGACCTATCCCCGGCTGCCCAAAGGCATTTACGGCCGTGCGGACGACATGTTCGTGGTTCGGGGAGAAAATGTATATCCCAGCGCCATAGAGGACGTGATCAGAGGGATAAAGGGGCTGGGAGATGAATACCGCATCATTATCACCAGGGAAAGGACCATGGATGAACTGGTTGTCCAGGCGGAGCACGTTGCCGGCATGAATGTCTACCAAATCGCGGACCTCAAGACCCAGCTCGAGGGCAACCTGAGGGCACGAGGTCTCAGGACGACTATCCAGATGATGGCCCCCGGGAGCCTGGAGCGAACCGAATTCAAGGCCAAGAGGATCGTCGACCAGCGGCGCCTGTACGACGCCATCACGGAAAAAGCCTGAAGCGATCACCTGATAGACATCCGTCATTTTCCTCACAAACGGTGTCCTGTGCAATGCAAGCCCCGGCTTCTTCCCTGAACCTCTCTGTGGGGAGGCGTCCGATGCCTCCTCTCCCCGGGAGGTTATCCACAATTCCGATGGATAGACGGAAGTCTCATAGACCTTCCCTGACTCATTGTGCTTTTTTTCTAAAGCTCTGGGCTGCTATGTCCGGCCGGGGTATCGTTTTTCTCCATCTGATTCCTGTACCAGTCGATCTGCCGACATATGCCGCGGATGACCCTCACTTCCCTTGCGCGAAGGGGAATTCGTGACAGAAATCTCCGGATATTGAGCATCCAGTGTTCGGGATTTTCGGGCTGCAGGAAGCCGATTTTCATGAGGACCTGTTTCATGTGATCGTACATCCCCTCCAGTTCGAAGCTGTTTGCGAGCCGGGGCACTGGTTTTACCGGTTCCTCCGTGGATGCGACAGAGATTTCATAGCAGAGGATCATGACCGCTTGGGCGAGGTTGAGAGAGGAAAATCCGGCAGTGGGAATATTCACGATGGTGTGACAGTATCGCAGTTCTTCATTGGAAAGTCCCCGGTCTTCCGGCCCGAAGAGGAGACCTATCTGGTTTTCCTGGGACAGGGGAATGAGATCCCGCGCCAACAGGCGCGGGATCGTCAACGCAGGTCTCAGAGAGCCGAGCCTTGCGGTAGTTCCCGCCAGGAAGTGAAACGGGGCAAGGGCGGATTTCAGGTCGTCGAAGACCTCCATCTCCTCCACCACAGACCAGGAAGGTCCTGTTGCGGTTTTCAGGACCTTGGAGAGATCACAGTTTTTTGGCCGCACAACCGCCAGTCGCTGGAGCCCCATGTTGGACATGGCCCGGGCCGCCGAGCCGATATTTTCCGGGATCTGTGGGTCGAGCAGGATGATCCCGATATGGGAAAGGTTTACTTTTGCACTCATGCACGCATCACGCTACTGCTATTCGCCTGGAGCCGGTCCATCCGGCGCGGCCTGGAGGATTTTCAGGATGTCCGTCACGAGACCGTCGCTGTCGAAGGAAAAGGAAACGGTTCCTTCCCTGACCTCAAAGTGGGTGAGCCGGCATTGGTATTCCTCCGCCACTGATTCCAGCACTTCTCTGAACCGGACTGCTTCCGGATGGGTCTCGCTGTTCACATCCCGGGAAAGAAGGTCTACTTCAATGATTCCGGACGACATGGTCATGCCCCGATTAACCTCGCGGTTTGCGTTGTTTCCTCGAACTTGTGCGGTCTCTTGGCCATATTCCTCAGAAGGGAGTCCTGAGGGATATGGTTCTTGCCGCCTCTGTCAGTATAAGAGTTCGCGCGGGAAATGCAAGCGGCTGGAGGGAGCAAGACCTTCCCTGGCCACCATTTGCGCCGACCGCAGGCGGCGCTTCTGAGAAAATATGCGTTTTCTTAAAGAATGCACTCGGTGGTGCCGATTTATTGACTTGATACCGGTACCGCAGAGTCCTGGGTCATGAAATCCATGGGAGCCTGGAAGAAATCCTGGGAAAGACAGCGTTTCCTCAAAAACCGTTGGGGTCAATTTCTCCCAGAAAATAGAAGAGGGTCTTTTTTCCCCTGCTTCATTGTGTTTTTGCGGGAAATGATGGGGAGAGTTGGAACAGTGTATGCATATCTTCATTTCGTACTGATTCAGGGATGGAGCGCTTCGAAGAGCCAATTTTGTGGTTGAATAGAGATGGGTGCCGGGTATAATATGCCCGCCGCAAGTCACATTTTACCAGGAGGACTGAATGGCACAAATAGACGCCTTTTTCAAGTTAATGCATGAACAGGGGGCATCGGACCTTCATCTGGTCGCGGGACAGCAGCCGGTCCTCCGCATAAATGGGGAACTGGAGCGAGTCAAATACAAACAACTCGAGAACGACCCTTTGAAGGCGATGCTTTATGAGATTGCTCCCGAGGAAAAGGTGAAGGTCTTTGAAGAGACAGGTGATGTTGATTTTGCTTATGAGATACCGGGCCTGGCCAGGTACCGGGTAAACTTTTTTCAGCAGAAAAACGGCGTGGGTGGCGCCTTCCGGGAGATCCCATCCGACATCCTAACCTGCGAACAACTTGGTCTTCCCGTCGTTGTGTCAAGGCTGGCAACGTTGCCCCGGGGACTGGTTCTCGTAACGGGGCCCACAGGCAGCGGGAAATCGACGACTCTTGCTGCCATTCTGCATGAGGCGAACAAGCTACGGAAGGACCATATCATTACCATTGAAGACCCCATAGAATTTGTCCATCAGAGTGAGCGGGCCGTCATAAATCACCGGGAAGTGGGCCTCCATACCAAATCCTTCTCGGCCGCACTTCGGGGAGCCTTGAGGGAGGACCCCGATATCATCATGGTGGGAGAAATGAGGGACCTGGAGACCATTGCTCTTGCTCTTGAGGCCTCCTCTACCGGGCACCTGGTTCTTGCCACTCTCCATACGACCAGCGCGGCCAAGACCGTGGACAGGGTTATTGAGGTTTTCCCGGTCAGTCAACAGGAACAGATCAGGAATACCCTCGCGGACGGCGTGAGGGCAGTAGTCGCCCAGACACTCTTCAGGCGTACTGACAGACCTGCGCGCGTGGCAGCCCTCGAGATCATGATCGCGACGCCGGCGGTGAGGAACCTGATTCGTGAGGGAAAGACGTTTCAAATCCCGTCCATGCTCCAGACCGGGAAGAAATACGGGATGCAGTCCCTGGACGACGCGAT
>CAZONI010000096.1:0-12586 GCA_964581175.1 uncultured Desulfobacteraceae bacterium
GGGCCTTTCCAAAGGCCTGCATGTTCTGGAAATAAGGTCGCATCTTTTCCTCCATCCTGGTTTGTCGAGTGGGCTGAGAGACGAGCAGCAGATTGATTAAAAGGCTATCGATTGGCCTTCCTGATGCCCAGCTGATCAAGGGCAATAATCCACTTGCAGATATTGCTTGAACCTTCAACCATGTAATAGGGAGGCGCATCGCGGAAATACCGGGCGACAGGATACTCGGTGGAATACCCGTAAGCTCCCATGATTCTCATGGCCATTTGCGCGGCCTTGGTGGCGATCTCCCCGGCGAGATACTTGGCGTGTGCCACCTCAAGGGTATTCCCGAGTTGCCCCTGGTCTTTTTGCCACGCAGCCCTGTAGACCACAAGGCGGGCCGCTTCTATCTCGGCCGCCACCTGGGCGATCATGTCCTGATTCATCTGGAATTCGCCGATAGATTTTCCGAACTGCTCACGCTCCTTGCAATAGGCGGTAACCGTATCCAGACACCCCTGGGCCAGTCCGACCCCCCCGGCGGCCGCCGATAACCGGGACTGATTCAGCGATCCGAAGACGATCTTGGCGCCGTCGCCGGGGTTGCCCAGGATGTTTTCTTTTGGAACCCTGGTGTCTTCCAGATAGACTTCTCCCGTCGGGGTAGACCGGGTACCCAGTTTGTCCAGTTCAGTGGTGGTGACTCCGTTGAAGTTCTTGAGTTCAACCACGAACGCGGAGAGCCCTTTTCCCCTGGCACCCTTGTCTGTGTAGGCATAATAGACGATGGCGTCCGCGATGGGTGCATTGGAAATCCAGGTCTTGGACCCATTCAGGAGCCAGTGATCTCCTTTGTCAACAGCTGTGGATTTCATGGCCATGACATCGGACCCGGCATTCGGCTCGGTAATTCCAAAACCACCGATATATTCGGCACTCACCAGCTTCGGAACGTACTTCTTCTTGATCTCTTCCGTGCCGTACCGGTAGATGGTGAAGGCACATCCCAGCGCCTGCATATTGATCTGGACCCGGACGGAACTGGATGCCTTGGCCAGTTCTTCGGTGAGTATCATGGCCGCCAGCCATCCCATTCCGTTTCCCCCGTATTCTTCCGGGATAACCGTGCCGAAAAAGCCCAACTCCGCAATGGGCTTTATGACCTCTTCGTACGGAAAATAGTGCTTTTCATCCCATTCATCGGCAAAGGGCGCGATCTTTTCCGCCGCAAAGTCCCGGGCCATCTCACGGAGCATTTGTAGTTCGTCGCTTAGAGCAAAATCCATTTAACATACCTCCCTCATTATCAAGAGTATTGAGCAGGTTTGACCGGATGATAGCTGCAACCGGAGCCTCCTTCTCACCAGTCACTTCGGAAGAGGCTTCCTTCCCGAGCCCCCCGATGTCAGAACCTCCGGTGCACAATGCTTTTCAGAAAACGAAATTTCGGCATCTCTGTCAAGAACAAAGGTCATTTTGAAAGCGAGAAGTATATACTACTCAATGCAGGTTGGCAATAGAAAATATCTACATTATAGCTATAATTTAACTATCTTCAAGGTGCCGGGCAACCGGATGTGAGAAAGGGTCCGGTTGCAGAGGAACCGGATGCATGAAGTATGGAGATGTGCTTCAGCAGTCATAAAGGAATTTTTTCACATTTTACGCATTGACTTTCCCGGGTAAAGTCGCTAAAAAGAGAGCACAAGTTTTAATAGAAGAATCGGAATTAACGTTCTGAGGAGGTTAGTTGAATGGAGCCAATCGTTGTAAACAGAAAAGAGAGCAAGTTACGGGTTGCTCCGGAATGGGCCGATGTGTGCTTCACGTGCGGCACGTGTGCCGGCGGCTGCCCCGTTACCGGGGTCGACGGCATGGATCCCAGAAAGGCGGTCCGCATGGCGAGCCTGGGATTGGACCAGGAACTGATCGATTCGAGGTTCCCCTGGGTCTGCACCCTGTGCGGGAGGTGTGAATACGCGTGTCCGCAAGGCGTAGAGATTCTGAAGATGATGCGCCGCGCCCGGACCCTTCGCGAACGCGACAAGGTTCCCGGACCGATCCATAAAGGCGTTGTCATGTGCCTGGAACGCGGAAATAATCTCGGAATCCCGAAAGATGATTTCCTCTTTCTCCTGGCCGATCTTGCCAAGGAAATGGACGAAGACGAAGGTTTTCCCGGCTTCTATGTCCCCGTGGACAAGAAGGGGGCCAATGTCATGGTAACGATCAATTCCAAGGAGCCCTTTGGTGAGCCGGATGACATGAAGTTCTGGTGGAAGATTTTTTATGCTGCCCGAGAAGACTGGACCACCACATCGGAACAATGGGAAGGAGTCAACTGGGGTCTCTTTTCCGGGGACGACGAGTCCATGAAAGAGATAACAGGACGTATTGTCAGGCACCTGGAGGAACTGGAGTGTAAGACGCTCCTCTTGCCCGAGTGAGGGCACGCATACTTTGCGACTAGGCTTAGTCTGCAAACATGGTTTCCCGAGGTATTTGAGAAGTACAACGTGGTCTCCGTACACGATCTCCTGAAGCAGTATATTGAAACGGGCAGGATCAAACTGGATAAATCCATCCACCAGGAGCTTACCACCATCCATGATCCGTGCAATTACGGGAGGAAGAGCCAGAAGGCCTTCGGGCATGGGTATTTTGAAGAGCCGCGCTGGATTACCAAGCAGTGTTGCGAGAATTTCGTGGAAATGGAACCGAACCGCATGAATAATTTCTGCTGCGGCGCAGGCGGCGGGGCGTGGGCCATGCCGTACGAGGCGGAAAGGATCTACTACGGCCGCGTAAAGGCCAAACAGATCATGGATACAAAGGCCAAGATGGTCATTGCTCCCTGCCACAACTGCCGCGACCAGATCATGAAATCCCTGACCAAGGAATATAACCTGGGCATTGAGACAAAGTATCTCTGGGAACTGGTCGCCGATTCTCTCATTGTTGAACCGTGGAGTGAAGAGGAGATTAAGAAGGCCAACGAGCTTCGCGATGCTCAGTATGAGCGCGATGAAGTAGACCTGGATCAAGAATTTTGAAATAATCGCGCGTATTCAGGACTCGGAATCCTGAATAGGCGTTTCTCTGACGAAGGGTTGCGGCCGTTAGCTATTGAAGAGATATAACCTTTCCGGATTGTGCCGAAAGAAAGGCCCCGTTCACGATTTTGAACGGGGCCTTTCTTTTGTGCGCGAGCAAGGTGTGCTGATTTCGGGTGGGAATCATTTTACGGCATAACCGATGCTACATCATGGGAAACAGCATTCTCAAAGGCCTTGAAATTCTTCTTGAAGTCTGCGGCCAGCTTCCCCGCCCGTCTGTCATAGTCGATCGTATCCAGGGCTGCTGTTCGTGGGTTCAGAATCCGGGATGGCACCCCCTCACAACCCTTCGGTACAAGGAAACCGAACAACGGGTCCCGTCCATATCCCGCTCGAATCATACGACCGCCCAGAATCTCCCGGATGATCGCCCTGGAATGGGCGATGCTGATTCGGTCCGCTTGCCCGTAAGGCTCGCCCGACCAACCCGTATTGACAAGCCAGCACTGGACATTATGGGCCTCTATCTTTTTTCTGAAAAGGTCTGCGTATACGGTAGGCGGCAGCACCATGAACGGGGCGCCGAAGCAGGCGCTGAACGTGGACTGCGGCTCTTTGACGCCCTCCTCGGTTCCGGCCACTTTGGCCGTATATCCGCTCAGAAAGTGATAGACCGCCTGTTCTACGGTCAGCCTGGCCACCGGCGGCATGACTCCGAACGCGTCACAGGTGAGCATGATGACGTTGTCGGGGTGTCCGCCCACGCCGTCGCGCCGGGCGCTCGGGATATGGGAAATGGGATACGCCGCGCGAGTATTTTCAGTGAGGGAATCGTCGCTCAGGTCTATGCGCCTGGAGTTCTGGCTCAGTGTCACGTTTTCGAGGATCGTGCCGAACCTCCGGGTGCACTCATAGATCTCCGGCTCAGCCTCCTTGGAAAGCCGGATCACCTTGGCGTAGCAGCCCCCTTCAAAGTTGAACACGCCCCGGTCACTCCAGCCGTGTTCATCATCGCCGATGAGAAGACGCTCAGGATCTGCGGAAAGGGTAGTCTTTCCGGTTCCTGAAAGGCCGAAGAATATTGCCGAATCTTCTCCCTTGCCGGTGTTTGCCGAACAGTGCATGGAAAGGACGGATTCCTGCGGATAGACGTAATTGAGCATGGTGAAGACGGATTTCTTGATTTCACCGGCATAGTCGGTTCCGCCTATCAGGACAAGCTGTTTGCCCAGGTGGATCAGAATAAATGCTTCGGAGTTGGTTCCGTCCACCTCGGGCACGGCATTGAAGCGGGGAACATCAATGACGGTAAATTCCGGGCGGTGTTTTTCAGCTTCTTCCGGGTTCCTGATCTGGATGAACATATTCCTCGCGAACATGCTGTGCCAGGCACGTTCAGTAATAACCCTGATGGGTATCCGGTACACCGGATCAGCACCGGCATAACAGTCCTGAATAAACACATCCTTGTTCTGCAGATAGGCCTGGAGCCGGTAGAAGAGGTTGGTGAAGCGAGTCTCCTCGATACCTTTGTTCACCGGACCCCACCATATTTTGTCGAGACTGGTCTTTTCCCTGACGATGAAACGGTCACCCGGAGAGCGCCCCGTGTGGTGCCCGGTCCTCACTACCACTGGGCCGAGGTGCGAGATATTGCCTTCGCGCTGGCGCATGATTTCTTCATAGAGCATGGGAGTGGGGGCATTCCAGTACAGGGATGCCATGTTCCTGAATCCCATTTTTTCCATTTCCGGTCTCACAGTTTTGTAATTAAACATGGCTTCCCTCTCCTCAGAACGGGAGCTTGAGCCCGCCTTTTCCGCCGATGTCCTTCAGGTTTCCGAGAAGGCCGTTGCCCAGGTTCAGACGACCGGTCAGTTCCTGGCCGATTGCATTCAGCCCGCCCATGTCTTTGCCCGTGGCCTGGAGCGGGCCTCCCACCTTGGCCATAACGCCCTCTTTGAGCTTTTTCTCGAAACCGGCGGCCTGGTCGCTCACTGCCCGTCCTGCAGCCTTGGCAAAGGCCTGGTCCAGATCGGACGTGAGGTCAATGGTATAATTCTTTAAGGTTCCTTTAATGTCCGCCTTCACATGAAACCGGGAAATGGCCGCCAAGGATGAGAGGAGGGCCGCCTTTATGGGGCTTTCCTTTTCAGCGGAACCGCCGCTGAGTTTGACGGAATCAAACCCTGACGTGAGGGTGGCGTTGATATCGCTCCCTTTGAGCAATGCGTCCATATTCAGGTCCACAAGCGCGCTATCCAGCAGGATCGGGAATGCCTCACTTCCTGAAAGCGCCATGTCCTTCACCTGGTATCCCTTCAGAGTCAGGTTGCCCGTATCTTTCGCACTGGCGGGGATGACATGATCAAGCGCGCCGTGAAGATCGATGGACTGGAGTCCTTTGAGCTTGGTGCCCGTGAATGTGTATGTCAGGGGGCGCCCGAGCACATCCTGGTCAGGGGTAATATTCTTGATCAGGCCGGAAATATCACCGGCCTGCAGCATGATCCGGGCCTTTGCCGTCCGGATCAGAAAGTCCGGGAGCGGCTCATATTCCTTAAAGCGCACATCGACGCCTTTCCCGCGGGTGGGCTTGATCACTTCGTGTCCTTTTTCCGTCTTGCGCGCTCTCTCGATCATGGGTTCCAGTTTTTGGTACCAGGCTGCACCCTTCTGAACGAGCCGGCAGAGCCTGGAGCCCAGAAGACTCTGGCTCAGGTGCTGCAGCCCGGCCGGGGACAGGGAGTACTTCTGCTTGAGGCGGGCGACATCTTCCAAGGGGGCCTTTTTTGCCTCGGCCAGTCTCGCCTTTAACGAAGCCGTTTTATTGCTGAAATCCTTCTGCGCGGTCTTGATTTTGTCGAGATCGCGTTGAATATCTTTTTGCAGAGTGGAGACTTCCGACACAGACCCCAGGAGACCGGAGATTCCTCCTTTCTGAGCGGATTTCAGCTTGTCGATCTTTGCCCGGTAGGCATCGAACTGTTTCTTGTCGGGGAGTTTGGCAAGGGCATCCTGCCATTTTGCCTTTTCACTCTGAATGTCTTTCTGGAGGGGTTGAAGGAGAGCCAAGGACTGCAGTTTCTCCGTCTGGAGAATTTTGCCGACATCGGGAACCTGGAGTGAAGGAAGGGAGACGGTGCCGCAGGGCCCCTTGACGGCCAGGGGGCCTCCCCCTTTCTCCTTGCCGGCCTTCCCAACCTCAGCGGTTTTGCCGGGTATTTTTTTGACTGCTATGGCTCCCGATGTCTTTCTGGGAGTTCCGAACTGTACGCCGTCCGCGATCATTTCCTTGACGATCACCTTGCGGCGGAGGAGGTTGAGAGGTTCCAGTCCAAGGGAGATTCGGCCTATTTCAACGGCATTCTTCATGGGGGATTCAGGGTCCGTTACCCGCAATTGGTCGAGTTTGAGACCCATTGGGAAAAGAGACAGGTCCGCCGCCGCCACCTCCACTTTTGCGCCCACAGCACGGGTTCCGTATTTCTGGATCAGGTTCTTGACAATAGTATCCGCGAAGAAAAACCAGAATGCCCCGAAAACGGCGACGATAATGACAAAGGCCGCGAGACCCTTCAGACGAATAAAGCGTTTCATGATGCACCTCTCAGCCCGGAAATGGTCTGATACGCGTGATAGAGTTTGCTGGCCTTTAATAGTTTCATGACACGGGTTTTTTCAATCCAGGCAAGTACGTGGTCCCGATACCTGCGTATCCCGATATTGGATACAATATACAGAGGGATAAAGAGCACAATGCTGAAAAACAGACTTCCCATGACGACGGAATTGTAAAATTTTTCCAACCGGAATATGGTTGTGTTGTAAAGGGATGTCCAGAGGCCCTGTAGTGCCGCGGAGGTCAGAATCCAGAGGCCTAGGCGGTCGAAAAGGGGATCCAGCAGATAGGCAACGCCGGAAAAGAAGGCCCATCCGAGGATGAACGCCGAGAGATTTGCCCGCAGAATAAGCACCAGGAAGAGAACGAGGATATTATGCAGGCTGTAGAAGGGTGTGAGACCCAGGACCATGGCGAGGCAGAACGCAAGGCTTATCTGGGAGGGATCGCTTTCCGAGTTCAGGACTTTCAGTAACTTTGCAACGAGTCGAAGCATGAGAGGCCTCCTCAATCAGAGGTTACGAGGAAAGAAGAGAAAGTCGGCTTCGGAACAGGGCCAACTTCTAAGTGAGTCTCCTCCCGCAGAGCGGGCGCCTTCCAGACCCCTGATCGGTAAAACCTATCCGGGACCTCCACTAGAGCTGGAAAGTTTAGCTAAATCTAAAATACACCAGACGAAGAAGAAAGGTCAACAGATAACAGACATAACTTGATTTGATAGCAACGAATATTGTTTGACAAAACCAAACTAAGAGGTTATGCTCTTCTCGTTCCGGAAGGAGAAATGTATGGCGGAAAGGGATATCTCGGTAGAACTCAAGGCACTGAATCTGGGAAAACAGATCAGGGGAATTCGCCTGAAAAGGGGACTCACTCTCCAAAATATTTCGGACCGCACCGGACTTTCCAAACCTCTCCTATCTCAGATCGAAAACGACGTTACCCTTCCGCCGATAGCAACACTTCTCAAGATCTCAAAAGCACTGGAGAAGCACATCGGGGATTTTTTCCAGGCGACTGTGCCCGATCAAAAGCGCATCGCCGTGGTCCGGCAGGAGGAACGAAAAGAGACCATGCGAAGGCTCCACAAAGAGGCGGAAAGGATCGGCTACCGGTATGAATCCCTGGCCTACCCCATGAGCGATAAGCGGATGGAGCCGTTTATCGTGGAAATTGAACCGCAAGAGGAGAAAAATACGCCTGTCTATCAGCATGCGGGAGAAGAATTTCTCTTCGTCCTGGAGGGGGAGATGGAGTTCAGAGGTGATGATCAGGTCATCGTCCTCCGCGCCGGGGACAGCCTGTATTTTCATTCCAAGATACCCCACGCGCTGAGGGGACTCAAAGGAGAAAAAGTGAAGGTCCTGGCGGTGATCTACGCACCGGAATAGCGGAAACCCGGGCGGAGAATCCAGGAGTCGGAATTCAGAATCCAGCATGAAGGTTTTGCCTATTGCTCAACCCGTCATATAAAAAGGACAGGCTATGGAGGAAATACGATTCCACGGAAGAGGGGGGCAGGGAGCGGTCATCGGTTCGGAGGTCCTGGCACACGCGTTTTTTATCGAAGGCGTCTATGTGCAGGCATTTCCTGCATTCGGTGTCGAACGGCGCGGCGCTCCGGTGCTGGCATTCTGCCGGGTCGACAGGACGCCCATCCACCTGCGCAGCCAGATTTATGAGCCCGACCATGTGATCGTCCTCGATTCATCGCTCCTGGAAAGCGTGGATGTGACCCAGGGTTTGAAACAGGGTGGAACTGTGCTCATCAACGGGAAACGGGGCCTTCTGCACTACCGTGAGTTGGTCGGAGGGCAGCATAGCGTCAGCGTGGTTGATGCCGGATCCATTGCGGTTGAGCACCGGCTGGGCTCTGCAGTCAATCCCATTGTCAATACGGCCATACTTGGGGCCTTTTCAAGGGTGACGGGTCTGGTGGGCATTGAGGCCGTGGCGCAGGCAATTGAGGAGTATGTACCCGTGAAAAAGAGAGAGAACGTGGAAGCGGCCCGGGATGCGTATGAAGAAGTGATCATGAACGTGTGAAGCGGTGGGTGGAGGTTTTGAGGCCATGAATATTGATGAACGGAGGAAGAGGGCGCGTCTCTACGATTTTAAGACCTGGCGTGATTTTCCGCCCATGAACGTATCCATGGGCAACATGCTTCACAACAGGACGGGCAGCTGGCGTTTTATCAGGCCTGTCTACGAAGACAAGATACCGGCATGCCAGAACAGCTGTCCGGCGGGCAACGATATCGAGGCCTGGATCAAACTCGTCCAGAGGGGCGAACATGAAAAAGCCTACTGGCATCTGAAGCGTGAGGAACCCTTTCCCGCGATCCTTGGCCGGGTCTGTTTCAGGTTTTGTGAGGGAAGCTGCAATCGCGTGCAGTTGGACGAGGGCATAAGCATCCGGGAACTTGAACGTTTCGTGGGGGACCTGGTCCCCTCTTCTACGCCCCATCCGGAACTGCATCCCTTCAACGGGAAAAGCCTGTGCGTCGTCGGCTCCGGTCCCGCAGGAATGTCCGCAGCCTATTTTGCCAGGATCCTGGGGTTTCAGGTGACTGTTTTTGAACGCCTTCCGGAGTTCGGTGGGATGCTGCGCGTAGGAATTCCGGCCTATCGGTTGAGGAGGGATATTGTAGAACAGGAATTTGAAGGGCTCAGGAGCATGGGTATTGACCTGAAGCCCAATACAGCCGTCGGGAAAGATATCTCCCTCGGGGAATGCCTGGAACGTTTTGATTATCTTTTCCTGGCCCCGGGAGTGCATGGAAGCAGGAAACTCGGTATTCCCGGTGAAGAGGAGAATCCGAACATGATGAGCGGCCTCAATCTCCTCAGGGCCATTGCACTGGGAGAAAAGGTGCATTTGGGCGAGCAGGTGATCGTTGTGGGTGGAGGAGATACGGCCATTGACGCAGCCAGGTCGGCGGTTCGTCTCGGTTCCCATGTGACGGTGCTGTACCGGCGAACAGAAGCCGAGATGCCAGCGCATCCGGACGAGATCGCCGAGGCCCGGGAAGAAGGGATCAATTTCCGATTTCTTGCGGCACCGGATCGTATTGAAACGCGCGGCAAGAACAGTGTCCAGAAGCTCGTATGCTGCGAGATGGAATTGGGCAGGCCCGATGAAAGCGGGCGGAGGCGACCCGTCAGGAAGGAAGGTGCGGCCTTCGATCTCGAGGCTGAAACCATCGTAACGGCCATAGGGGAAACAGCCGCATTTGAGCCGATGGCGAGGACCCTGGAGGAAACCGGAGGTGCTCTGGAAGTTGACGAAGAACTGTGCGTCAAGTCCCGGCAAGAGGGAAGAGGAAGGGTCTTTGCCGGCGGGGATATCGTCGACGGCCCGCACACGGTAGTGCATGCTGTGGCTGCCGGGAAGCGGGCGGCGGTCGCCATTGACTGTCACCGGAAAGGCGTGGAGTCTTCGGAAGTCCTCAAGAAAATCTCCGTAGGCGACGGGGTAGGACTAAGTTTCTCAGCCTACATGGGGTGGCAACCGCTCAACCCGGTCCCCGGAAACCTGAAAACGGTGGTGCGGTCGGAGCACATTGTCTATGACTATTTTCAGAAGGCCCCACGTATCAGAAATAGCCCCTTACCGGCCGTACAAAGAAAGGCATCTTTCGATCCATACGTCGAAACCTTTAGCGAGGAGCAGGCGTTGGGAGAGGCCGGAAGGTGCATGCATTGCGGCCGATGTACCGAGTGTGACAATTGTCTTGTGCTGTGTCCGGATGTCTCCGTGCTGGTGAAAGGCCAGGGGGAATTCGGGTATGTCTTTGATTACAATTACTGCAAAGGCTGCAGCATCTGCTTCACGGAATGTCCCAGGCACGCTATCACTATGGCAGATGAAGAAATCGCTGTGTAGGAGGTTCGATTGAAGCAGGTAATCAAGGGGAATATCGCCGTGTCTCACGGCGTGCGATTGAGCCGGGTCAAGGTGATCTCCGCCTATCCCATTACCCCGCAGACCAGTATCGTGGAAGATCTCTCTGAAATGTGCGCCACCGGGAGGCTGGACGCACAGTTCATCAAGGTGGAGAGTGAACATTCTGCCATGGCGGCTGTCGTGGGTTCGGAAACTGCTGGTGTGCGGTCCTTTACGGCCACGAGCAGCCAGGGGTTGCTGCTTATGCACGAAATGCTTCACTGGGCGGCAGGCTCGAGACTCCCCATTGTCCTGACAAACGTGAATCGCTCAGTGGGCCCCGGCTGGAACATCTGGGCCGACCAGACCGATTCGGTCTCCCAGCGGGATACGGGCTGGATCCAGATCTATTGTGAATCCAACCAGGAAGTGCTGGACAGCGTTATCATGGGGTACCGGCTCGCCGAGGAGGTTTCACTGCCGGTCATGGTTACCTATGACGCGTTTTTTCTGAGTCACACCTCGGAGGTGGTTGATATTCCGGAAATTGAAGAGGTCGACGCGTTTCTGCCGGCCTTTGAGCCCAGGTATCGGCTGGATGTAAATGATCCGAGGATGTTTGGAGGCATGATAGGTCCCGACTATTTTTACGAAGAACGATTCGTCATGCACAAGGACAGTATGGAAGCCGTGAATGTCTATCCGAGGATATGTGAGGCATTTGAACAGGCCTTCGGGAGGCAGTACGATGTGTGTGAAACCTATCGCACAGAAGATGCGGACCTGATTCTCGTCACGGCAGGGACCATCACTTCGGTGAGCCGGATCGCTGTGGACGACGCAAGAAAGGCGGGGAAAAAGGTTGGTTTGATGAAAATCAGGATGTTCCGCCCCGTGCCCCTTGACCGCTGGCGCGAGTCTCTCGGGAATGCTTTGCGGGTAGTGGTCGTTGATCGAAACATCAGTGCAGGCCTTGGAGGGGTGTTCGCCAGTGAGGTGAAAAGCGCGCTTTTTTCGCTCGAAAAGCGGCCGTCCGTTTACTCCGTTATCGCCGGCCTGGGCGGCAGGGACGTCACGCCCCAGGACATGAGCGGCATTATTGAGCATGTGCTGGCCGCTGACGGCCCCGGAGAAAGACCCGTTTTCTGGGGTCTCAAAGAGTAGGGGTGAGTTATGCAGAAGACATTTGATATTCCGCGCGAGAAGATGACGAACGAAGAGCTGCTCCAGCCGGGGATGCTTTCCTGCCAGGGATGCGGTGCAGCCCTTTCTATGAAGCTGGCCCTGAAAGGTCTGGGAGAGAGGACCATGATCGTGATCCCGGCCAGTTGCTGGGGCATCATCATCGGGACATATCCGTATTCGACTCTCCAGGTTCCGGTGATACACGTACCCTTTGAAACGGCGGCCGTTGTGGCATCCGGGATCAGGGCGGCCTTGGATGTGCGCGGCGAGGCGGATATAACGGTGATGGCATGGGCGGGAGACGGCGGCACATATGATATCGGCCTGCAGTCCCTATCAGGGGCGGCGGAGCGGAACGATGATATTCTGTATGTCTGTTATGATAATGAAGCGTACATGAATACCGGAATCCAGCGGTCAAGCGCCACTCCCCCCGGCGCGTGGACAAGCACCACGCCTGCGGGGGCGCTCAAGGAGGAGCCGAAAAAGGACATGGAAATGATCATGCTCGCCCACGGAGTCCCGTACGTGGCTTCGGCATCCGTGGCGTATCCTGATGACCTGGTGAGGAAGTTCGAAAAGGCCAGGAATATAAAAGGGACCAGATTTATTCATCTCCTTTCTTCCTGTCCCCCGGGATGGAGGATCGACTCGGCCGTATCGGTTAAAGTGACCCGCATGGCAACCCAGTCCTGCGTTTTTCCGATATATGAAATAGAGAAGGGAAAGTATACCGTCAATGTCCTTCCTGAAGAGAGACTTCCGGTGGAGGACTACCTCCAGGCCCAGGGCCGGTTCCGGGAGATGGGCAAAGAAATGATCCGCGCGGTGCGGGAACAGGTTGATCAGCGGTGG
>CAZONI010000097.1:0-12133 GCA_964581175.1 uncultured Desulfobacteraceae bacterium
CGATGGCGATTCAAGACATTTATCAGGCGATTCTGGGATTTGACGAGGAAAAGGTAAAGCAGTTGACCCGGGCGGAGATCGATGCCGGAACCGATATTGATTCCATCCTGAACGAGGGAATGATCGCGGCAATGGACGAAGTGGGGAAGCAGTTCAGTGAAGGCATTCTTTTTGTGCCGGAGATGCTCATGGCTGCCCAGGCTATGAAGGGGGGGCTGGCGATGCTGAAGCCGCTTCTGACCGGAGATGCTGCTCTTTCCAAGGGGACGATCGTCATCGGGACGGTAAAGGGTGACCTCCATGACATCGGCAAGAACCTGGTTTCCATGATGATGGAGGGGGCAGGTTATACGGTGGTGGACCTGGGTCCTGACGTGGACGCGGAGAAGTTCGTCAGGGCCGCCAAGGAGCACAATGCCGACGTTGTGGCGCTTTCCGCGCTTCTGACCACAACCATGCCGGCTATGGAGGCAACCATAGCCGCCCTGAAAGAGGCGGCTCTCCCGGTCAAGACTATCATTGGCGGTGCACCGGTAACCCAGGCGTTTGCCGACCAGATAAGCGCTGATGGTTACAGTGACGACGCTCCCGGTGGAGTGCAACTGGTGCGGACGTTGATTGGAAAGTGATGGCTGGACCGTTCGGAAGGGAACAGGAAGGGGAGCAGGGTCATGATTATAGTAGGGGAGCTTATTAACGCCAGCCGCAAGGCCATCGGCACGGCTATTGAGAGCCGGGATGCCGAGGCGATCAGGAAGACAGCGAGTGATGAACTGGAGGCCGGTGCAGACTATATCGATGTGAACGCGGGAATCTTCGTGGGAAAGGAGCCCGAGTACCTCACCTGGCTGGTGCAAAATGTCCAGGAATCTGTTGATGCCCCGTGCGCCATTGACAGCCCCGATCCGGAGGCCATTCAGGCGGCACTTGCCGTGCACAAAGGTGTTCCGATGATCAACTCCATCTCCCTTGAGAAGGAACGGTACGAAAAACTGCTGCCGGTTATTGCCGGAACCGATTTCAGGGTAATTGCCCTGTGCATGAGCGACGAGGGAATGCCCGAGACCACGGACCAACGCATGGCCATCGCCGACAAGCTGGTCAACGGCCTGGTGCAGAATGGCATTCCGCTGGCTCACATTTATGTGGATCCTCTGGTCCAGCCGGTTGCGACCAACAGCAGGTTCGGGGTGGAGTTCCTGGACGCTGTTGAAAGGATCATGACGACCTTCGAAGGCATTCACACCATGTGCGGCCTGTCCAATATCTCCTACGGCCTGCCGGCACGGAAGTTCATGAACCAGGCGTTCATGGTTATGGCAGTAGCGAGAGGTCTGGATGGCGCCATCATCAACCCCCTGGACGCCAGGATGATGGCAAACATCGTGGCGGCGGAGGCGCTGGCAGGGAGAGACAGCTTCTGCATGAATTACCTGAAGGCGTTCCGGGCCGGGAAATTCGAGTTGTGACGATCTATCCGCCCTCGAGCGGCGGAAAGAAGACGAGAATGTCGCCTGCACGGAGGACACATCGTTGAGAGCAGTGGCGGCCGTTTACCAGGATGACCTTTTTCATTTCCGGTGGGACCCCGAGCTGTTTCAATACAGCTCCCGCCGGAGACCCTTCCGGGATGTCCAAAGCGCCGTCTGCCGGGAGACCGGCCAGATACTTTTTCATTGACGCGTAGCCTTTCACCGTAATGTCCATCTCTTTTCCCGGTAAAATCCCCTTTTCCGTTTGATTCCACCCTGATCCGCCATCAGGTATCAACTCCGAAGTTGCCTTCGCTCGCTCCTCCCTGCGTCGAATTCTTTATACGACTCACTCGGCGCCCCTTGACGCCCCTGCTGAGAACGGGATCTTCGACTTGCACCCGACACCGTGCTGGTGATCAGGAATTTCACTGCCGCTTTGATAATCGTATTTTTTCTGCTATCATACCATAAACTGACTGTTTTCATAAGGATAAAGCGCTTCAAACAAAACAGGAAGGGAAGAGGGCCATGGGTTACATGGGAAGGATACTGCGGGTTGACTTATCGAGCGGGATCAGCCGATTGGAACCGCTGGATATGAGAAAGGCAAACGATTTTATCGGCGGAAGGGGCCTGGGGATAGGGTATCTCCTGGACGAGGTCGATCCGAATTGCGATCCCTTGGGTGAGAATAACAAGCTCATCATGATGACCGGTCCCCTGACCGGTACCATAGCTCCCACCGGGGCCCGATACATGGTTGTCACAAAATCACCGCTGACGGGAGCCGTGACGTGTTCCAATTCGGGTGGGCAGTTCCCGGCCATGCTGAAGAGGACCGGGATAGACGGCATTATTTTTGAAGGCCGTTCCCCGGAGCCGGTGTACCTCTTTATGGGAGAGGATGGAGCGGAGATTCGCAGTGCCGGGCATATCTGGGGAAAGGACACGCATGAGAGCACGGATCGCCTCCTGGAAGAGACAAACGGGGACGCAAAGGTAGCCTGCATTGGTCCCGCAGGAGAAAATGGGGTCCTTTTTGCGGGCATCATGAACGATAAGGATCGTGCCGCCGGCCGTTCCGGTGTTGGAGCGGTGATGGGAGCGAAAGGACTCAAGGCCGTTGTGGCCAAGGGGAACAGGAGGGTGCCGCTTTACGATGAAAATGCCTTCAAATCCATCGCGCGGGAGTACCTTGCGCGATTCAAGGAGGCCTCCAGGGAACAGCCGCCGGCCCTTAGAACGTATGGTACGGCCATCACGGTGGTAGGGACCCAGAACGTGGGAGTGCTCCCCACGCGCAATTTCCAGCAGGGTACGTTTGAAAAATGGGAACATATCGGGGGAGAAGCGCTCACCGAGAAGTATCTGCTCAAGGCAAGAGCCTGCTTCAGTTGCCCGATCGCCTGCGGGCGGGTAACCAGAATCAGGGAAGGACCTTTTCAGGGAGAGGGAGAGGGACCCGAGTATGAAACGGTTTACGCCCTTGGAAGCGACTGCGGAGTCGGGGACCTGGCCGCGGTGACCAAGGCGAATTATATCTGTAACGAGATGGGCATGGATACCATAACCATGGGCGCAACCATTGCCTGTGCCATGGAGATGTACGAGAAAGGTATTATCGATGAGAAGGTCATTGGACGGAAGCTCCCGTTCGGGGACGCCGAAGGTTTGGTGGAGATGTGCCGCAAAACCGCTTCACGGGAGGGATTCGGCAATGAACTTGCCCTCGGGAGCCGGCGCCTGGCAGAGAAATATCACCATCCGGAGCTGGCCATCGTATCCAAAGGACAGGAGTTTGCCGGATACGATCCGCGCGGTGAGAAGGGCATGGGTCTTGCCTATGCCACATCGAATATCGGCGCCAGTCACATGCGCGGGGACCCGGCTTACATCGAGATACTCGGGGTGCCCACGCTTATCGATCCTCTCGAACTCGAAAGCAAACCCAAACTGGTGAAGGACTGGCAGGACGTGTTTGCCGTGTTCGATTCGGCCGGCGTGTGCGTCTTCTTTTCGGTCAGGAATTATGTGACTCCGACGGAAGATATCAGGCCTGAAGGGCTGCTCAGGCTCCTCAATGCGGCCACCGGGGCCGGATATGATATGGACTCCCTGGTCCGTGCCGGAGAGCGGACAGTCAATGCGGAACGTCTTTTCATCAACCGTGCCGGATTCACCGCGAAGGATGATACCCTGCCCGCTAGAATCCTCGAAGAACCGCTGTCCGGCGGCCCTGCCGGGGGGCAGGTCTGTGAACTTGACCGGATGCTTCCGGAATACTATCGGCTTCGCGGCTGGGATGATGACGGACGTCCCGCTGCTTTCAAGCTGGAGGAACTGGGCTTGAAAGGCCTCCTCCATTCCCTGGGCTGAGGTTTCCTGCGATCATGACCCCGGAGACACTCGCGTTTACCTATGGTCTGAGTTCCGCTGTTGCATGGGGAGCGGGTGATTTTACCGGCGGCTTTGCTACCAAGCGGAATAATGTTTTTTCTGTTATCGCTGTTTCACAGTTCGTTGGCGGCATTTTTCTTGTCTTGCTGGCCCTGGGTTTTGGGGAAAAGGTCCCCGGTTTTTCCCGCTTCCTGCTTGGCGGACTGGCCGGTTTTTCGGGGGTACTGGGACTCGTCGCCCTTTACACGGGGCTCGCCAGGGGGCGAATGGGACTCGTCGCACCATTATCGGCGGTGATCACCGCCGTCCTCCCGGTCATTGTGGGAATCTCAACGGAAGGACTTCCCGGCAGGGCGCAACTCCTGGGCTTCGCAATGGCCCTCGTTGCGATCTGGTTCCTGTCCTATTCTTTTTCCGGTCCCAGGGTACGGCCGGGAGAATTGTATCTACCGCTCCTTGCAGGTCTGGGATTTGGACTTTTCTTCATTTTTATCGATCGGGCCATTGGTGAATCCGTGCTGTGGCCGCTGGTGGGCGCCAGGATGGCTTCCATAGGCCTGATGGGGTTTTTTATCCTGATAAGCAGCCAATCTCTGATTCCGGCAAAAGGCCAGATGCCTTTCATGGTCCTGGCCGGAATCTTCGACGCCTCCGGGAACGCCTTTTTCGCCCTTGCAACCCATCTCGGCCGGCTGGATATCTCGACCGTCCTCTCTTCTTTATACCCGGCAGCGACCGTATTGCTCGCATGGGTTATCCTGAAGGAACGGCTGCAGTGGTCCCAGTGGCTCGGAGCGATTATTGCGCTCTTTTCTCTGGGGCTCATCGCCCTCTAGTTTCCATCCATAAATGGCTTCTTCCCTGAGCCTTCCTCGGGGCCTCATGATGCCTCCCGCTGTGCGGGAAGAGATTCACGGACGGGAGTTGAAACGCCTCGGCCATCGGCGATGCTGCGGGAGGACAATCATTTTAAAAAAAACGGGTTGACAAAGTCGGGATTCCGGTATAACTTCAGCCGCAAAACAGGGCAGGAAGCCCTGTGGTTGATCCGATTATACAGAATATGCGTTCATAAGCCACGAAGGCCGGCGCGGGAAAGGACCCCGCACGATGATCTTCGTGGTTTTTTTGTTTGGGGAGAACGAGGAAAGGGCAATGCATATTTCCGAAGGCGTGCTTTCCGCACCGGTTCTGATCAGCGGCGCCGTCATTGCCGCAGGGGGGGTGGGAATCGGCATAAGAAAACTGGATTATGACCGGATCCCCCAGGTTGCGGTGCTTTCATCCGCGTTTTTTGTTGCGTCGCTGGTGCATGTGCCCATCGGGCCTTCGAGCGTGCATCTCATCCTCAACGGACTGCTTGGATTGCTCCTTGGGTGGACGGCCTTTCCGGCGATCTTGATTGCCCTTTTTCTGCAGGCGGTGCTCTTTCAGTTCGGAGGGGTGACCACCCTGGGTGTCAATACAGTGACCATGGCCCTTCCCGCCGTGCTCTGCTATCTCGTTTTCAGGAAGGGAGTTATGAGCGAACAGCCGAAAGTGTCAATGGTTTTCTCGTTTTCTTGTGGAGCGGGCGCTGTCTTTTTTGCAGGAATCCTGGTGGCACTCGCATTGATGAGCACGGGGAAATCCTTTTCGGCGGCGGCGAAACTGATTGTGGTTGCTCATATCCCTGTCATGGCCATTGAAGGAATCATCACCATGCTGTGTGTGAGGTTTCTCAAGAAGGTCAAACCGGAGGTGCTGGAGGTGACACATGACTAGGAGGCTGATATCACTGGTGAGCCTGATCGTACTTCTTCTTCTTTGCTTTTCTGCCCCTGCGTTTGCTCACAAGGTTTACCTGTATGCGTGGGTGGAAGGAAATACCGTGTATACGGAAAGCTATTTCAGCGGCGGGGTGAAGGTCGACAACGGCCTGATCCAGGTTTTTGATCCTGCGGGAAAAAAGCTCCTGGAGGGTCACACGAACGCAAAGGGTGAATTTTCTTTCAGAATCCCTGAAAAAACCGATCTCCGGATTGTGATCAATGCCAGCATGGGGCACAGGAGTGAGTATATCTTAAAGGCGGATGAACTTGGAGGAAGCTCTGCCTCGGAAACCGGCAATAAACCAGCAGTTGATGTCACGAAGACAGAACCCTCTGCCCCGGTACAGGTCAACGCGGATGAGATCCGAAAGATCGTTGATGAGAGCCTGGATTCCAGGCTGCGGCCCATAGCGCGATCCATCGCCAGATTGCAGGAAGAAAAGGGACCCGGTTTTACGGAAATTATCGGAGGCATCGGGTACATTTTCGGCATCATGGGCCTGCTGCTCTATTTCAGGAACAGGAAAAAGTAGATTCAGAGGAGTACCTTCGAATTCCCTCTGGGCGTTGTTCCGAAAGAAATCAGAATAAGATAAAGGAATCACTGAAAAGGCCACGAAGGCCGCGGGGTCAGGAGACCTCTCGGGCATCTTTGCGGCCTTTTTTTGTGTCTGCCGATCGATTGATTGATTCAAGAATGGAGAAAGAAAAAGGAGGAGAAGAAGATGATGAGAAAGGTGTTCTTTTTGGCGGTGACGGTCTTTGTTTTGGGTTTTTTCGCGAACGTGACCTTTGCACATTTTGGCATGGTGATCCCTTCGGACACCATGGTCATGCAGGATGAAAACAGGGATGTCAAAGTGGTAGCCTCTTTTTCCCACCCATTTGAAGGAAATGGGATGGTTCTTGAAAAACCGGTACGCTTCGGTGTGCTGTTCAGGGGAAAAAGCCGGGACCTTCTCCCTGACCTGAAGGAAACAAAGGTGTTCGGCCACAAGGCCTGGGAAGTGACATGTCGAATAAACAGGCCGGGAGTATACAGCTTTTATATGGAGCCGAAGCCTTACTGGGAATCTGCTGAAGACAAGTTCATTGTCCATTACACAAAGACCGTCATCTCTGCATTCGGGGACGAAGAGGGATGGGATCAACCGGTGGGGTTGAAGACGGAGATCGTTCCCCTCACGAGGCCCTTTGGGCTGTATTCCGGGAATGTGTTCCAGGGAATTGTCCTCTTGAACGGAAAACCTGCCCCCTACACGGAGGTGGAAGTGGAATACTACAACAAAGATGGCAGGGCCATAGCCCCGACCGACTACATGGTAACCCAGGTGGTCAAGGCCGACGGAAACGGCGTTTTTACCTACGCAGCTCCTCACGCGGGGTGGTGGGGGTTTGCCGCACTCAATACAGCGCCGGAGAAGATGAAACACGATGGAAAGGACAAAGACGTGGAAGTGGGCGCAGTGATCTGGGTGAAATTCCAGAAGTGGCAGGAAAGGTAAGGGTAATTGCACCACTGATACTTTCTGAAGAACAGAGTGCGGAGGTTTGAGATATATGCGATATTACAAGACGATTTTTATCCTTCTCGCAGTGGTACTATTCATCGGATGGACTTCTCGGACCGGTTTTGCCGAGGGTTCTTCCGAAACCACGCAGGAGATCGAAGAGCTCAAGAATACGGTGAAGATCCTTATGGAGCGGGTTAGGGAACTGGAAAAGCAGGCACAAAAAGAGAAAATGCAAGCAACAGCCGAGGGAGAAGGAGAACAAGAGGCCGACAAAAAGCTGGCCGCGGATGTTGAAAGGATCAAAGAAGCCCTCGGGCACCTGGAGTTTTCAGGCGGAGTCACCACCATCCTTCAGGGCACTTCCGGGAATGACGACAACCCGCCGAAATATGCTGATTCAACCGACGGGACCTTTACGCTGGACCTGAATGCTGCCGCGCACTTCGGTCAATACGGAAACTTTTTTGTCCATCTGGAGGGTGGAGAAGGTCAAGGAGTTAACGAGGATGTGGCCAGCTTCAGCATCCCCAACTACGACTCATATGCGACCAGGAACAGAAATAATCAATCCGACATTACCATATCAGAGGCGTTTTACGAGATTACCCCTTTTGCTGATAAGATAGCTTTTGACGTGGGGAAGATGGATATCAGCGTGCTCTTTGACGAGAACGAGGCCGCGGGAGACGAAACGAGCCAGTTTCTTTCCAACATCTTTGTGAAGAGCATGGGTCTGACCATTCCCGAGCCCGATAATTTTTACTGCCCTGCGGCGATGCTGAAACTGGCACCGGTTAGTTTCCTGGAATTCAGGGTGATCGGAGCTTCGGTCGAACATGATAACTGGCAGAATATCTTTGATCGTGGATTTCTTGCTGCGCAGGTGGCTTTCAAACCTCTCGTGTTCGGCAGGCCGGGTAACTACCGGGTTTATGGATGGTGGGATGGAAGGCGGCATCTTGAGAACCGGAAACTTGCTGTTGCCAACGGAAGGCTCACTCCCATCTACAATGATTCCCTGGCAGACAAGACGCAGAAAGGCTGGGGAATAAGCTTTGACCAGGAAATTGTGGACGGGGTGATTGGTTTTGTGCGGTACAGCCAGACCAATAATGATCTGTCCCGTTGGAATGGAGAGGAGTGGGAGATGATCCCTTTTAACCGGCTGTGGACGATCGGGGCCCAACTTTCCGGAGAACTCTGGCAAAGACAAAATGACGCCTTCGGAGTGGCATTCGGAAAGACACTCCTGACAGACAATTACAAGAAAGCCAACGCTGATACAGGAGATGAAAGCTACGTGGAATCTTATTATCGGTGGGGAGTGACAGAGCGTTTCGCCATATCGGGAGATTTGCAATGGGTGAAGAACGCGGGAGGAAATTCACTCGCGAATGACATTTACATCTTCGGCCTGAGAGGACAGCTGGATTTCTAATATCTCGGCCTTTCCAACCTGCGAGGCCTCCCTAGGAAAGAGAGGCCTCCCCTCTCAAGAAAAGGTTTATGCCGGTCTCTCCAGGATTTCCCGGATACGGTTGTTATTGCAGATCATATATTTTCCCTATATATTATGGTTTTCGTGGACGAAGCAGGTATGCTATGGAAAAGTCAAACGGCCGACTTCAGGGACATTCATCACTTTTCGTGGTCGTGGTGACTGTGTTTGTCACCTGCCTTATCGCGGCCAACATAATGGCCGTCAAGATTGTGTATATCTTCGGGTTCATCCTGCCTGCAGCCATCATCATTTTTCCCGTGAGCTATATTGCAGCCGATGTACTCACCGAAGTCTACGGATATCGAGAGGCAAGGAGGGTGATCTGGCTGGGGTTCTTCTGTAATTTCATCGTGGTGGCCGCGTTCTGGCTTGGGAAGATCATGCAGCCGGCACCTTTCTGGAGTGGGCAGGCGGCCTACGACCAGATCCTGGGATACACGCCGCGCATTCTTGGGGCGTCTTTTCTGGCCTACCTCGTGGGAGAATTCTCCAATTCCTATGTCCTGGCAAGAATGAAGATCGCCACGAATGGGAAGTGGCTGTGGACCAGGACCATCGGGTCCACGCTGGTGGGAGAGGGGCTTGATTCCCTCATCTTCATTACTGTTGCATTTATGGGGGTTATCCCTGCGCCGGCGCTCACGTCCGCCGTGATAACCCAGTGGCTGGTAAAATGCGTATATGAGATCATCGCGACGCCTCTGACCTATCAGGTCGTGGGGTTTCTGAAGAGGCGAGAGGGTGTGGACACATATGACTACGACACGCGGTTCAATCCCTTATTGATCGGCAGCTAGGGACACTTAGGGAGAGTTCGAGGAGGCGGATGTCGTAGACATGGGCGGAAGGAAAAATGGGTTGAATTTTCCTCGTGAATAGGATATTTCGGAGGCCCGTAAACACATAACCCCGGTGATGAACCGTCCGGTTTACGAAAGACTGATTATTCGAGGAGGAAGCAGGGAATGGGAGCAGAAAAAAAGGTAAAGGATATTATGGTCCCCATCGAAGAATATCACACGATTGATCAAAATGAAGAACTCCGTGTCGCGCTGCAAATACTGAGAAAGGACCACGAGGATCTGAAAGCGGGGAAGATCAGCGATTTTCACAAGGCCATCTTTGTAACGGGGAAAAAAGGAAAAATCGTGGGAAGACTGTCCATGCATGACTTTATACAAGGGATGGTTCCAGAGCATGCAAAGGCCCCGGAACAGTCCAGAGCCTATTATTCGATGCTCTCCTCCCGGGCCATGGAGGTCGAAGAGGAGGTCCGTGATTTCCAGGAGCGATTTGAGTGGCTCCATCATGGCTTTTTGGAACTCGTGAAGCAGGAGGCGGTCAAGAAGGTGAAAGAGGTCATGTCCCCTGTGCACCCGGTCTTAAAAGAGGAAGATAGCATAACACATGCTATCTACGCAATGTTTTCAGAGAAGATTCGCCGGCCCCTCGTCATCCGGAACGGCGAAATCGTGGGCGTGGTTAATCCCACCCACATCTTTCAGGAACTCATCGAGGCTGTTGATTCTTAACGACGGGAATGGATCAACCCTTTTTGTCCTGATTATTCCATACCTCAAGGAGGTAATCCTTGTTGTCCTCGAATATCTGGGCGTGTTCTTCGACAATTTCTTCTGCCTGGCTTGAGGTCATTTCTCGGGTTGTGTTGATAAAGGAGGCCACGCGGCCAAGGTAAAGCGGAGTCACGAGATTGACCAACTGGGTGCGGTTGTCTTTCCAGTGATGGAAGGTGCCTGCTATTTCATAGAGAACCATGACCCACGTTTTCACGGGCATGGCGAACTTGGTCTTAGGTTTTCCCGCACATTTTTTGAGTTCCTCGTAACAATCGGGTGAAAAAAGATCCCGGTAAAGGCCTTTGAATTGACGAAAGCCGGTCTTATATTCGTTCACCAAACGATCAAGGTTGACCTTGATGGGATCAGGGGTTAGGAAATCCCTCAGCCCGAACATGGGCACGGTCCTACTCCCTCTCACACCCTTCCAATCCTTCTCGTTTTGCTCCATGAGAACAAAGAGGGTATGAACCACCTGTCGAAACATGGGACCCAGAGATTCACCAGGATCCTTTGCGTCATGGATTTTCACTCCCAGATTTGACTGGCATATCCTGAAATTATTGGTAATCGCGTTTGTGGTCATCCATATGTCTATGCCATAGCGCGCAACGTCGGTATCCCATACATCCTGGGCCATGTAATAGGCAGCGAGTTCCCCGGAAAACGCAAAGTCTCCCCCGATGGGTTGGCGGATTCTCAAACCGTACAGGGCCCGCGTCAAATTATACACGATGTTGTTGGTGATCGTGCCATCGTACTTATAGCGTGAGTAGACAGGAGAGACAAAATGGTACCCTTTTTCGAGAATCGGTTCCAGAAGGTATTTGATCCAATCGCCTGTAATAGAACGCAGATCCGAATCAACCACCACGCATGCCTTGACCCGAAGCCGTTTCGCAGTCTCGAATACAGACCGAAATGCCGATCCTTTGCCTGCGGGTCCTCGGTATATGGTGACGATCTTTTCTTGCCAGGGCTTGATCTCGAATTCCTTTGCCGCTTCCCGTGTGTCATCGGTGGATCCGCCGTCTGCGATCATGATGACTGAGCGCAAATCCTTGTAGTGATGGAAGAGCCCGTGGCTGACCATCTGAATAACATGGGCAATGGTCTTCTCATTATTGTAACAGGGAATGCCCACGAGAATATCCGAGTGCTCTATTTCTTCTACCCGCTTTGTGCTGTATGCCCTGAGCGCCGTGTCGAAACGCATGATATAAGCGACCCCCACTCTTTCAAGGAGATAATCACTTTGAAAAAGGCTTGATATTAGCATCTTCATATGGTGTAATACAAGAACAAACAGGCAGTTTGTCCTGATTTTTTTCAGGAGCCAAGTTTCAGTAATTTTGCAGCAATTTTTATTCCGCCCTCAGATGGGCGCATAGATCGATGATGTGGTCATAACCTTATTTCTGTGTGTCTGTGTAATGCCTGGAAAGGAGGAGTGCTCATGAAAGCGGGAATCATTTTTACAGGAACCGGCCCTATCCTCATTTTGACCAGCTATGAATCCTTCGAGGATCCGAAGCTGGTGGCAAAACTGGAGGTGAAGGGAATAAAGAAGTTCATCGCATCCGAACTGCCTTTGGAGAGGGTCAAGGAGAAATATGGGAATCAATACACAGTGGTGATGGGAGACCTTTACCAGACAGATGACCTTCGGGTCCTGGATTATAACGGGTACAATGTTTTCCACAGCTTCACCTTCAAGGAAATGGCAAAACCCATCTATCATGAGGGGTAATGAAGCGGAAAGGATGTCTCGGAAAGAGAAGATTGTGCGAAGTTGGAATGTATAGACTAAGGCCGCTCCACGAGGAGATACCGGTCGGGTTTCAAACGCGCGAAGATG
>CAZONI010000098.1:0-11988 GCA_964581175.1 uncultured Desulfobacteraceae bacterium
GCAAAGACAAAGACCGCAAAAACGCAAATTGAGCTTCTCGGTGCGGCCTTGGATGATTTTCGTTTGGACAACGGGCGCTATCCAACAACAGAGGACGGGCTGAAGGCGTTGAGAGAAAAACCGGGCGATCTGGAAACATGGGATGGCCCGTACCTGCCCAAACCGGTGCCGCTCGATCCTTGGGGAAACCCCTATCACTATCAATGTCCTGGCGAGCATGGAGATTATGATCTTTTCAGCTATGGAAAAGATGGTGTCGAAGGGGGAGAAAAAGAGAACAAGGATGTCGTAAGCTGGGAATAGGCCGTTGAATAATTACTTCGGGAAAAAAATTGCACGGTTTTTCCAAACGAGTAATGAAACCGATGGGGTTTCTGAGCCCGAAAAGACAGTTTTAGACTCTTCCTGGATGCAAGTGCAGGAAATAGATGAAAGCGACTTTCCGGAAGACCCCCTCCCCATAAATCTCTTGCCGCTGAGGTTCATGAAAAGCTTCCGTTTCCTGCCCCTGAATGATTCTGGAGAAAATGTGACGGTGGCGATGGCGGACCCATCCGATATTAATACCCGGGAGGTTATTCAGGAAGCCTACGGTAAGCCCGTCAAAGTCTTTCGGGCCTCTGAAGAGACCATATCCCAGTTTATCTACCGGTGGTATGAAGCTGATGCGGATATGAACGGAGGTAACAGCTCGGATGAATCGGAATTGAGCATCGAAGAGCAGCTGTGGGATAGCCCGGAACACTTGAAAGATATGGCTTCAGAGGCGCCGGTCATAAGACTGGTAAACCATTTGATAAGTAAAGCCCTTGATGTCGGGGCCTCGGATATTCACATTGAACCCAGAAGGCAGTCTTTGCAGGTTCGATATCGAATCGACGGTATTCTGCACAATCAGGAGGCCATAGCCACTAAACTCACAGCTGCCATAACTTCGAGAATCAAGTTGATGGCCAAGATGGACATTGCTGAAATGCGGCTTCCCCAGGACGGAAGGATTAAGTTCAGGCTGGGGAACGATGAAATAGATATCCGTGTATCTTCCGTTCCTGTCCAATTTGGCGAGAGCCTGGTGTTGCGGCTTTTGCACCAGGAAGACATCAACCTGGAATTGGACAGCCTGGGTTTTCCGGAACACATGATGAATTCCTTCAAGTCTATCATATCCATGCCTCACGGCATAGTCCTCGTGTGCGGCCCAACCGGCGCCGGAAAAACCACGACACTGTATGCCGCTCTCAACACAATAAATTCTCCGGAGAAGAAGATAGTCACCGTTGAAGACCCTGTGGAATATCAACTTGAGGGAATCAATCAGGTGCAGATAAAACCGAAGATTGGACTGACCTTTGCCAATTGTCTGAGGTCCTTTCTCAGACACGATCCGGATGTTATGCTGGTTGGAGAGATCAGAGATGTAGAGACGGCGGAGATTGCCGTCCAATCGGCGCTCACGGGCCATATGGTCTTTTCGACGCTGCACACAAACGATGCGGCCGGAGCCATAACACGTCTCGAAGATATAGGAATAGAACCCTTCATGATAGCCTCGTCTCTGGTTGCGGTGTTGGCCCAGCGCCTGGTAAGACGCGTATGCTCGTATTGCCGGGAAGAAGTACGGTTGAGCGGAGAGGAAAAAGTGATGGTGGCCAGAGACCTGGAAGTGCCCCCGGAGGAGATTTCGGACACCTATCAAAGAGGAACGGGCTGCAAGGACTGCGGGGGCACCGGATACCGGGACAGGGTTGGAATTTTTGAGCTGCTTATCATGAGTGAAGCCATACAGCGGGCGGTCTTGAAAGGGACCGACCGGCTTGGAATATACCGAAAAGCCCTCTCAGAAGGGATGACGCCGTTGAGGATCAGTGGCCTGGATAAGGTGAGGCAAGGTGTTACTACCTATGAAGAAGTTTTGAGGGTTGCCCGCTAATGCCCCGTTTTGCCTATGAAGCGGTTGATATTCGGGGACGCAAGGTCATCGATTCGGCAGAGGCCAAGGATAAAGAAACCTTGCTTTTCGCCTTAGAATCCCAGGGCCTTGTGCTCCTCAGATGGCTGGACAGAGACCATACCCGGAAATTCTTTCCCAGACGTCCTTCCCGGTTGCTATCAAGAGGCGAACTCCTCCAATTTACAAAGGATCTTGGGTACCTTTTGAAGTCCGGGCTCCCGTTGGATCGTGCCCTGACTGTTATTGGCCGATCTGTGGAGAAAGGAAATCTGAAGTCTCTGGCCAAAGAGCTGGAAGATGCACTGCGCGGGGGCAAGAGTCTTTCTGATGCAATGGCTTCCAGAAAAAAGGATTTTAGCGAACTCTATGTGAATATGGTCCGGGTGGGTGAGGTCGGCGGGGTACTGCCGCAGGTGATGGCCAAGCTGGCCCAGTTTGAGGAGCGCGCCGAGGAAACGAAGAAGTTCATCATTTCATCGGCAATCTATCCAAGCATTCTTGTTATGGTTGGGATCATTTCCGTCTTGGTGATCATGGGTTTCGTTGTCCCAAGATTTGCCAGTATTTTTAAAGGATTAGGGCAGCAAATACCATTCGCTACGCAAATTCTCATTTCAGTGAGCGCTTTGCTGCGGCAATGGTGGTGGGTATTGGTGCTCACAATGGTGGTTCTTTTTTTGTCCCTGAGGTATTTTGCACATACATCCGTCGGCAGACTGAAGCTCGATAAGCTTGCCATAGGTGTCCCTCTTCTCGGGTCCCTTATTCGCGAGATTCAAGTGAGCCATTTTGCGCGGACATTGGGCACCTTACTATTAAGTGGGGTTCCATTGCTGAAAAGCCTCTCAATCGTTCGGGAAGTCGTGGGCAACCAGATAATAAGGACTTCTGTGCAGAAGATATATGACAAAGTCAAAGAGGGCAGGAGAATCAGCTCGCTTATGAAGGAAATGAAGGTTTTTCCCGAGATGGCCATTCAACTCGTTTCCGTCGGAGAAGAGACTGGAAGAATGGGCGAAATGTTGGTTGAGATCGCTGAAGAGCTGGATAATAAGATCCAGGCAAGAATAAAATTCTACCTCACACTGCTTGAGCCGCTGACGATTCTCTTTATGGGCCTCATCATTGGAGGCATCGTCGTGTCTATGCTGATGGCGGTCTTCGGGATCAATGAAATACAATTCTGACGGTTTTACGTTTTTGGAACTGATTGTCGTAATGGTCATTATTGCCATTGGCAGTTCCCTCGTATTTGTCAGTGTGGGGAAGTCCGTTGCAACGAGAAAAAACAAGAACTTTGCGTATGAAATGATTTCCTTTTGTAAGACTGCCCGGCGCCTGGCGATTGAGCGCGGCATGCCCGTTGTTTTTTATATCAGCGGTGAGAAAAGGCAGTGCTGGATAGATAATACGGGGATGTCCATTGAGGTGCCTGAAGAAATGCTCGTAGAGGGTGAACGGGTCTCGGCGTTCGACAACGGCGTGTACGGGATCAGTTTTTACCCTGATGGAAGTGCCAGCGGCGGAGAGCTGACTCTTTCCGTTGCGGGCAATACCCTCTGTACAGTAAAGGTGGATGTGATAACGGGCATAATCACTGCGGCCGGGGCTGTTGCAGAGAGGGCCGTAGGGAGAAGGTAGAGGCCTGAAGGTAGAGTCAAGATGCCGGTCCGGGACCGCCGATGGCGGCAGAAGAGATATTCAGAGGAATTGGGCTTTACCCTTTTGGAGGTGCTGGTTTCACTCATTATTGTGGGCATATCCTTTGGGGTTATATTCCAGGCCCTTTCCCAGTCTAAAAGGATATCCTGGAGGGCCGATGAATTGTTGACAGCGTCCAGAATCGCCCATAATCTTTTGATCGACTCCAAGTTGATCAATACCGCGTTGGATAGTAAACAAGTCGAAGGTGACGTGGCGGGAGAGGATGGATGGAAATTTACGCTCACTGCCAAGCCCTTAGCCATCGTAGAAGATGATGGGACAGTGCCCCTTGAAATCCCGTCAATGTATGAAATGACCCTCTGCCTGTCTTACGGGAAGGCCGGGACGGAGCGGCGTCTTTGTTTGACAAGATGGTATGGCCGATGACCCTGACCGATGAGAGGCAGGAAGGCTTTACCCTTCTGGAAATCATGGTGGCCATCGTGCTGGTTTCAGTGCTGACTCTCATAGCGGCTATGGCGTTGAGAATGACGATGACCGCATGGGAGAGAGGTGAACGTGAGGGTGAAGGAGCGCAACTGCGGGCAATGCTTCCATCTATTCTTGAGACCCAGCTCCAGTACCTGGTAAGAACGGCGAGCTTCTCCCCGACAGGCGGAGATATTCCGCTCCCTTTTTATGGATCAGAACATTCTTTAGCCTTTTTTACCTCCTATGCCCCTATGGGTTCAACTCTTCAAGGTCTGCTGCAAGTATCCTATGTATTCATGAAGAGTGACAAGACATTGCTCTTCTATCAACGAGCGATAACAACCCAAAAGGATTTCGAGGATTCCCTGGGTTCACTTACTGAAAATGGAAGGAAAGACGCTCAACCCGTCAGTACGATAAATGGAATTGCCGCCTTTGATTTGCTTTATAGTATTGGAAATACAATAGATTTTGAGAAGATGGGCCAATGGAAAGACGAATGGAACGGGGAGCATTCCATTCCACCGGCCTATGTCCGTATTGAATTCACCGAGGGTGAAAAGGAGAAACCCCGCCGATGGTTTTTCGCCGTCGGACAATAGCGAGGCAGGGCGAGTTCCCCTGGCACCGCACTTGCAAGGAAGGAAGCGTTCTCATCCTGATTTTGTGGGTGCTCGTGTTGTTAGGGTTCTTGTCCGGAGAATACCTTTCGCACAATCGGGGAAATGCCGCTCTCGCGTATAATGCATGGCATAAGCTCAAGCTGGAAGAGAGCATCCAATCCGTGGTCGCTCTTATTGCTTCGGGTTATGGGCCTAATAAAGCCGGATCGGCTGAGTTGGGAGGTTGGTGGCCGCTCTCTGTAAAAGATGTGAATCTATGGGTTAAGGTGGATAACGAATCCACGAAAACCGACATTAACAAGGCTTCGGACGCCGAAATAAGGGGGCAAATCCAGAAGAGCCTTGGTGGAGAGATGACAGAAGAAGCCGATGAAATTACCGACGCCATCTTGGATTGGCGGGATGCGGACGATCTTGTCAGGATGCATGGGGTTGAAGCCGACTATTATACGGGTCTGGGCCTTCCTTACAGACCTGCGAACGGATCTTTTAAAGTCCTGACGGAGATGCTCCTGGTGAAGGGGGTCTCGCCCGGTCTATTTTGGGGTGATCCATTGAGACAAATCTTGAACAAAAGAGAAGAGGGAGACGAGGAACATTCGGAGTCCTTGCCTCCTCTGGTTGACGACTTCACCATTTACCCCGAAAATGTCAAGAGACTGAGCATAATCGCGCCAGGAAGGGGCAAGAGCTATACTCTGGTGCTGATATTTTTGAAAAGCCAGGGAGGCAAATGGGTGCCGTTCGAGCAATGTCGTTCCGCACTCCTCGAAAGGCTTCCATCAACAGAATGACACAGGGGGAAATAGTTGGCTAACAAATGGCTCCTCGGGATTTATGTAGATAGAGACAGCCTCCAGTATGTCTTCGTCAGGAAAGGAATGCTTGGGTTAACCACAAGGGTGCCTTTTCCCGGGATGGAACCATTTGGGAGAGTCGCGGGGTCCGATTATGCTTCTTTGAAGGCATTCCTCGAAAAGATTTCAGGACGAACAAAATGCGGTATATACTTGGCCCTTCCAAGGGATCTTTTTTTTGCCAGAAAGGTACGGCTGCCACCGCTGCATATGGAAGACGCACTCCTCTCTGTTCGAAACAACCTGCCCAAGTATTGCCATCTTCCTCTTGATGAGATCTATTACGATGTTCATTTCTCGAGCATCAGAAACGGGATTAATGCACTTATTTTTTATGCCTCCCGCCGCAAGATAGCCCCGTATCTGGAGGCATTCGATGAGACGGGAATGAGGCCGTTTCTCAAGGGCATCTTTCCTTTTTCTTTTGGGATTCATGCATGGCTTGATATCCAAAGATACTCTTATCCTCTCGGCCTGATAGTCCCTGTACATGATAAGGCCTTTGAACTGGCGTTGTATGGGAAGGAAGGATTCCTTTATTCCGGGATTACCCCGCGTGCCGATAAC
The DNA here is from genome assembly GCA_964581175.1 of uncultured Desulfobacteraceae bacterium. Taxonomy (GTDB): domain Bacteria; phylum Desulfobacterota; class DSM-4660; order Desulfatiglandales; family Desulfatiglandaceae; genus B46-G9. The sequence continues at coordinate 6,135 of CAZONI010000098.1, forward strand.
AACCCGAGCGAAGTGTCTTTCCCGCCTAACCTGAGCGCCGGAACTGCGGATCTGGAAGGTAAAATATTCTGGTTCGGAGGCGGAGGAGAGCCTGTTCTGCCGCTTCCCGAGAAAAACAGACTCGGCAAGGCGCCTTTGCTTACCGAAAATATGGGAATAGCAGCCGTTTCTCCCACCCTCTCAAAGAAGCAGGAGATATCTCTGGATGGGACGCCTACAAGGCTGAAGTACTTTCGTCCGGCCAAAGTGATTATTCCCTTGATTATTGTACTAGTCTTGGGCATGGCTTTCTTAACCTGGCAGGCAAACAAAAGAAATTCCGGTAAAACGAAGGAACTCATTGCCTTGAAAGAACAGGTCGAGCGCTTGAAAAAGCGGGTACAACCATTGCAGAATGACCTGGAAGCCCTGAAAAGATCGAGTCAATTTCTTAACAATATTGATGAATTTATGGGCTCAAGACCGAATTTGTATACCCTTTTGAATAAGGTGGCTGAACTTGTGCCGGAAGGTACCTGGTTTTCAAATTGCTCCTTTGAAAAGGGAACCATGACCCTTCGGGGGACAAGTGCTGATGCGGTCAAGGTACTTGAGACGTTAAGAAAATCCGGCTTGTTTACACAAGTCAAGCTCATCGGGTCCGTAAGCCGTGGAAGAACGGGACAGGAGAGATTCGGGTTGAGCCTGGAGTTGAAATCATCGACTGATGAGCATGCGTCGGAAAGAAAGAAATAGTCCTAAAGGCTTATAAGCGTTCGGTATCGGATCTCGGATAAAGGGACATGGTGAGCACAATAAACAGGAAGAGACGGCGGTGGGGTATCGGGATAGCGCTCGGGTTGACGGTGCTCCTGGTTTGGTGGTTGAGCGTTTTTGTGCCCCTTGAGGACCAAATGAGCGAGATCTCAGCGAACATCGAAAAAGAGTCTCTGGAACTCCATCACCTCAAGAAGGAGCTGAAAAAAATTTCAAGTGCCATAAATGCCTACAAGGGGAAAAAAGGTAATTTCGAACGTTTTTCTCATGTGTTCACTGGAGAAAAAACCCTGGAGGAAACGAACGCGACTGTTCAGGCAGGTTTCCAGAAATTCCTGGAGAATCATCACATTTCCCTCATAGCCTATAAAGAATTGCCGCCGGGGAAATGGCGGGAGTATGCGGTGGGAAGACTGGAATTTCAGCTTTCGGCATCTATTGAAAGCCTCTCTGAGGTTCTCCGGTTTCTTGAAACGAAGAGGGGGGCGACCAGGATCGAGCGGATTGTTATCAGTTACCGGTCTCCGAGAAATGAGAGCCTTCATGTATTGTTGCGGATGGGTACACTTTTTGTCAATAAGCCAAACTGGAATTGAAGATTATTATCCAACGATGCTGAAGAAAATCTGAAGTTCAAAGGCGTGAAGTGGTTCAGCAGGGGGAACATGTTTATGGGCATATGGACTAGCGGGATCAGAAGAAAGAGCTTTTCGGCGTTGCTCTTCGTTTTTCTTGTCGCCCTCCCATTTTTTTCGGGGTGTGCTTCCATGCGTGAAAAGGCCTTCGACAGAGGTTTTGCAGAGACGGGAAAACTCAAAAAAGCACCTTCCGGAAACTCCGCATCTGTGGAAGAACGCACGACATCCGATCAGCAAAAGGAGCAAGAAAAGGTCCCGGCGAAAAACATAGAGGAGAGGAAGACCGGTCACGCGGGAGGGGAGATGCCCGAGCCTGTTCTTTCGGAATCTCCAGCTGTAAAGCAACTTTCTCGGCCAGGTCTTGCAATGAGCCCTCCGCGCCGGACGGAAAGGCCCGTTAAGGAGAACCCTACCCACGTGGAACTGGCCTTTGACAATGCGGATCTTTACGAAGTCCTCGATGCAACCCTTTATGAGCTCTTCAAGGTCAATTACATGGTTGATCCGAGCCTGAGAGCGAAGGTTTCATTCCATATCGCGGGGGATTATACGAGGTCAGAGTTTATTAATATTCTAAATAATACCCTGCAGTTGAATAACCTCGCCATTGTTAGGGGTCCGGGCGATATCTTCAAGGTTGTCAGGCGACCCATGAGCGCAGGGGTTGCCAATGCTCCTTTGGTCACGGATGAAAACAGCGGAGTAGGCGATATAACCCGGATGATCAGGCTGAGATACATATCCGCTGCCGCAGCACTCAAGAATGTTAGCGCCTTTTTGTCGAGAGGTGCGGTTTTGACTGAGGACACCGTGACCAATTCTCTTATCATGACAGACACGTCCGACAATATCGACAAGGCGGCCGCCATCCTCAGCGCCTTGGATGTTCCCTATTTCAAGGATATTTCCTGGCGCCTCTTTCCCATAGCAGAGGTTGACGCCTCAGATCTTGCCAAAGACCTTGACACGGTGTTCAAGACGGGAGGTCTTTTTGACAGGCCGGGCATAGACAAGGGCGCCTTTCAAATCGTTCCCCTCAAGACCATGAATGCCCTCCTGGTTGTCAGCAAATGGCCTTCCATCATGACGCTGATCGGGAAGTGGGTCAAGATCATGGACCATGCCGACAGCTCCGGAACAAACGTATTTGTCTATTTTGTTCAAAACGGTTCGGCGAAAGAGCTGGCTGATATCCTGAAACAGGTATATGGAAGTCCGGCCGGAATCAAGTCTGAAAGAGTCACAATCGTAAAACCCACCATAAAACCGGCCGAAGCCGGTGGAATGAGCGATGTTTCGGGAAAAGTCGAAATCATCCCTGATGAGACCAACAATGCCATCGTTATTAAGGCAAGCGCCCGTGATTACGCGCTTATTAAGAACGTCCTCAAAGCTCTGGATATCGTACCAAGACAGGTATTGATCGATGTCATAGTGGCGGAGATCAAACTCACAGGGTCCGTGGAGTATGGTGTGGAGTGGTATCTCCAGGGACGCACCAGCGGCTACACCATGCAGGGGGCCCTGGACGAAGGAGTGGGCCGGCCTATTAATACTCCTCTTGGGTCTGTGAACGGATTTACCTATGCAGTATATAACCCGGTGGCTTTTATGAAAGGACTCATCCATGCCCTGGGTGAGGATTCTGATGTGGATGTCCTCTCTTCGCCCAATATCCTGGCGGTCGACAACAAAGAGGCCTCCATCGAGGTAGGGGAGGATTTGCCCTCAATAACGGGACAGATAACAGATGCTACTTCCGGCACCACAATAACCAACACCGTGCAGTATGTGAAGACGGGCATACTCCTGAAGGTTACCCCGCATATCAATTCAGGCGGCCTGGTAAAGATGGAGATTTCCCAGGAAGTCAGTGATACGGGAACGTTCAATAACGTCTTGCAGTCCTGGTCGATCGTGAACAGGAAAGCAAATACTTCGCTGGTGGCAAAAGATGGACAGACAATCATCATAGGCGGGCTGATGAAATCCAAGAAGACCAACTCACAATCAGGGGTACCTTTTTTGCGGAATATCCCGATTCTTGGATATCTGTTCGGCGGCGGGAGGAAAGAGGTGGAAAAGACGGAGTTGATTTTGTTGATCACACCGCATGTGATCACCAGCCGAACCCAGGCCGACGCCATCACAAAAGAATTTTCCGCAAGGGTGCAGGATCTCAAGGGGATCATAAAAGAAGAAAGGAACAACTAACGGCATGAACGCCTTGCGTGAATCTGCGAAAATTCAGAGGCCCCGCTGCCTGTATCCGGACTTCAGGAGAGAGTGAGGAGGCTTTGAGCTATGCGGTATCCCTGTCGACATATGGTCGTTCTTGGTTCAGGATTTATGATTATCTGCTTGCTTGCGCTGCTCACACAATCCGTACCTGCCCTTGGCGAGAATGCTCCGCCTATGGTGGAGAAACACATTTTTTCCCCGGAGACCGTTCGGAAAATTCCTCTGGAGGATAAGAAATCGCCGGTAGTCAAGCAGATTGAGCAGCAGATCATATTCACAGGCGTGATTATTTCACCGGACGGCCGGCGGGCCATGCTGAGAGAAAAGGTTGTGCGGGGGGGGAAAAGACAGCCGGAGTTGTACAAAGAGGGTGATGAGATTAACGGCATGACCATAAAGCAAATCGGCAGCAACTTCATCATCCTTGCAGGCCAGGGGAAAAATGTGAAATTAAATCTTTACCAGGAAGCAAAAGTGCGTCCCGCACCTCCTGCCCTGCCGTCGGTCGGAGAAACACCTGAAACTGCCGCCGGTCGCCAATCAGAATCTTCTCCTGCAGTAGAAGGGGAGAGGCCGGAAAAAAAGCCGGGGGTGCAAGCAAATTCCCCGAAAACTGCGGGCCAGCTGTCGCGCTCCGGTTCGACAGCACCAAATCCCTCCCGGTCACTGAAAAGGAATGTTCCCAGTCCTTCGAATCCATTTCTTGAAGCACTGAGAAGGGCAGCTAAAGAGAGGCAATAGATCGAGTTGGTCCTCATGTCTATTGTCATTTCCTTACTTTGATTCCATTCGAAATCTGAGCTTTGATATCTGGTGCTTTCCTGATTAGCCGGATAAGGGAGAGGCATTCATGTACCACCAAAGAAAACGAGTGCTTGTGACCGGAGGAGCCGGTTTCCTTGGGTCCCATCTGTGCGACCGGCTGGCGGCCGACGGGCACGATGTCCTGTGCCTGGATAATTTTTTTACCGGTACCAGGGAGAACGTGGCGCATCTTCTGGGGAAACCCAATTTTGAAATCATTCGCCACGACCTGGTCCGGCCCATATTCCTGGAAGTGGATGAAATCTATAATCTTGGTTGCCCCGCGTCTCCCATCCATTACCAGTACAACCCGGTCAAGACCATCAAGACCAGCGTCATGGGTGCCATCCATATGCTGGGTTTGGCCAAACGCGTGAAAGCCAAGATTCTTCAGGCATCTACGAGCGAGGTATACGGAGACCCTACACTCCATCCACAGAAGGAAAAACACTGGGGAAACGTCAATCCAATAGGTGTGCGTTCCTGCTACGACGAAGGCAAGCGCTGTGCGGAAACCCTGTTTTTTGATTACCATCGCCAGAATAGGGTGAATATCCGTGTTGTCCGGATATTCAACACGTATGGCCCGAGAATGCATCCGCATGACGGGCGAGTGGTGAGCAACTTTATCGTCCAGGCCCTTTCAAACAAGGATATCACAATCTATGGCGACGGTTCGCAAACCAGATCCTTTTGCTACGTGGACGATCTTGTAGAAGGGTTGATCCTTATGATGAACGCCCCTGACGAGTTTGTGGGACCGGTGAACATGGGAAATCCTGAGGAGACAAGCATGCTGGACCTCGCAGGGATGATTATTCAATTGACCGGAAGCAGCTCAAGGATCGTTTTCGAGCCTCTGCCGAAAGACGATCCGGCCAAACGCCGCCCGGACATCTCGCTCGCACGAGATAAGCTGGGCTGGGAGCCGGGCATCCCTCTTGAAGCGGGGCTTTTAAAGGCCATTGATTATTTTAGAGGATTAATCTCCCGGAGTGAGAGAGCATGAGAAAAGCACTGATTACAGGAATTACTGGCCAGGACGGGGCTTATCTGGCTGATTTTTTATTGAAGAAGGGATACGAGGTCCATGGAATCAAGCGGCGATCCTCCTCTTTCAATACGGCGAGGGTCGATCATCTCTACCGGGACCCTCATGAGGCCGGTGTCCATTTCTTTATGCATTACGGAGACCTGACCGATTCCACCAACCTCATCCGCATCATGCAAGAGACAAAACCGGATGAGATCTACAACCTGGCAGCCCAAAGTCATGTGCGGGTCTCTTTTGAGACAGCGGAATATACGGCCAATGCTGATGCCTTGGGCGCTCTGCGTCTGCTGGAGGCGGTCAGGATCCTCGGGTTGGAGCAGAAGACGCGATTTTATCAGGCGTCTACGAGTGAACTCTACGG
>CAZONI010000099.1:0-11795 GCA_964581175.1 uncultured Desulfobacteraceae bacterium
TCCCTCTCAATCAGTTTTAGGTTGAAATTTCAATACAATTTGTCTAAAGTTTAATAATTTAAAAGAATCTTTCAAGGATATTTCTGTAGTTATTATGAGAAAAAAAGGGGAAATCTGGAATCACGTGATCAAATACCTTGAAACGCACCTTTCCCCTGTGGAGATCGAGACATGGTTTTCAGGCACCAGCCTCCAGGAAATAGATTCAGTCACAGCTACAATCGAGGTTCCAAATAAATTTGTGGCACATTGGCTGAAGGAAAAATATGCCGGAAAAATACGAAGCGGATTCAGCGACCTTTTGGGGACTGCTCCGGAGATTCAATTCGTCCTTCCCTTAAATGCCGTTAAAGATACCTCAGCGATAGGAAGTTCCCCGCCAAAAACCAGGTACACATCCGGCGCCTCGTTGAATAAGAAACTGACGTTCGAAAACTTTGTGACCGGGGAAGCGAACCGGTTTGCGTTTCAATCCGCACTGGAGGCCGCAAAGGGCTCTGCCCGGCATTTTAATCCCCTCTACATCTATGGTGAGCCTGGCCGGGGCAAAACCCACCTCCTGCATGCCATCGGCAACTATATCAAAGCCAATCGATCGCGAGAAAAGGCGGAATACATCACTGCCGATCGCTTCACCTCCCAGGTTTCTTCCGCCCTCAGAAAGCGAACCATGAATCAATTCAAAATGGATCTTGAGAAAGCCTCATTCCTCCTTTTCGACGATGTACACCTTCTCTCCGGACGACTCAAGACACAAAAAGAATTAATCTCTTTTTTCGATGCATTTCACGAGACGAGCAGGCAGATTGTTTTCACGGCAGAGCACCCGCCCAATCAAATAGAGAATTTCATTGAGGGAATGAAATCTCGTCTCCAGTGGGCCGTCATCTCCAGGATCGATACCCCCAACCAGGACATAAAGCTGAAAATTATTGATCAAAAATGTCGAGAGGAAGGAATCCACATCCCGGATGATGCCGCTTTTTTCCTGGCAAATAACACAAACAACATGAAAGAACTGGTCAGGCTTGTCACTCGTCTGCAAACCTACGCGTCGCTTCATGAAAAGCCTATTGATATTTCCCTTGTAAGACTGGTGACCGGCGGAAAACGTATTCTCTCCCCCGCTGCCAGTGTTCAACAGATTCAGAAGATCACCGCACGGTTTTTCGATCTGTCACTAGCTGATCTTCTTTCCAAGAGCAAGAAAAGGAAATATGCATACCCGAGGCAACTTGCGATGTACCTGTGCAGGCGTTATACTGACTGGTCTTTCAAGGAAATCGGAATTGCTTTCCGAAAGAAAGATCACTCGAGCGTAATCTATGCCGTGCAACATATCACCAGGGCCAGGGAAGAAAACGACCGGATCAGAAAGGACATCCTTGAGATAGAGAACTTGATCGCCTGATGGGAGTTTCTTTTCAATAGATTGATTGCTACCGGTTCAAAAACAGCAAGTAGCGGAAACAAATTAGGAGTGAAGCGACAAAAGAACTGTTTTCTGACGAATCCCTGAAAGTAATTTTTGTCTTCATTCCTGCTATGGTAGAACTGTTTTGAACAATTCAACAGTTCCTTATTATTATGACTATTTTTTTCTATTAAGTATTCATAATAAAATACTTTCTTAGGAGGTCCCATATGGAAACGAAAATCAACAGACCAATTCTTTTCAAAAGCATTTCGAGAGTTCAAACCATACTTGAAAAAAGAAGTAATATGCCTATCCTATCTACTGTTCTTCTTACTGCAAAGGGTGAAAAAATCACCATCGCGGCAACGGACCTGGAACTCGGATACAGCCAGGAATTGCCCGCGGAAGTCATCGAAGAGGGCAGCATAACCATCCAGGGAAGAAAGTTTTTTGAAATACTCAAAGAGAGCAGGAGTGATGTTGTTCATCTGAAAGAAAAAGAGAACAACTGGCTCTTCCTGACGGACGGTCTTGCACGATTCAACCTGGCTTGTTTACCCGCAGATGACTATCCGAGTATCGTGGAACCAAAAGGAATCAAGACTGTTTCAGTGGATGCAGACACCCTGAATGAAATGATCAACAAGACCATCTATGCGGTGACCATTGAAGAGGCCGGTTTCAAGCTTTCCGGGGTGTTCACGGAAAGGATTGCACTTGAGGGCACCTATATTCTTCGAATGGTGACCACCGATGGACACCGGCTTTCCCTTGTAGACAAGGCTATTCCTGGAATTGAAGAACTGGATGTGGGGCATGGCGTCATGATTCCCAAGAAAGGAATGGCCGAACTCGTCAAACTTTGTGCTGAAGGCGGAGTTGTGCAACTGGGCTTCGAAAAACACAACTGCGCGGCAAAGAAAGATGATGCATTGCTTGTTATTCGCCTCATAGATACGAAGTTTCCTGATTATCAGGCAGTGATTCCCCGTGAGGACGGAATTTCCCTGGAAGTGGACAGAATTGTCCTGTTGGAGGCCATGAGGAAAATGGTCATCCTGAGTAATGAAAATTACCGGGCCGTCAAGATTTCATTGGAAAACAATATCATGGAATTGACGTCTACAAATCCTGAACTGGGGAATGCACAGGAAAACATGGACGTGGAATATACAGGCAAACGTCTGGAAATCGGGTTCAACGCGCGCTATTTTATTGAAGCGCTGCAGGCGATGGAAAGTGAACGAGTACGTTTAGGATTTATCGACAGTTCCAAACCGTGTTTGCTCAGAGGTGAAGCAGACAGCGGTTTTCTGGGACTTATTATGCCCATGAGGATTTGAAATGACGAAAGAATCAAGATCATATGGCGCCTCGGACATAAAGGTGCTCGAGGGTTTGAAGGCCGTGAGAAAAAGGCCGGCCATGTACATTGGCAATACAGGATTCGAGGGACTTCATCACCTTGTCTACGAGGTGGTGGACAATAGCATTGATGAAGCGCTGGCAGGGTACTGCGATCGTATAGATGTCGAAATTCTCACCGATAACAGTATCATGGTGTTTGACAACGGACGCGGGATACCTGTCGACCTCCACAAGACAGAAAAAATGCCGGCCCTTGAAGTGGTTATGACGAAACTCCATGCGGGCGGGAAATTTGATCACAAGACCTACACCGTCTCCGGCGGTTTACACGGGGTGGGCGTATCGGTCGTTAACGCCCTTTCGGAGTTTCTGGAAGTGGAGGTATACAGGAACGGCAGTATCCACTACCAGCGCTATGAGAGAGGTGTCACCGCGTCACCCCTGGAAACCAGGGGGAAATCCGAGAAGCGTGGCACGCAGGTCCATTTCTTGCCCGACAAGACTATTTTTCAAGACACTGAATTTGACTTTGAGACGCTTGCCCGGAGGATGCGTGAACTGGCTTTTCTCACAAAGGGGGTACGAATAAGGATACTGGATGATCGTACCGGGAAGAAGAAGGAGTTTCTGTACGAAGGGGGTATCAGGTCGTTTGTGGAATACCTGAATAAAAACAAAGAGGTTCTTCATCCAAAACCCATTTACATGAACGGAGAAAAGAGCCGGGTTATCATGGAAGTGGCACTCCAGTACAACACTTCTTACAAGGAGAAAATTTTTACGTTTGCGAATAACATCAATACCACCGAGGGCGGCTCTCACCTGATTGGCTTCAAGTCGGCCCTGACAAGGAGCATTAATCAATATCTCCAAAATTCTTCTTTGGGAAAGAATTTTAAGGAGAAGTTGAGTGGCGATGATGCCAGGGAGGGATTGACCGCAGTCATAAGCGTGAAACTTCCCAATCCCCAATTTGAAGGCCAGACCAAGACAAAACTCGGGAACAGCGAAGTGAAGGGCCTGGTGGAGACACTGGTAAATGACGGACTGAGCAGTTTTTTCGAGGAGAACCCTCGCGTCATAAAATCCATTCTGTCCAAAGTCATCGATGCTGCAAGGGCCAGGGAGGCGGCCAGAAAGGCGCGTGATCTTGCACGGCGAAAAGGTGTTCTTTCAGATCATTCACTTCCGGGAAAGCTTGCGGATTGCCAGGAAAGGGACCCTGAGCACAGCGAGATATTTCTCGTGGAGGGAGACTCCGCGGGCGGGTCTGCAAAACAGGGGAGGGACAGGCGTTTTCAGGCGATTCTCCCTCTGCGCGGGAAGATCCTGAACGTGGAAAAGGCCCGCTTCGACAAGATGATATCCAGTGAGGAGATCCGGACCATGATTGCCGCGCTGGGGACGGGAATCGGGGACAAGGAGTACAACATTGATTCGCTTCGGTACCATAAGGTGATTATCATGACGGATGCTGATGTGGATGGATCTCACATCAGGACGTTGCTCCTCACGTTTTTCTTCAGGCAGATGCCGGAGCTCATAGAAAAGGGCCACCTGTATGTTGCTCAGCCGCCTCTCTACCGGGTGATGGACGGGAAGCAAGAACGTTTCGTGAAAGACGAGGAAGGATTCAACAGTTTCATTGTTGAACGTATTTCCAACAACGAGACCCTTTTTCTCGGGAATGGCGAGAAGGTTACCGGAAAAACCCTCGCGAGTCTTCTCAAGAGCCTGATCAGGTTTTATGAAAATGTCACAAAATTATCTCGCATGGGGTACAGTTCCCGGTTCATTGAATTGATGGTGCTCGGAGGGAAGGCTGACAGACGTCTTTACAAGGATTCAGCGTTCGTGGAGAACTTCAAAGAAGAGCTTCGTCAAAAGAAATTTCGGGTTCAGGATCTTCCGAGGGATGAAGAGCGGGGAAACTACGAGTTTCTCGTAACGGAGACGTCGAACGGCGGCCAGACCTTTACGGTTAACTGGGAATTCCTCTCTTCTCCCGAACTCAGGTATCTGGTGAGCATGTCTGAAAAGTTGAAGATGCTGTCGAAGGGGGGGTGTCGCCTCGTTGAAGAACACGAATCCAGGACTATGGAAAACCCCCAGGATGTGCTGGGAGAGCTCTTGGAGAGGGGAAAGAAAGGCCTTGCCATACAGCGATACAAAGGTCTTGGGGAGATGAACCCCGGACAGTTGTGGCAGACCACCATGGACCCTGACAGAAGAACGCTGCTCAAGGTGGAAATCGAGGATGCAGTGGAGGCTGATGATATCTTTACGGTCCTGATGGGAGATAAGGTAGAACCCCGGAGAGAGTTTATCCAGAATAATGCTCTCCAGGTAACAGAGTTGGATATTTGAGGTCCAGAGCGCGAGGTGCAGTTCTTGGGGGTATGTTACCACCGGAACGTGAACGTTGCTGGAGCCAAATTGGAGTGAAGGAATGGCAATTGATCTGATTTCAAAATCGGTAACAATCGAAGATGAGATGAAGAAATCTTATCTCGAATATTCAATGAGTGTCATCGTAGGCCGGGCCTTGCCTGACATCCGTGACGGTTTGAAGCCTGTTCACCGGCGGATCCTGTACGGAATGCACGACCTCAGGAACTACTATAACCGGCCGTTCAAGAAATCAGCACGCGTGGTTGGGGATGTCATCGGAAAGTATCATCCCCACGGCGACGTGGCTGTTTATGACAGTATCGTGCGAATGGCACAGGATTTTGCCATGCGCTATCCTCTGGTGGACGGCCAGGGAAACTTCGGGTCGGTGGATGGTGACCCTCCTGCCGCCATGCGTTACACCGAGGTGCGCATGACAAGGCTCGCGCAGGACTTTCTCTCTGACATAGAGAAAGAGACCGTGGACTTCATGCCCAACTACGATGGTTCACTTGAGGAGCCGCTGATCCTTCCCACGACCATCCCGAATCTCCTTATCAACGGCACCTCGGGCATAGCGGTCGGGATGGCGACGAATATTCCCCCGCACAATCTGGGGGAGATATGTGATGCGGTTATCAAAATTGTCGATGAGCCGGAAACGGATATTGGGACGCTCCTGAAGATCGTTCCGGGTCCTGATTTTCCGACGGCCGGTTTCATTCTTGGGCGGAGGGGCATTCGGGAAGCCTACAAGACGGGCCGCGGTATCATCAGGATTCGAGCCAGGGCGTTTGTGGAAAAGATCGGCCAGAACCGAGAACGAATCGTCGTTTCAGAAATTCCCTACCAGGTGAACAAGGCAAGACTGCTGGAAAAGATCGCCTCTTTGGTCAAGGAAAAGAAAATTGAGGGAATCTCCGACATACGCGATGAATCCGACAGGGACGGGATGCGCATCGTGGTGGATGTGAAGCGGGACGGCAGATCCCTGGTGATACTCAATCGCCTCTACAAGTTTACCCAGATGGAAGTCTCCCTCGGCATCATCCTCCTGGCCATCGTGAACGGACGCCCCCAGATCTTGACGCTGAAAGCGATCCTGGAGCACTTTGTTTCCCATCGCCGGGAAATGATTATCCGCAGGACCATCTATGATCTCAGAAAGGCGGAAGAAAGGGCCCACATCCTGGAAGGACTCAAGAAGGCTCTTGATTTCCTGGACGAGATCATCGCACTGATCCGATCTTCTACTGATCCCAAAGAAGCGAAATCGCGACTCATGTCCGACTTTGACTTTTCTGATCTCCAGGCACAGGCGATTCTCGATATGCGGCTGCAGAGACTGACCGGACTGGAGAGAGAGAAGATCAATGCGGAATACCAGGATCTGATCAAGAATATCGCCCGTTTCAAGGCGATTCTCGAGAGCGATGCCATGGTCCTGCAGATTATCAAGGACGAGACCGAAGAGATCAGGCAGCGGTACGGGGATGACCGCAGGACGGAAATCCTGGAAGACGTCGGAGATATTGACGTCGAAGACCTCATCGCGGATGAAGATATGGTAGTCACCATGAGTCACCAGGGATACATCAAGAGAAACCCCATCAGCCTGTACCGGGCCCAGAGACGTGGTGGAAAAGGGATGACCGGCGTCAGGCCCAAGGCGGAGGACTTCGTGGAGGATCTTTTCGTCGCCTCCTCTCATGATAACTTCCTGTTCTTCACGAATCTCGGCAGGGTACACTGGAAGAAGGTGCATGAGATTCCCGAGGCGGGGCGGATGTCCAAGGGGAAGGCCATTGTGAATTTCCTGGACCTCCGTCGCGGCGAACAGGTTGCCACCACCCTTGCGGTGAAAGACTTTCAGGAAGGAAAGTATGTGGTTATGGCGACCAAGAACGGTCTTGTCAAGAAAACCGACCTCCTGTCTTACAGCCGCCCGAGGGCCGGAGGGATTGTGGCTATAAAAATCAGAGAGGAAGATGAGCTTATCGGGGTTCGGGTCACCAACGGACAACACGATATCTTTCTTACCACGCGGCGGGGAAAATCCATCCGCTTCAACGAATCCGAACTGCGGAGTATGGGCCGGGTTGCGAGTGGAAACATCGGGGTCCGAATGGAGCCGGGCGATGCGGTGGTGGGAATGGAGGCCCTGCAGGAAGGGGCGACCATCTTGACCGTTACGGAAAACGGGTATGGAAAACGCACCCGGACCGGAGAATACCGGCGGCAGTCACGCGGGGGGAAGGGGATACTGACCATCAAGGCATCTGTCAGAAATGGCCCGGTCGTCTCTTCGTACCAGGTGGCCCAGACCGACGAGCTGATGATCATCACCGGACATGGAAAGATTATTCGTCTGAGGGTGGGAGATATATCGATCATCGGCCGGAATACCCAGGGCGTGAAATTGATCAACCTTGGAGAAGGAGAGAAAGTGGTTGGAGTAGCCAAACTCATGGAGGAGTGAGAAGGCCCTCCAGCCCTTCGGGCGCCGGACCCTTACCGCGCTGATAGCAGAAATGGGTTTGGGTGATCCGGCCAGAAGGAAACAGGTCGTGGGAAATGACATCAGCAACATATCGGTGATCGGGGCCGGGAGTTGGGGAACTGCCCTGGCGAATCTCCTTGCAGAAAAAGGCAGGAATGTTGCCTTGTGGGTGCGGGAGGAAGAGGTCTACGATGAGATCGTGCGCGAACACGTAAACAGCTTCTTCCTGCCCGATGTTTCCCTGTCGAGCCGTCTCACCCCGGTCCGGTCTTTTGGGGAGGCGGTGTCCGGAAGCCAATTAATACTGATAGTCGTGCCGTCCCACGTCTTCCGTGAAGTCCTTGAGGGCCTTCTGCCGCACCTCGTCAAGGGCATGCACATCATGGCCGCAACAAAAGGAATCGAAAATGAGACCGGCATGATTATGTCTCAGGTGGCGGAAAACGTATTGCCCGACTCGTTCATGAAAACCTATGCCTGTCTTTCAGGACCCAGCTTCGCAAAAGAGGTCTCTGCCGGGTATCCTACTGCGGTTACTATTGCCTGCAATGACGTGGAACACGCCGAGAATCTCCAGCGCCTCTTTACGACCCCGTTCTTCCGGGTGTATGTTTCCGAGGACCTCATAGGAATCCAGTTGGGAGGGGCCCTGAAGAACGTCATTGCAATCGCGGCGGGAGCATCAGACGGGTTGCACTTCGGACATAATGCCCGTGCGGCCCTGATCACGAGAGGCCTCGCAGAAATTGCCCGCCTGGGCGTTGCCATGGGTGCAAATCCTCATACCTTCGCGGGCCTTGCGGGGATGGGAGATCTCGTTCTCACCTGCACGGGAGATCTGAGCCGGAACAGGACAGTGGGCCTCAAGATCGGGAAAGGCATGAAACTACAGGAGATCACCAGCGGAATGAACATGGTGGCTGAGGGCATCAAGACCACCAGGTCCGCCTATGAACTTTCAAAAAAGGTGGGGGTGGACATGCCCATTACCACGCAGGTATATGAAGTTCTCTATAACGGGAAGGATCCGAAAGATGCCGTGAAGGATTTAATGACCAGGGAACCGAAGGTCGAGCTTGAGCATTGATAGACCATGCCCGTATTCACCAAATACCTGTATAAGGAATTTTTCAAGCTCCTCCTTCTGTGCCTGTTTGCTTTCATTTCCATCTATATGATGGTGCATTTTTTCGGCAAGGTGGATAACTTCATTGAAGCCGAGGTACCACGGAATGTGATCGTCAGCTACCTTCTGTATCTCCTCCCTTTTGTTGTCGTGCAAATGTTGCCGCCGGCAGTCCTGATAGCCGTCATTATCATGTTCAGCCTGATGAGGAAAAATAATGAGATCATGGCGCTCAAAGCGTGCGGCATCAAGGTTTTTGACTTCATGCGCCCGATTTTTTTTCTCGGTTTTGTCCTCTCTCTCTCTCTCTTCCTTTTTTCCGAATCCGTGGTTCCCTATTCAAGCTCCCGTGCGAACGCCCTCTGGAGGATATACGTGGAGAAGAGGAGCGAAGGAGGGGTTTATGGTCGGGATGACATCTGGTACAGATCAGGGGATGCTATTTACTGGATAGCAAGGTTCGACCCGAACAAGAAGACAATGTATCGACCCACTTTCTACTTCTTTGATTCCTCTTTTCGTTTATTGAAAAGAATAGACGGAAGAGTTGCAGTATGGACGGGCAAAACATGGGAAGTGAGGAACGGGATAACGCTTACCGCGGACAAGGACGGCGGCTACGGGCTCACCCGGTTCAAGCAGATCTACCTGAGTATACCGGAAAAACCGGGGACATTCGCCAAGGAGGAGAGGCAACCCGAGGAGATGGGGTACTGGCTGCTCAAACGGTTTGCCGAAAAGGTCCAGGATGAGGGATATGACGCCTCCCGGTATTTTGTTGACCTCAATATCAAGCTCTCTTTCCCGTTCATCGTCTTTATCATGGTCCTTCTCGGAGCCCCCATTGCCATCCTGCAGAAGAGGGGAGGAACACCTGTATCCGTAGCCATGGGCGTAGTAGCCTGCTTTCTCTATCTCATCGTCCTTGGCGTATCGAGGTCACTCGGCTTTGCGGGGATTCTCCCCCCAATCCTTTCTGCCTGGCTGGCCAACGGTATCTTTTTCTTCCTGGGGTCCTTTCTGATTCTGAAGCTCGATCAGTAAGCAGTTTCCATCCAGAAACGGCTATTTTTCACAATCCCCTTCGCGGTGATTAAGTCCCACTGCTTTGCAACGGGTTCCCGGAAGTCTTGATCTTGCAAAAACGTCTCATTTCTGGATTGGAAACTGGACAGTGCCCACCGAGATGTTTTGTGGGCGGGCACTGGAAAAGTAAAGTCATGTGACCTCAAGCGATCGGCCTGAGATCACATGACGAATTCTACTCATTCCCTGACTGCTTCAATACGACGAAAATTGTCCCGTTCCCCCGCTTGATGAGAAGCAGGACTCCCTCGCTCTTATCCGCTTTGTTCATGGCCTTGTCATAAGCACCAAGACTCTTTATTTCCTTGCGATCAACCTCCTTGATGATATCGCCAGCCCTGAGTCCCGCTTCAGCCGCCGGGCTTCCGGGCTTCACATCCGAGATCACCACTCCCTTTTCATCCGGGTTGAGACCGAGATGGCTGGCCAGATCAGGGGTGATTTCCTGGACTGTGAGTCCCCACGGGCTCTTGTTTTCCATGGGGGAAAGGGCCGCCTGTTGGTTTTGCGGCATTGTACCAAGCTTAACCTGGAGGCTTTTCTCCTTCTTGTCCCGGATGACTTCAACCGTAACCGTGGTGTTCGGTTTCTTTGCCGCCACCATGCGAGACAGCATGTGAGCATCTTTAACCTCTTTTCCATCAAACCGGGTGATCACATCCCCTCGTTTCAGGCCGGCTTTTTCTGCGGGACTGTCCTTTGAGACATCTGAGATCAGCACACCTTCTGTCGTACTGAGGCCGAAGGATTTTGCCAGCTCGGGGGTAATGTCCTGAATCATGACGCCGAGCCATCCGCGGATGATCTTTCCTGATTCGAGCTGGGGAAGGAGTTCTTTTGCTACGTTGATGGGAATGGCGAAACCGATGTTTTGCCCGCTGGCAATAATGGCGGTATTGATGCCGATGACTTCTCCCGCCATGTCGAAGAGCGGGCCCCCGCTGTTTCCTGGATTGATGGCGGCGTCGGTCTGGAGGAAATCATCATACGGGCCGGCCCCTATGATCCTGCCCTTCGCACTGATGATCCCGGTGGTGACGGTCTGCCCCAAACCGAAAGGATTGCCGACAGCCATGACCCAGTCGCCGACTCTGATAGCATCGGAATTTCCGAGCTTGACCGGCGCCGGGAAATTCTTTTTGGGCGTCACCTTGATCAGTGCGAGATCTGTTTTCGGGTCCCGTCCGATAATCTTGGCATCATATTCCGCGCCGCTGTCCAGCTTCACCTTTATCTCGGTGGCTTTTTCCACCACATGATTATTGGTGAGAATGAAGCCGTTGGAACTGATGACAAATCCGGATCCAAGGGCGTGGCTTTTCATTTCACCTTGGGGGATATTGCCGAAAAAATGGTTGAAGAAATCATTGCCGAAGAAATGGCCGAAAGGAGAATTGGGCGATCCAAAAGGGTTCATCGGCGCGCCTTTAATAACCTGGGTGGTGGATATGTTTACTACCGAGTGTTTCACGCTTTCGGCAAGGTCTGCAAATGATGCCGGGCCGTAGTCTTTCGATCCCGAAGCCGCCGCTTGCGCGAGCGCCGGTGCGCAGAAGAGCGCAATAATCCCAAAAAGTGCAACGTATCTGAATATTTTTAGCGAAGTCCGTTTGTTCTGTTTCATTTCTCGTGTTCCTCCTCTGTCCGTATTGTATGTCAGCTGTTTCCCTCATGAACGGTTCTGTCGTCACGCGGTTTCAAGCTTTCCTGGTTTGAGATGTGCAGTTCCACGGCGTTCCGTTTTCCCACCGGGCAGGTCTTGCAGGTCTCCAGTCCGATCTTCCTGATGATATCGAACTCTCGAACGGGAATCTCGGAGTCCATCTTCTGGGCCTCATGATACCGGAGTGCGCATGCATTTTTTGAAATGCGAAGATTCCCCGGTTGTCTGGGACATCTTATTAGTC